>CAZRKW010000128.1:0-11225 GCA_964600355.1 uncultured Acidobacteriaceae bacterium
CACCGTCGCGGTCCTCGATCTTTACCAGTCGCTCCTGCGTACGAGCGATGGTTAGCTCTGCGCGCGTCACTTCAATCGGGAGTTCCTGGTTGGCGGCCACACGCTCGCGCATTACTTCCAGAATCTTCGCCGCGCTGGCACGTTCGTTCTGAATCAATTCCAGTGAATGCCGCACCTTGCCAAGTTCCAGATACGCTGTCGCCGCGCGGACGATTACGTCGTCCTGCATCCGGTCGATTTCAAGCTTCTGATTCTTCGCGCGATCCTCGGCCGCTTTCTGCTGGCCCTTTAGCAGCGGGTTAAAAATTTCCTGGGTATAGTCCAGTTGGAACAGGGAAGGCGGGCCGCCGCCCGGCAGCGCTGGGAAACCATACGTGTAGACATATCCGGCGCCCGTGTAGAGGTTCGGCCGGAAGGCGGCACGGTCCAGGCCGGCCTCATTCAGCGCCACGGTATATTGCAGGCGCGCAATTTTAAGGTCGCGGCTGTTCTGCAGAGCCAGCGTGACGGCCTGCCGCAGCGTCATCTTCTCGGTGGTCTGTGCGAGCGCCGGGCTGGCGAAAACGAGGGCGGCCAGTCCAGCGCCAACGATCGCATGCTTGAAGGATTTTAGCGCGTCGCCGGAAGAGAGGAGCTTCATGGGGAGGCCTTCTCGAGTTTCTGCAGCCGGGCCGTCGCTTCTTTTCTTCCCGGCTCCAGTTGCAGCGCCGCGCGGTACTGCTCCGCGGCCTCGGCGCGCTTGCCTTGCGATTCGTAAAGTCTTCCCAGCCATTCGCGCGCGGCGGCGTGCGGCGGCCAATCGCTTCGTTCGGGAGTGCTCGCAAGGTAGGACTTCAGGTACTCCTCCGCGCGGACCGGTTCAGTTCCGGAAAGCACCCAGTCCACAGCCTGAAAGTACAGCACGCGCGGATCCTTCGCGTTGACCTGCGCCGCGCCGTCGATCGCCGTCTGCATACCGGGCAGGTCGTTCTGCTTCTGGAAGAAAGTAATTGCTTCGAAATACGGCTCCAGCCGGGCTGGCTTGGAGCTCAAGATCTGGCGGTACTCGGTCTCGGCCAGATCGGGCCGCTTGATTCCCTGGAGATCGAAATTGGCGCGGGCCACGTGGCCGTCGATGGCATCAAGAGCCGAGATCGCGTCCACCTGATCGCGCGCCTCGTCTTTATTGCCGCCCACGATCCACGGAGCGCTGATGCAGAAGTCTTCCAGGTCCAGGCGAGCCTCGATGTTGGAAGGGTTCAAACGAACCGCTTCTTCGAGTTCCTTCTTTACCTTTTTTGCCAGGAAGAAGCTTCGGTCCCGGTCGGCTTTGCCGCCGTACGAGCGGGCCAGCCACTGATGATATAGAGAATTCTTCGCGTCCAACGCCACGGACTTCTCGCCCTGCGTGATGGCGTTATCATAGTCCCGGATTTCGTAATAGCTGCGCCCCAGCCAGTAATACGCTTCGGCGCTCGCGGAATTCAGCGCAACGGCGGATTGCAAGGTCTTGATGGCGGCTGCATAGTTTCCCAGATCGAACTCGTGCTGCGCCGATTGAAGTATCCCTCCAACGTCATTGGAAGACGCGGCCGCGAAAGCCGTTCGAATTGCCGGCAGGAAGAGCGGCCTGAAGAGGAAGAGGAGCAGGAAGAGGACTGCCCCGTTCACGATCACCGTCTTAGTTCGATAGCGCCGCACTCTAAGTGCCCTCTGCAATACGAATTGTCATGCCGTCGCGCAAGTTGTGATCACCCGGCAGCGCGATCCGGTCATTCAGTTGCAGGCCCGACACCACCTCATACTTGGATGCGCTGGCGATCCCTACAGAGATCTCGCGGCGCTCAATGCTGTCGCCACGAACCACAAACACGTAGCGCTTACCGCCGTCCTCCCGCACCGCCGCGCGCGGCACCACCAGCACGTTGCGGCGCTCGACAATTAAAATGGTCACCTCGACATTAGTGTTCGGGAGCAGCTCGAGTTTGTCGTTTTCCACCGAGCAAAGAACCTCGCCGACGCTGCGCATTCCGTGCGGCACCACTTGTTTGGGAATCTGCTGCGTCCGGCCGGCCCACGTTCGGCCCGGTTTGGCGTCCCAGGTCACCTGAATGGCCTGCTTCGGCGCAAGCCGCCCCAGATCGGGTTCGTCCACAAAAGCCCGCACGCGCACGTGGTGCAGATCAGCCATTTCCGCGAGTACATCTCCCACTTTGACGTAATCCCCGGCGCGGACGGGAAGGGAATAGAGCGTCCCGTCGGTTTGAGCGATCACGTCGGCCGAGCGAAGTTTTTCTTCCAGGGACGTGACTTGTTCCTGCGCCTGCTTCGCAACCAGGCCGGAGTTCTCCGCCATCGATGTGGCTTTCTCGGCCAGCGCTTCTTTCCTCTGCTCGAGCTCTTGAACCCGCGACCGGGCTTTCGCCAGCGCAGCCTGGTTCTGGGAAAGCTCGTCTTCGGTCGCCGCATGCTGGGTTACGAGCTGTTCGAGTGCTTTCTCCGTGCGCTGCAGGCTTTCCACATCCACCCGCGCTTGTTCGAGGCTTCCGCGCACCTGCGCCACCTCGTCGAGCGAGCCGCCTGCGCGGGCGTTGCGCAGATCGGTTTGAGCCGCAAGCAAGCTGGTTCTTGCCTGCGCGAGTTGGGATTGTACGTCGCCGGCATCGAGAGTCAGAATCTGCTCCCCGCGATGAACCGCTTGTCCTTCGCTGGCAAACACCTTCGCCACAAACGTCGGAAACTCAGCATGGGCCGTATCCGGAGCGATTGGCTCGACTTTTCCGTTACTCGTGATCGTCTCGCTCAGATCTTCCTGGGCGACGCTGGTAATCGCCACCTCAGGCGGCTTCCTGCGCAGCGCAATCACTGCCACAAGCAAAACGGCCAAGCCCGCTATCACCAGCAGAATGACTTTTTTTTGTCTGATGTTTTCCGCCATGTCGGGCGCGGTCGCGCGCCCAGCCAGCCCCTGAGACCGCAAAATTGTAACAGACCGCTTCGGGACTTGCCTATGCGAACAGGCGCGGATGTGCTGCAAGCCTCATAAAACAAGGATGCTACGCCCTGGGGTCAGGATGCCAGTTGTATTCATCATTGCCCCCAGCTGCACCCTGCAGACGCACATTCAGGCGTATTCGGCGTTGAAATTGCTCTCAGTCGCGGGCGTGATGAAAATCTACAACGAACAAATCACTCTGCAATCCAATAAGCCCCGCGAAGTGTTCAACATTACGTCGCGGGTAAAAGCCGCCATGGAAAAGAGCGGCTTTCGCGACGGCATCATCATTGTTTCGTCGCTGCACGCGACCTCGTCGGTCATCGTGAGCGACGACGGACCTGGATTGTTGGAGAATCTGGAGGCCTGCCTGGAGAAACTGGCGCCCGTGGGCGTGGACTACAAAAACGAAGGAAGATTCGAAGCCGGCGCGACGTCTCAGCTGTTACGACTGCTCCTGCATCACCAGGTCAGCGTGCCGTTTACCGAGAGCCGCCTCGACGTTGACCCCGGGCAACTCGTTCTGTTCGTCGAACTCGATGGCCTGCGTCCCAGGCGCGTGATCGTCAAAGTAATCGGGGAATGATCGCCGCCCGCCCGCTCAGGCTGAACCTTGTTTGTACTGAATCACCAGCACGGTGATGTCGTCCGACTGCGGGGCACCCTGCGTAAAGGTCCTCACGCTGTCGCGAATCGCGCCGGCCATTTCATCCACCGTCCGCGCGGGAGACTCCTGCAATATCTTTCTCAGCCGCACTTCTTCAAACTGTTCGTTGTGGGTGTCGACGGCCTCGGACACGCCATCGGTGTAGATCACGACGAAATCTCCCGGCTCCAGCTTCACGCGTGCGCTCTCATATTCCGCTTCGGCAAATAATCCAACGGGGAAATTCACCGACGCCAGCGGCTCGAGCGATCCGGATTTTCGGCGCACCAGCGGCGGTACGTGCCCGGCATTGACGTACTCGAAGTTCCCGTCCTTGTCGAGCACCCCGTAGAAGACCGTCGCATAGCGGCTTTCCATGGTGCGTTCGCACAAATACTTATTCACCCGGGAAAAAATATCGCAGATCGGAATGTCCATCGCGGCGGTGGTGAAAAACACGCCCTGAAGCAGCGTCGCCAGCAAGGCCGCCGATATTCCTTTGCCCGAAACATCGCCCACGAAAAATCCGCGCCGTCCCCCGCCCAACTCAATCACGTCGAAGCAATCTCCACCCACCGAGTAACAGGCCAGGGTTAAGCCTGCTATCGCCACGTCGGGAAGATCGGGCAGCGATTTGGGCAGCAGCCGTTGCTGGATCTCGCTCGCGATCTGTATCTCGTGATCGAGCCGCGCCTTTTCGCGCGACGACGCAAAAAGTCGGGCGTTCTCCACCACCGTGGCGGCTTCGCGAGCCAGCGTTCGCAGAACCTCGCGGTCCAGCGCGGAAAACGCGCTCGTGGGCGCGCGGCTGTCGAGATACAGAACCCCCAGGAGTTCGCCCTGGCGAGTCGCAATCGTCACATCCACTGCCTCGATCACCGGCAGTTTATCGATGGGGATCGCCACCACGGTTCGCAGCGCGAGCCGCGCCATGCTTTCCTGCGGATTCATGGGAATGTCGTCGCCCGTATCGCTCACGATCAGCTCGCGGCGTGTGGTTGCCACGCGCTTGACCACGCTTTTCGATACCTGCAAATCCTCCGGGCGCAGCGTCGTCTTCTGGGCGTTGCGCGCCACCAGAGTCTGCAATTCGCCGGACGGGCCCGCCATCAGAAGTACGCCCCGTTCCGTGCGCGTTACCTGAATTGCAGCGTCGACGACCACCGTCAATATGTCCTCGAGCGAAAGCCCCGTGCCGAGGGCCCGGGCAACTTCAAGCAGCACTCCCAGGTGATACAGCTCGCGCGAGCCTCCGGCCGGTGCCGGCGCCTCCACGCGGCCTACCAACTCTTCGATCGTCGCCCCCTCCGAGACATAAATCAGGCGGTAGGAGTCGGCCACGCCGAATTCGATCGTGTCATTGGCCTTCAGCTCATGGCGGATGATCTTCTGGCCGTTCACGAACGTACCGTGACGGCTTCCCATGTCCTCGAGAACGAAGACGCCGTTGGTCTGCTGGATCTGCGCCTGCTGGCGGCTGATCCGGCTGTCGCGCAGCGTAAGCTCGTTGCCCGCCTGCCGCCCAATGCGGAAGGGAAAGCCTTCCAGCGGCACTTCCCGGCGCGGTCCGTTCGGTTCGATTACCACAAGGCGGCTGCTCGCTGGCATTCTTCCTGGCCCCTTCAACGAAACGCGAACCGCCTTCGAACACGGGTCCGCAATCCCGCTCATCGTATGGAAACTGCGGCCCGAAGTAAACCCCGCTCATGGGACTCGACTCGAACCAGCCTTCAAAAATCCCGGGGGAAGCGGCTGCGCGCCGCAGGAGGAGGGCAGAGGGGGGGAGTATGAAGCAGAACCTACGAAACTTTTGAAGAGCGATTGGCGTCCCAGCTATTGCTGATGCGGCGGATGTTTTCCCTTAGCCGCACCGCCAGATCCACCACGGTTTGGAGCCGCTGTATCTCAACTCCGGAGAAATGCTCCCGGTGCGCCAGTACCAATTCGGCGTTTCCGAGAATTCCCGTCAGGGGATTATTGATCTCGTGACGGAATATTTCCCCCATGCCCGAAGAGCTTTGCTCCCCAGCGCGGCACGGATCCAAACTCGGTTGCTGCGCCTGCTTCAGCCGGCGCGTTATCAGCGCGCAGGCCAGCGGGACAAAATTTCCCACGCGCGCGATGAAATCCACGCCTTCATCCGCAACCAGTTTGGCGAGATCCGCCTGGGCATTCAACGGGGCCAGCACCAGAACAGGTCCGGCAGACGCGATTCGCCGTACCGCATCGGGGAGGGGCACTCCGCCCAGCAAATCGCTGTCGACAAATATCACCCCAGGGGTGCACGTCTTCAAAAGCTCGCGCAGCTGAGTCAAGGTGCCGGCCACGAGGATGGTCTGCTTCGGAGCGGTTATCCCGAGTTCGCGCGACAATCGCTGTGCCAGGGCCGAGTCACCCGTGCCCAGCACTGCGGCGCGTGACGCACCTGCCAGAACATCGGCGGGCACCGTCTCATGAGACTGCAGCTGGCGCGAACCCGGGACCATCTGCGATTCCTTGCTTCCTGTGAAGTTCATTTGGCTCGTCTCCCCGGAACAGACATTCGACAGACAACGCAACAGACGACGGAACAGACCACGCGCTCTCTTTTCCCCGCGATGCAGTTCTTACGAATGCATCCTGCCTGCCTGCATCTCCCGTGACTTCGAGACGCTCTCGTGAGCCGCAACCAGTTGACGATTCACGATGGACGTAAGCTCCTCAACCCGAAACGGTTTTGCCAGATAGGGCAGATGATTGGCCTCCAGGAATTCCAATGTTCCCGGGGCAACGGTATCGCCGGTTACGAAGACAAGTTTGTTCTGCATCGGGTTTCCGGATTGCGCCAATGCTTGATAAAACGCCCGGCCGTCGATGTTGGACATGCGGAAATCACAGATCACCAGATCGTAAGGATCACGCGAGATCCGTGCCAGGCCCTCCTCGCTATCGAGTACCGCTTCGGCCTGGTGCCCTTCTTCCTGCAGGATATCGACGATCAGCTGTGCAACCGTTGCCTCGTCTTCCACTACCAGAATCCGCCCCGGCGCAGGCCTTCTTGTCTCACCAAATGAGTGCGACCCCGAATTTCGCGCCTCCGCAGGTGCCTGAATCACCGGCAACTCCACGAGGAACCTCGCCCCGCGGCCGGGCTGACTCTCAAACGTGACTTCGCCGTCGTGCTGCCGCACGATCCCGTACACGATGGAGAGTCCCAGTCCCGTGCCTACCCCCGCTGCCTTGGTCGTGAAGAAGGGGTCGAAGATTCTCGGGGCGGCCTCGGCAGAGATGCCCGGCCCGTCGTCCGATACCTCGAGCGAAATCCGGTCTCCCGTTTCGTTTTTCACGTGATGCGTGCGGACTTGCAGATGGCCTTCCCGTCCTTTTTCCGTCAACGCTTGCTCCGCGTTCACCACTAGGTTCAGCACCACCTGCTGCAGTTGATAGGGGTCGGCCAATGTCCTGGGGAGGCCGGGGGCCAGATCGCACTGCACCCGGATGTTCTCCACCTTGAGCTCGTAGCCGCGAAGCGCCAGCGTGCGCTCCACGATTTCGTTCAGGTCCACGGCGGTGCGTTCCGGTTTGTTCTCCCGGGCAAAATAGAGAAGATTCTTAACGATCCGGCGAGCCCGTTCCGCTTCCTGGTAGACGTTGCGGGCCTCCGCAAGCTGGGGGCCTGCGAGTCCGTGCCCCAGCAGCAACTGCGCATAGCCCATTATCGAAGTCAGGGGATTATTCAACTCGTGGGCGATTCCCGAAACAATCTCTCCCAGCGCGGCCATCTTTTCGGTCTGGAGCATCTTCGATTGGATCTGGCGGTAATCGGTAACGTCCGTGTAGATTTCCAGCCATCCCGTCGGGTGCTCCCTCGAATCAAGTACCGGTCTTGAGATCCGCTCCAGAACGCGCCGTCGCGGAAGTAGGATCTCCACTTCTTCCTTGGCCAGCTCGCGATTTCTCGCCCGGAATGCCTTCCATCGCGCGGAGAAGATTTCCGGCGATCGCAGCCGTCCCCCGGCCTCTTCCGAGAGTTCATCGAACGTGCTTATTTTTTCCAGCTGCGGAGCGTCCAGCCCGAAAAGTTCCCCGAACTGGGGGTTTAAGTAACGCACCCGGCCGCTCAAATCGAACAGGGCGATGCCCGCCTGCATGGAATCGAGAGCGGAGCGCAACGCCGCGTTCAGTTGATGCCGCTCCGTTTCCGCGGCTTTGTCGAAACCGCGTTCTTCGACGCACAGCAGTAAATGGAGGGATCCCGAAAGGATCGAGCGCAGCGTGACGCGCACCGGCAAGCCGCTCCGCAGCGCCGCATCCATACCATGAGGCATTCCTGCCGCATGGGTTTCCGGCAGGAAAGCGAATCGGCCGTTGCCTTTCTGCGGCAGAAAATCCGCTAGTTCGTTTTGCCGCGAAACTCCCTCGGGCACACCCAGCAATTCACGCGCGCGCCGATTCACCCGCTGGATGACGCCCCTCGCGTCGATGATCAGCAGGGCCTCTCCACTTGTATCAAAAACAGCGGCGAACGATCCCTCGTCAAACCCGCCGATGACACCGGCTGATGGATTCGACGTTGGTGTGCGCACGCCTCGGCGTGAATCGGTCATTGCGGATCGGCCATGGACTCCTACCAACCCCCTCCAACGATCCAGCGGCTGCACAGAAGCGCCAGGGCGATCGCGACGCCGTATTCCAGCGCGCGGCGAAGCGCCGGGGGAAGGCCCCGGGGGAAGCCGCCGGGAGAGTACTGGTGAAAGGTTGCGCACGGGCCGGTTGGCGGCTGATAAAACTGATAGGGCCTGCGAGAATGTACACGCATGTCCCACGGATCAATGCAACAGTGGGGCCATGCAGCGAAATAAAAGCGAAGTGCCGAACGATCAAGCGTTTGGAGCGATCGGAATTCTGCGATGGAGCGAACGGCTTCCCACTTCGATACGTATTCGTCCGCGTCTAGGAATTACGGGATTCTATCCCTTGTTCGATGAACCCGAAGGGCTGCGAAGATTTCAGGAACCTGCCTGTGAGCGGGATTGCGCGTCGTACTGCTTGAGCTTTCGATACAGCGTTGTTTTCCCAATGCCGAGCAAGCGCGCCGCCGCGAGTTTGTCGCCGGACGCCTCCCGCAGCGCCCGCAGAATCGCCCGGCGCTCCAGCTCGTCGAGCGGCAGGAGTTCATCGCTCTGCGGCATTCTTTCCCCTGTTCCGTACTGCAGATTCGTTGGCAAGTCGCCCACGTGAAGAATGGGTCCGGAGCCAAGCGCCACCGCGCGCTCAATCGCGTTCTCGAGCTCCCTTACGTTTCCTGGCCAGTCGAACGCAATCAGCCGGGCCATCGCGTCTTCAGAGATGGTTCGCGTCGGTCCCCCGTGGTCGCTGAACTTCTCCAGGAACGCGCTTACCAGCAGGGGGATATCGCTCTTGCGTTCCCGCAAAGGCGGAATCTTGATCTGTACGACGTTCAACCGGAAATAAAGGTCCTGGCGGAACGTCCCCTGCCGGACCGAGGCCTCCAGGTCGCGATTGGTGGCCGCGATCACCCTCGTCGAAATAGCAACGCGGTCGGTGGACCCTACCGGCTTCACTTCCTTCTCCTGGAGCGCCCGCAGCAGCTTGGCTTGCAGGTCGAACGGCAGATCGCCGATTTCGTCCAGGAAGAGCGTGCCGTTTCCCGCTGCCTCCAGCAGGCCCTGCTTGTTGTGCGAAGCGCCCGTGAACGCGCCCTTCACGTAGCCAAAAAGCTCGGCTTCGATCAGCGTGGGGACCAGCGCGGTGCAATCTACCGGAACGAAAGGCCGGCTCCGGCGCGGCCCGCAGAAATGAATAGAGCCCGCCACCAATTCCTTCCCTGTCCCGCTTTCACCGAGAATCAGCACCGGATAATTGTGCTGGCTCACCTTCTCGATCAACCGGTATACCCGCTGCATTTTTGCCGAGACGCCGATCAGGCCGCCGAACCCCGGCCGCGTGCGCAGTTGCTCGCGCAGCACCCGGTTTTCCTCGTCGATGTCCAGCAAACGCACCACGCGATCGAGCTTTCCGCGCAGCTCCGGTACGTGAAACGGCTTCGTCAGGTAGTCGACAGCCCCCATCCGGGTGGCCTCTACCGCGCCCTCAATCGTCCCGTATTGCGTCAGGACGATCACTGCCGTCTGCGGGTACGTCTCCCGTATGCGCTTCAGCAATTCAAAGCCGCCGAGCAGCGGCACCCGGAGGTCCGTGATCACGATATCGACCGCGAACTGGTCAAGTATCTCCAGAGCCTGTTCGGTCGTGGAGGCTGTCCGCGTGCGAAGGCCAGAGTCAGCCACCACGTCGCGGCAAAGGTTGCGAACGTCGTCCTCGTCGTCCACGATCAGCACCGTAATCGGTGTCGGACGGTCCATTGCGACTGCAGTTCTTGGGACACTCGCCAAGTCCATTCCCCTTTTTACACTCCGTATTTCCAATTCAGAGCAACGCAAGAACCAATTGGGAACACTTTCCCTCACTGTGCAGAAAGCCCTTACTTCCGGTAGCTGCCATCGAAGACTGGAGTGTAGTTCCTAATTGGGATTTTTAACAAGTTGGTATTACTACGGATATCTATACCCGCTAATCTTTTCTTCTGGATGCGGGATCGGGAACCGTTATTCCCGCAATGGCCCGTAGATGCCCGTAAATGACTCGATTCCGCCAGGCCACCCTCCGGGGATGTCCCGTCATCCTAGAAACTCGTAGTACGCCAATTGCCAGCGGGTTAGAACCAAGTCCAGGGAGGCACGCGATGAGACGCGTCACTTGCGTTGCTGTGTTTGCGATTCTGTTGGTCGTCGGCGAGGCCCGGTCGCACGGACAAGACCGTTCGAGCGCCGGGTCCACGGCATGGAATACGCCGAATACCGTCTCGGCGGGAACCCGCTTCATTATCGGGCTGCAGGATAACCTCTCCACAGCGAACGCCAAGAGCGGCGACCGTTTTCATGGCCGCACGCTCGAACCGCTTGCCACGGCCAGTGGATTGGTGCTGTCCCCGGGGATGGAAGTCCGTGGTCACGTCGATAAGGTGGAAGCGGCTCGCAAGACCGGTCGTGCCCGCATTTGGCTGACTTTTGATGAGGTTAGGACCCCCGCAGGCTGGTCCCCGCTGGTTGCTGATCTGGTCGACATTCCGGGCGTCCACTCCGTAAAGGTGGACTACGACCGCGAGGGCGAAATCGAAGCGCGGACGAGCAAGCATCAGCAGGAAGCAGAAGCCGCAGCCGCGGGAGCTTTTGTAGGAGCGGCTGGCGGCGTGGCCGCACACAATGGAAAGGATGCGGCCATGGGCGCCGCGGCGGGTGCGGCCACCGCATTTATGGCCGCCTCTGGACTTGGCCAAGAGCTGACGCTCGCCAAGGACACCAAGCTCGAGATCATTCTCGACCGGCCCCTCTACGTGAACCGGTTCTGACAACCCTATCCTTCTGATTCTTCGCAGCTAAGGTCGTCGCAGGCAGATCCTCGCAAGGAGCGGTCTGCTCCGCCGCTTCTTGGAATTCCCCGGCACTGCTGGTAGATTCGATGCAATGGCCTCCGATAATCACTCCATGCAGCGTATCCTGATCGTCGAGGACGAAGAGAACGCCCGCAAAGGCTATGAAGCCC
>CAZRKW010000129.1:0-11161 GCA_964600355.1 uncultured Acidobacteriaceae bacterium
CCGCCCGAAAGCGTAGTCGCCGCCATCAACGCCGCCCAGCAGGCCAAGTACATCGCGCAGCAGAAGCAAAACGAATTGCTGCAATCCCAGGCGGACGCCGCCAAGCAGGTCGCCGCCGCTGAAGGGCAGGCCAAGTCGCAAATCGCCATCGCCCAGGGAGAAGCCGAGTCCAATCGCCTGCGCGCCGCCTCCATCAGCCCGCAAATCATCGAGTGGCAAAAGCTCGCGGTTACCGACCGCTGGATCTCGCGCTGGAACGGCTCGATGCCGCAGGTCGAGGCCGGCGGCCAGATGCCAGGCATGCTGCTCAATGTCAACCCTCAAAAGTAGCCTGTAACATGGCACCACACGGCGCCCAAGGGCCCCACACGTCCAACCCTTGCCGAAGCCGCAACACGCCCGGTTTGGGCGCCTTGTCGCCTTCAGCGGGTGTGCTAACCTGATTGAACAGCCGCTCGGCCGCCTCCGGCCGCCAGGCGCTTCTGAGGAGTAAACGATTATGTGCGGGATTGTCGGCTACATTGGGCCAAAACGCGTGGTGCCACTCATTCTCGACGGGCTGCGCCGCCTGGAATATCGCGGATACGATTCGGCCGGCATTGCCGTCGTGGGCGACAACGGCAAGATGGAGATTCGCCGCGCTCCCGGCAAGCTGCGCAATCTCGAGGAGTCCATCCGCATCACCCCGCTCGATGGCATCTACGGCATCGGCCACACCCGCTGGGCCACGCATGGCCGGCCCACGGAAGAAAACGCCCATCCGCACCGCGATTGCACCGGCGACATCGTCGTCGTTCACAACGGCATCATCGAGAACTACATCGAGCTCAAGAAGCAGCTCATCGCCGAAGGCCACAAGTTCCTCACCGAAACCGACACGGAAATCATCGCCCATCTGCTGGAAAAATTTTCCAAGAACTCCACGCTCGAAGAAGCGGTGCTCAAAGCCGTCAAGGTGATGGGCGGGGCCTACGCGCTCGTGGCCGTCTCCACAAAGGATCCCAACAAGATCGTTGCCGCCCGCCTCGGACCGCCCATCGTCGTCGGCCTGGGCGAGAACGAATTTTTCGTCGCCAGCGACATCCCCGCAATCCTCGCTCACACGCGCAGCGTTTTCTTTCTCGGCGACGGCGAAGTGGCCGTGCTGACGCCGCAGGGCGTGAAGCTGTTCGATTTCGAAAGTCGCGCCATCACCCGCACCGCCCAGCACATCACCTGGGACCCGATCATGGCCGAAAAGGGCGGCTTCAAGCATTTCATGCAGAAGGAGATTTTCGAGCAGCCGCGCGCCGTTCGAGACACGCTCCTGGGACGCATTTCGCAGGAGACCGGCAAGGTCTTCCTCGACGAAATGGACATCTCCGAGCAGGAATTCAAGAATTTCCGCGACGTGAAGATCGTCGCCTGCGGCACCAGCTGGCATGCGGGCCTCGCCGGCAAGTTCATGATCGAGCGTCTGGCGCACATGCCGGTAGAGGTCGACTACGGCAGCGAGTATCGCTACCGCGATCCTATCGTCGATAAACACAGCCTGGTAATCGCTATCAGTCAATCGGGCGAAACGGCCGACACGCTTGCAGCCGAGCGCGAAGCCCGCCAGAAGGGCGCAAAAGTTCTCGCCATCTGCAACGTGGTGGGCGCGATGCTCACGCGCGAAGCCAGCGGCACCATTTATACTCACGCCGGGCCTGAAATCGGCGTCGCATCCACCAAGGCCTTCACGGGGCAACTCAGCGCGCTGCTGCTCACGGCGCTGCATCTCGGCCAGGTGCGCGGCAAGCTTACATCCGCATCGTCTCAGCACCTGATGCAGGAAGTCACGCGCATCCCGCACAAGATCGAAAACATCCTGCAGCGCGACGGCGAAATCGAGGACCTCGCGCGGCTGTTCTTCCGCCACACGGATTTCCTCTATCTCGGGCGCGGCATTCATTACCCGATCGCTCTCGAAGGGGCCCTCAAGCTCAAGGAAATCTCCTACATCCACGCGGAAGGCTACCCGGCCGGAGAAATGAAGCACGGCCCCAACGCGCTGATCGATGAAAACCTGCCGGTAGTGCTGATCGCCACGCGCGACGAATCGGACCCCGCCTCCATGCTCCGCTACGAAAAAACCATTTCCAACCTGCAGGAAGTGAAGGCGCGCGACGGCATCGTGATCGCCGTGGTCACCGAAGGGGATCATCTCGCTCGCGAAACCGCTGACCACGTGATCGAAATTCCGACCGCCCCGGACCTGCTCGCACCCATTCTCGAAATCGTGCCGCTGCAAATGCTCGCCTACCACATTGCCGTGCGCCGTGGGTGCGATGTCGACCAGCCGCGCAACCTGGCGAAGTCGGTCACCGTCGAGTAGCCCCCAGGCACCCTGCTGTTCTAAAATCATGGCATGAAGAAAACGTATGCTTTCCGTCAAGGGGCGGCGCCGCCCTTTTCGTGGATTTGTCTGCTTATTGTCTGCGCAGCGTTCGCGGCTTCCATTTCTTCCGCGCGAGCGCAATCGCCCTCATCGCCGCTCGCCTCCGTCCAGGTGACGGGCTCCAGCCGATTCAAGTCTGAGCAGGTTGCCGGTTTCACCGGACTTCAGGCGGGAGCAAGCGTCACCAGGGAAGACATTCAAGGCGGGGCCGACCGCCTCGCGAAACTGGGCCCTTTCGCTTCGGTTCAGTACCGCTATTCCACCCTCGGCGCGGGGATCAGGATCGAATACCAGGTGACCGACGCTCCGGCGATTCCCGCGGTGTTCGATAATTTCCCCTGGCTCTCCGACGACGAATTGGTTGCCGGGATCAAGGCGTCGGTTCCGCTCTTCGACGGTGCGGTTCCTCCCCAGGGCATCATCCTCGACCAGATCTGCACGGCCATCCAGAAACTCCTGATGGCGAAGGGCGTTCGTGTGAGCGTCTCCCATGCACTGTCTGTCAGCGGTGCGGGCAGCCGCCAGGTGCAGCTTTTTAGCGCCGAGGGCGATCAACTGAATGTCGCCGGTATACAGTTTTCTGACCCGCTCGCGAGCGGCGACCGCATGATCGAAGACCGCGTGACCGACCTTCTCGGCAAACCGTTCTCCCGCAGCGCCATCGAAATCTTCGAACTGGAAGAGGTTCGGCCGATCTACCTCTCACATGGATACCTGGGCGTCAGATTCGGTCCGCCCAGTTCGCGAATGGCGGGAGATCCCAAGAGCGCGCTTCCTAACAAATTAATCGTGCAGGCGCCCATCGATCCGGGACCGGTATATTCCTGGGGCGGTGTCACGTGGAAGGGAAATTATTCGTTACCCGCCGAGAGCCTGGATGATTTTGTGAAGCTCAAGACGGGCGATCTCGCGGATGGCATGAAAATCGAGAGCGCTTGGGAAGGCGTTCGGGATATCTACAGCCGCCGCGGGTATCTCGACGCAAAAGTTGACGCCGTCCCATCCTTCGATGAGACGAGCAAGCGCGTGACGTACACAGTTTCCGTCGACGAAGGGCCGCAGTATCACATGGGCCAGCTCATCCTCACCGGTCTCTCCATGGACGGGGAGCGCCGCATCCGCGCAGCGTGGACCATCGCTGCCGGCGCCATTTTTGACAAGACCACATACGAGAATTTCGTCGATACCGGCGTCAAGCGCGCGTTTGTCGGGTCGCCGTTCCGCTATGAGAAAATCGGCCGCTTCCTGCAGGAAAACCCCCAGAGCGCCAAGGTAGATGTTCTTCTCGATTTTCAATGAAACGCAGTGAGCTATACTGGCTGCTGACGTAACGAGGCGTTCCGTTCATGGCCAGCAGCGCAAAGCTTGCAACCGTCGAAAGCGATACCCTTCAGAAGCAGGAGCTGCTTTTCGCGGCCCTTCGCGGCATCGATTCCCTTCTGGTTGCTTTTTCGGGAGGCGCCGATTCCGCATACCTCGCCTGGGCGGCGCATCAGGTGCTGGGCGAGCGCGCCCTGGCCGTTACAGCTCTTTCGGCAAGTTTTTCGCGACACGACCGCGAGCAGGCGGAGGCGTTTGTCCGCTCGTCCGGAGTGCGACACCAATTTATCGAAACGCACGAATTCCAGAATCCGCTGTATGTGGCCAACAACGCCGATCGCTGTTACCACTGCAAGGACGAACTTTTCGACCGCATGGCTCTGCTCGCCAAGGAAAGCAACTTCGGCGCGATTGCTTACGGAATCAATGCGGATGACACCCGCGACTTCCGCCCCGGCCATCGCGCCGCGCGCGAGCATCGCGTGCTCGCTCCACTGCTGGACGCGGCGATGCACAAGGACGAAATTCGCGAGCTTTCGCGCCTTGCGGGTCTGCCCACCTGGGACCGCCCGGCGTCGGCCTGCCTCTCGTCCCGCATTCCTTACGGAATCGCAGTCACTCCCGAACTCCTCGATAAGATCGACCGCGCTGAAGCCGTGTTGCGCGATCTGGGCTTCCGCCAGTTCCGCGTACGAGCCCATGGCGAACTCGCGCGCATCGAGCTCGCGCAGGACGAGCTTTCGCGTGGCCTGGATCCCGCCCTTTGGCAACAGATGGCCGCGCGCATCAAAGCCGTGGGCTTTGCCTTCGTGACGCTCGATCTGGAAGGCTATCGCCAGGGCTCGCTCAATTCCCTGTTGAAGACTCGATAAAGCCAGGCACGGCGGGAGCGAAGACTAATCTCCGAATCGTGAGCGTCAGAGCCAGTCCCTGGGAACGCCAATCTCCCGATTGGCGGGTTTAGGCAAATCTCTCTTAGAAGTTCCGCCACAGCAATCCTGCTCTCGCGATAAACTGAAAGCCTGATGCGTCCTTTCCTCATGGCCTCGTGCGCAGCACTCTCGCTCGGCATGTCTGCGCCGATCCTGAATGCCACCGCGCGCATGCCCGCGACAGCCGCCCAGGACACCAACTCGAAAAATGCCGAAGCGGACGCGGAACTCCACAAAGCGATTACCAAGGCCGGCAACGACCGCGCTGCGCTCGCCCGCAATCTGAAGGATTATCTGCAACGTTTCCCCGACGCCCCGCGCAAAGCCAATGTCTATCAGGCCCTCGTCGAAGCCTGCCAGCAGCTTCGCGACGCTGCCTGCGAGCTTGAGTACGCCGAGCGGCTGATTGCCGTCCAGCCGGACAATTCCGACATGATGATGCTGGCCGTCACCATGCTCCAGGAGCGCGGCGACGACGCCAGCCTCACGCGCGCCGCCGGTTACGTCACACGGGTGCTCGATCGCATCGAAAAAGCCAGCCCGGCCGACAAGCCTCCGCAGCAATCGATCGCCGAATGGCGCGGCCACCAGGACCGCATGCGCACGGGACTCTACGCGCTCCGCGCCAATGTGGAAAAAGCGCAGCACAACTACGACGCTGCCGTGAAAGACCTGAAGCTGAGCTATTCGCTGCATCCGAATGGGGTCGCCGCCATCATGCTGGGCGAGATCGCGGAAACCAGAGGCGACCCGAACGCGGCCATCTCCGAATACCTGCTCGCGTTCGTGCTGCCGGAAGAAGGGGACGCCGGAAACGTGGACCGCCACGAAGTGCGCCTGAAGCTGGGAAACGTCTGGCGCCAGGTCCACGGCAGCGAAAAGGGGCTGGGGCAGGAAATTCTCGCCACGTATGACCGTCTCAACGCGCTCCCCGAATCTCAGAAGGAAACCCAGAAAGAGGATCAGAAGGAAGATCTGCTCGGCCGGAACAAGGACACGAAGGATGTTTTCGACTTTGTCCTTCGCCGCCCGGACGGCGGCTCACTGGCGCTCGCGCAGGCCAGAGGGAAAGTGGTCGCGCTCAGCTTCTGGGCCACCTGGTGCAGTCCGTGCAGAGTGGTCGAACCGGTCTTCAATCAAGTGGCCAAGGGCTACGCGGGCAATCCCAAAATTGAATTCCTTGCGGTCAACACCGACGAGGACCGCGCCCTCGTGCCGCCCTTCATCGCACGTGAGAAATGGGACGTGCCAGTCGCCTACGCGGACGGTCTCGATGGGCTGCTGAACGTCCAGACGCTTCCCACGATTCTCGTCCTCGATGCGAAAGGCAAAATTGTCTATCGCACCAACGAGTTCACGCCGCAGGCATTTCCAGAATCGTTGACAAAAGCCATAGACGGAGCCCTGGCCGCCGCGCATTGAGCTCGATCAGGCAGCGCTCGCAACCCGAGCCGCATCCCGCGCCGCCAGAATTGTCTCAATGTGGATGCGCACCGTGTCCTCCACATTTCGCGCGTATCCCCCGGCAAGCGTGATCACCATGGGAACGCTGTGCCTTCGCGCGTAATCGCAGACGAGCGCGTCTCGCCGCGCCAGTCCTTCCAACGTAAGCTTCAAGCCGCCTAACTGGTCCTCTCGATAAGGGTCCGCTCCGGCGACGTAAAAAAGCATCTGCGGAGAAAAATCCTGAAATGCCCGGTGCAGATGCTTTTCCAGAATCGCCAGGTAATCGTCGTCACCTATTCCATCCGGCAGATTCACGTCCACGGTGGAAATGGACTTCGGGTAGGGATAATTGTGCTCCTGGTGCAGCGAAAGCGTGTACACCGTTCCGTCTCCGCCGAAAATTTCCGCCGTCCCGTTCCCCTGGTGCACATCCGTATCGACGACAAATGCGTTCTCGATCGCCCGGTGAAACTGAAGGCTGCGAATCGCCACGGCCACGTCGTGAATCACGCAGAAGCCCTCGCCATGATCGGAGCAGGCGTGATGGAAACCGCCGCCGATATTCGCCGCCCAGCCGTCCACCAGCGCCTTTTTCCCCGCCAGGATCGAGCCGCCCGCGGCCAGCCACACCGCCTCCATCAGTTCCTTCGAATAAGGAATCTCCAGGCGCAGAATCTCGTTGTGGCTGAGCGTGCCGGTCTTCAGCTTGTACAAGTAATCCTGCGAATGGACGCGCAGGATGTCCTCATCGCTCGCCGGTTCCGGCGCCAGAAAATCCTCCGGCACAGCGATTCCATCAGCCAGCAGCCGGTCATGAATCATGCGGTATTTTTGCGACGGAAACACATGCGCACCGAGGTTCAGGTCATATCGCTCGTGATAAATCAGCTTGAATGGCAGCACAGTTTTTCGAGCGTACCGCGAAGCATTTCCGAACGCAACGCCGCCTCAACTCGCCGTCTCAAATCGCAAGCGGACGCTCGAAATCGATTAACCTCGCCCAGATCAGTTGTGCTAGCATTCTTTCGATGCTGCGGTTTCCGGCCTATCTCGTGATCCTCGCGCTTCTCGCGACTCCGCTCGCCTTGCTGGCCCGCGGGATCGCCTGCAATCCGTCGCAGTGCGATTGCATGGCGCTGTGCGCCCGGCAAGCCGCAACGCAGCATATGCACTTGTGCGGCGCAAGCAAGCACGCCGCACCCATGTGCGGCACGCATCGCGGCAATCACGCGCTGGACTACGGCTTCATCGCCCCCATCGCGCCCACGGCTCCGATCCCTCTCGCCCAACTCGCGCCGTTATTTGTCTCCAGCGAATGGGTAGCGCCATATGAGCAATCTCCCGTTTCCGGATTTGTTTCCGCGCTGTTCGAGCCCCCTCGAAACTAAGCCTCCACTCAGCGCACAAAAATCTAACAACGGAGGCTTCCCAATGCGGAAGTGTGTGGTGTATTGCTTTGCAGTTGCTCTGCTCGCGTGTGTACCGGCCGCGCGCGCGACCATCTTCGGCAGTGTCCGCGGCATCGTGCACGATCCGGAGCACCGGCCCATCGCCGGCGCGGAGGTAAAGCTCCAGTCGGCCACCTCCGATTTTTCGTCGGCAACAAAAAGCGACCAGAATGGCGAATTCGCCTTCAATCCGGTAGCGGTAGGTGATTACGTAATCACCGTCGAAACGCCTGGCTTCGCCTTAGCCAAGCAAAACGTCACGGTGATTGCCGACTCATCCCCCGTCCTCCACTTTTTGCTCGAACTCGCCCCGGTCACCCAGACCGAAACCGTCACGGCCGTCGCCGACGTGATCAACGTCGACTCCGCCACGCCCACCACTCTAGTCAATCGCGAGGACATCGCCCGCACCCCCGGCGCCGACCGCACCAACAGCCTCCAGATGATCACCGACTTCGTCCCCGGCGCCTACGTCACGCACGACCAGCTCCACGTCCGCGGCGGTCACCAGGTAAGCTGGCTCATCGACGGCGTGCCCATCCCCAACACCAACATCGCCAGCAACGTGGGCCCGCAGATCGATCCCAAGGACATCGACTATCTCGAATCCATGCGCGGCAGCTACGACGCAGCCTACGGCGACCGCACCTACGGCGTTTTCGACGTGGTTCCGCGCACCGGCTTCGAGCGCAACAACGATGCCGAACTCGTGACCACCTTCGGCAACTGGTACCAGACCAACGATCAGCTCAACGTCGGCGGCCACACCGAACGCTTCGCCTATTTCGCCAGCGTCAACGCCAATCGCAGCAACTACGGCCTGCAAACACCCATCGGCCAAGTGTTCCACGACGCGGAAAACGGCTACGGCGGCTTCGCATCGCTCATCTTCAACGCGAATCCCAGCAATCAATTTCGGCTGGTCACCTCGCTGCGCCGCGATTACTACCAGATTCCCTACGACCCGAATCCCAACTCCGATCCCGCCAGCAACGGGCTTCGCGACGGCCAGCAGGAATCCGACGCCGTCGTGGATTTCTCGTGGATCCGCACCATCAACCAGAACCTTGTGCTGACGGTTTCTCCCTTCTTCCATTACAACAGCGCGAATTACAAAGCCTCGTCCACCGATTTCCCGATTGCCACAACGGACGAGCGCGGCTCCAAGTACGGCGGCGCCCAGGCCACTCTCAGCGTTCATTTCTCAAAAAACGACGCGCAGGCCGGCTTCTACGGCTTCAGCCAGCACGACACCCAGCTTTTCAGCCTGCTCTTCAACGACGGCAGCAATCCGAATTTCCAGCAAAGCGAATCGCCGCTAGGCCACGTAGAGACGTTGTTCCTCGACGATAAATTCAAGCCCACCTCCTGGCTCACCCTGATGGCGGGCGTGCGTTACACCCACTTCTCCGGCACGTTGGCCGAAGACTCGACCGATCCGCGCTTCGGCGCCTCCCTGCGAATTCCCTACCTGAACTGGGTCGTTCGCGCATTCTATGGAAAGTATTACCAGGCGCCTCCCCTGCTCACCGCCTCCGGCCCCCTGCTCGACTTCGTTACCAGCCAGAGCCTGGGCTTCATCCCTCTGCACGGGGAACGCGACGAGGAGAGCCAGATCGGCCTGACGATTCCCTTCCGCGGTTGGGCGCTCGATGCGGACGCCTTCCAGACCCGCGCAAAAAATTTCTTCGACCATAACAACGTCGGAAACTCCGATATTTTCTTTCCGCTTACCATCGATGGCGCGCGCATCCGCGGCGCGGAAGTCACCCTGCGCTCGCCCCGCATCTGGAATCGCGGCCAGGCGCACCTGGCCTATTCCAATCAGGTTGCCGAAGGACGGGGCGCCATCACCGGCGGCCTCACGGACTTCTCGCCTCCCCCGGATGGCTATTTTTATCTCGACCACGACCAGCGCAACACGCTGAACGTTGGCTTCGATGCGAATCTGCCCTCCCAGATGTTCGCTTCCGCCAACGTCTACTATGGCTCGGGATTTTCAAACGGCTCGCCGGGCGATCCTTTCCCCGGCGATCATCTCCCGCAGCACACCAGCGTGGACCTGTCGCTCGGTAAATCCTTCCGCGAGAAATACTCCGTCTCGGTAAGCGCGCTCAACGTGGCCAACCGCCACCTGCTGATCGATAACAGCCTCACGTTCGGCGGCTTTCATTACAACGATCCGCGCGAAATCTACGTGGAATTCCGCTACAAATTCCACTATTGATCGAATCCTCTTGGGAAAGTGAAGGGAGTGTAGAATGTCT
This sequence comes from uncultured Acidobacteriaceae bacterium, assembly GCA_964600355.1. Classification (GTDB taxonomy): domain Bacteria; phylum Acidobacteriota; class Terriglobia; order Acidiferrales; family UBA7541; genus Palsa-295. The sequence continues at coordinate 9,833 of CAZRKW010000129.1, forward strand.
CGCATGGCAAGTAACAGGACTTGTCCCTCTCCTGCGAATAGCGCTTGGATGATCTGTCTGGCGCTCTGCGCGATATTCCTTGCCGCGTGCGGCTCTGGCTCCGTCCCCGCGGGCAAGCGCTATCACCTCACAGGCAAAGTGCTCTCCGTTGCCAAAGAGGAAGGCTCCGCGAACGTGGATGCCGACGAAATTCCCGGCTTCATGAGCGCCATGGCTATGCCCTATCCCATCCCGGATGAGAAGGCGCTGGCCGCTCTAACCCCCGGCGACCAGATCACCGCCGACGTAGTGATCACTGGAGACGGCAAATATCACCTGGAAAATATCGTCGTCACCAAGAAAGGCGACGGCACCACAGCCGCTCCACCGGTCGAGAATCTGCACGATCCGCAGCCCGGCGAAAAGGTTCCCGATTTCGCGCTGGTGAATCAGGATGGCAAGACGATTCACCTCGATTCCTTCAAGGGTAAAGTCACTCTGGTTACGTTCATCTACACCCGCTGCCCCTTCGCGGATTACTGCCCGCTAGTTTCCAGGAATTTCGCGCAGGTGTATGCCGCGACGCGCGCCAACCCGGCCCTCTCGTCGAAGGTGCGCCTGCTGAGCGTCAGCTTCGACCCCACGCACGATACTCCGCCGGTACTGCGCCAATATGCCTCGACCTTCAACGCCATAACCGGAGGCAACCCGCTCGATCGCTGGCAGTTCGCCACGGCTCCTCCCAAAGATCTCGAGAAGATGACGCAGTTTTTCGGCGTGTACTACGACCCCAGCGGAGCGGAAGTAGTGCACTCGCTAAGCACCAGCGTGATTTCCCCGGACGGAACAATCTACAAGTGGTACAGCGGAAACGAGTGGAAGCCCGCCGACCTGCTAGATGACGTAGCGAAAGCCCTCGCCACCGCCAAAGCCGCGCCAAAATCGAGCCCCGCAGTTCAAGGATCGTAAAGCGAAGGGCCAGCCTGCAAAACAAGAGAGATTGTGTAAGGGTGGTTCTTCTCTGTCTCTTTATCCAGCCCCGCCAGGGGCGGAACAGCGTAGCCCACCGCGACAGCGGTGGGAGGCCGGTATTAGAGTAGCGGGAAGCCCCGGAGGGGCGGCACAATCCGTTTCGCGCCATCCATGCACAACCAAGCGCAATGCGGACGTACCCTTGTCGTTGACCGTCATCCTGAGAAAAGGACGGTTTTTCGCGCGTAAATCAAAAAAGTCACAACCTTTGCCTTTCGCGGTCATCCTGAGCCCACACGCGCAAAGCGCGCATGGGTGGGTGAGGACCTGCTTCTTCTTTCGCACTTATTGTCGATCGTTTCGGGGAGAGCTAATTCT
>CAZRKW010000130.1:0-11147 GCA_964600355.1 uncultured Acidobacteriaceae bacterium
ATAGCTCCGAACCTTGACCACGCGGCAAATCGCGTCCTGCCGCGACTTCAAATTTGTCAAAACCAGCATCTGGCCGGCGCTCACGGAGGTCGACATTCTCAGAACGCCCCCGTGCGGAAACACGATCATCGAGCTGGTTTCTTCCTCGAAGGGTTCCGTTTGCGGGGGTACTCCCCGCACCGTTTCCGTCACCTTGGAGCCGTGTACCTTGAGCGGCACTTCCAGCGACACGGCATCCGAATGAAGCTGGCTGGCCGGTGACTGAGACGGCTTGCTCGACTGCTCCGCCCCCGGCTCTACAGCAGCATTATTGCGGGCCTCGGTGGTTTCCTTCGAAATTGTGGACATCAGTTGTAACGGCGAATGCCGCCCCCCAAGACTTGAATTGTCATGCTTTAGGGGATTCTCGCGGCCAGTGACAAAGTGCGGCAATAGTACTTTTTACTAGTTGGACACCATAAATCGCCGCCCAAACGCGCCCTCATGGAAGCGCCCACGTCGCAGGTGTCCAAGCCGCTGCCGCGGGATGGCACCTTTGCAGCTACTCTCTTCGGATTCAGTAATATGGGAGGGGAGGCAGGACCGCTCCAAGCCCAAAAGGGGAGCGAAGAGCTAGTTAACCCAGTTGTCAGGGTGCGAGGGAGGCTTATCGCGATGATCGCGGACGTACACTTCAAACTTCTTCTTCAGCCGCCGGCGTTTCCAATCGGAAAAATAGTTCCGGTAGTTGTAGAGGAACGATCCGCGCCGCAGGTAGACGTAGCCGACGAGCATGCCTCCGAGATGGCACACATGGCTTACATTGTCGCCGGTGTCGCCGATGGTGCCGAAGAATTCGATGGCGCCCATCACGAGCACGAAAATCCGCATCGACACGGTCACCGGCAGCGGGAACACCCATACCTGCCTGTGGGGCATCGTCACCGCGCAAGCCAGCAGCACTCCATAGATGGCGCCGGAAGCCCCAATCGTGGGGAGGGTGGAGGTTCCCAATCCTCTCGGGTCGAGAATCGTTTTCACGATCACGGTCACGATGCCGGCGCCCACGCCGCACAAAAAGAAATAAACGTAGAACCGCCGCGCGCCCCACGTGTGTTCCAGGTCCGCGCCGAACATCGCCAAAAACAGCAGGTTGAGCAGCACGTGGAGAATGCCCGCGTGCAGGAATATGTAGGTGAAAGGCTGCCAGACGAAGCCGTGGATTACCTGGTGTGGCACCAGCCCGAAATAAAGAAGCCAGAAGTTCCAGCCGGCGGGGCCAAAGAAAAGCCGCGAGAGTTCCTGGGCGAGAAATACGCCGCCGCAAATAATGCACAGCGTCTTGATCGCACGCGGAAAATACCCTCCGATATCGAAGCGGTACCCGTAGCCGCGTGAAAAGGTTCCCACAGTGGTTCAAGTCTAAAGGGGAAGCCCTCGCAGAGTCAAAAATGTTAAGAGGACGTGTCTTCACGCTTCTGCGCGAGCCCTGGTGATTTGGGTCACATCGAGCCGTGTGCTCGCTCACTTCGCGCAACGCTCGCGCGAGTTATACAAGAGTCGCAAGGTTCGTGGATGTGGCGGCATTCGCGTTCGCTTGTCTTGCGGAGGAGTCGGCATGAAGAAAAAGCTGCTGATACTTGCGTTCGCGGCAGGAGTAGTCCTCGCGGGAAGGGCCTCGGCCCATCACTCGTTCGCCGCAACTTATATCGTCGACAAGGAAATAAAGGTCGAGGGGAAACTGACCGAGTTCATGTATCGCAACCCGCACTCCTTCGTGAAGCTCGAAGCCCCCGATGATGCGGGCGAAATGCAGACTTGGACGGTCGAGTGGGGCGGTGGAGCGCAGCTCAGCCGCGATGGCGTCTCCCGAGACACGTTGAAAGCCGGCGATCATGTGATCGTTTCCGGCAATCCCGGACGCGACGCCACCGAACACCGACTGCGTCTCCATAGCATCGTCCGGCCATCGGATGGCTGGAAGTGGGTGGGCGTCATCCAGTAGTGCAAGCGATCAGGACGGGCCGCTTTATTTCGCGATGAAAGGGTTGAGGAATGTCTCTCACTAGCTTATTCGTATGGCTCCACGACACATCCTTCAGCATTTGGCTTCGGGATTCCACTTGGACCGAGCCGATCGTCGAGACCATTCACGTCCTGAGCCTTACCCTGTTTTTCGGATTCGCCGTCCTGCTCGACTCGCGCCTTCTCGGGATCACCATGAAACGCCGGCGGATTTCCGAGGTGCTCGCGCAGCTCAATCCCTGGCTGATCGCCGGATTCGTCGTGATGACGGTCAGCGGCATTTTGCTCTTCATGGGCGATCCGGTCTCTTTCTACCAAACCACTTTCTTCAAGGTGAAAATTATTCTGATTGTCCTGGCTGGCCTGAACGTCCTCGTCTTCAACGCGACCATCGGCAGCAGGATGGAGAGCTGGGATTTGGCCTCCCCCACGCCCGGCAAGGCCAAGGCGGCCGCGATTCTCTCGCTTTGCTTTTGGATTGCGATTATCGCCGCGGGGCGCGCGATCGCGTACGTGCTTCCACCCCCATGAGAAACCGGAGGATCCTGACGTGATCAGTCATTTTCTGATGTGGTTTTGCAACTGGGCGGACTTTTCGTTTTTTGGCGCCGGCGTGCGCAATTCCGCCTGGCTGTTTCCTTGCATCGAGATATTCCATCTCCTGGCGCTCGGCATTCTGGGCGGCACGGTGCTGCTCGTAAACGCCAGGCTGCTCGGCCTGCGGTTTACCGGAGAACCCGTTGCCGAGCTCGCGAAAGACGTGCAGCCCTGGATGTACATCAGCCTCGCTGTCGTCCTGGTCTCGGGATTCTTTCTGTTTTCCTCCGAGTCGCTGAAGATGTACGACAACCCGGCCTTTCGCATCAAGATGGCTTCGCTTGTGCTCGCCATTCTTTTCTCGTTCACGCTTCACCGGAGAGTGACCCGGCTGGACGAAAGCCATCTGGCCGGGGCATGGCCCAAGTGGGCAGCCGTCATATCGCTTGTGCTTTGGACGTCTGTGGGGCTTGCAGGGCGGGCTATCGGATACGTTCCGCAACTCCACTAGGGGGCGGCAGTAGGGGCGGGATGGGCTGTCTGCAGGCTGTAGTTCCGCACGGCCCCGGCACCGGCCACGCTGATGTGTACGATCGATACCCACCGTTCGAGCCGGTGGTGGCCGGTGGCGTGAAATAAATATGACGCGCCCACCGACAAGGCAACGCCTCCTGCCTCAATTCCGGCGAACAATGGATGATTGTCGACCACCGAGTTGGTCAGCAGGATCTCCTGCCGCCCGCGCCTCCGCATGTTGAGTGTCGACGTATAATCAAGCGCTCTCGCCGCGCCCACTCCGGCAAACAACAACGAGTTTTCGCGGTCCCAGAAGCGATGTGGGGTCTCTCCAGGCGGTGAGGCTTCCACACTTGGCGAAGAGGCATCAGTGGCCTTGACTGGACCCTGTGCGAGAAGCGCTGGGCTGGCTGGCATGAGTAAAAACACCAGGCAAAAGGCTGCGTGCCACAGCCTCCAGGCGCTCATCCTGGAACCGCCGGAATTTGTCAGGTGCATTTGTGTGACGTGATTATAACTGCCTGGTTCTGAGATCACCCGCCATATCTTGCCCATCCCGCCCGGGCGTTATGGAACGCAAAAGGAAGGGCTTAGGCGGCAAGTGATGGAATTCGATGGACTAAAAAGCGAAAAGATGAGAGGATCGGATTGCGTTTGTTGCTCTTGTAAACCTTTAGAATTGCTGAAGGGACTGCAAGTCCACACTTGCAGTCCCTTTTTTTGGCTGGAGGCGGTGGGAAACAGCATCAAATAGCTCAAACAGAAAAGAGAAACACAGTTGAAAGAACAAGGAACAGTAAAGTGGTTCAATGCCAGCAAGGGCTTCGGATTCATCCAGCGCCAGTCCGGCGAGGACGTTTTCGTTCACTTCTCCGCGATTCAGTCGGAGGGGTACAAGTCGCTGAACGAAGGCCAGGCGGTTGAATTCGAAGTGACCAAGGGCCCCAAGGGCCTGCAGGCAGCGAACGTTTCCGCCCTCTAGTCGGTAACAGCGAGCCCGCCCCGTGCGGGCTCGCTTCTTTTTAGCCAGCTTATAATCAAGGAGGCTCGATGAAAGCGATCCAAAAAGGCGCCTATATCAAGCACTTTCAGTACGGCCTCGGCGTCGTCACCGAATCGGACTCCGACCGCACCTCCATTGATTTCGATCTGCACGGCATGAAAAAATTCGTCACCACCATCATGGTGGTCGAACTCGCCGAAGGAACTCCCCCCAAGCGGAAGAGAGCGCGCAAGAAGCCCGCGGCTCCCGCGGCGCTCGCAAAAGCTGCGGGCGCAAAATGAGCAAAGAGCTCCTGATGCAATTCGTGGGGTTTTCGTCGAAAGAGACGGTCCGCGAATATACGTTCACCGTGCGCGAGCCCGCCACCGAGCCCCGGGAATTCACTCTTACGATCGCCAACGAAGCGTTCACCAAGCATCGGATCAGCTTTCAGGATGCTCCCGGAGTCTGCTCCCTGAAATTGCGCCGGGAGCTCGCGACTTACGGCAACAATCCTCCGGAGACACACTTTCATATCAGCGATGTCGAACTCGAGGATTACCGCAGCAGCCATTCTCCGCGGCCTAGAAGCCCGTTTGCACGCAAGCCCGTCGAAGACTATTAGAAGTTTTTAGAAGCGCACGCCGTCAGCAGGGCCGGAACTTCCGGCCGGAAACAAGGGGATCGAGATGAAGAACCTGTTCGTAGGAAACCTCAGCTTTCAGACCACCGAAAGCGAATTGCGCGCCTTGTTTGAGCCCTTCGGACAGATCGTGCGCGTCCACATGGCCATGGACCGCGAAACGGGACGCGCTCGCGGCTTCGGTTTCGTCGAGATGGCCAATGACGAGGAAGCCAAGAAAGCGATCGCCGAGCTGGATGGCAAGGAGCTCGGCGGCCGGAATGTCAAAGTGAACGAAGCGCGCCCGAAAGAGCGCAGCAGCGGCCCCCCCCGCGGCGATAATCGCGGCGGCCCGAACAAGGGCGGAGGGGGCGGCGGTGGTCGCGGGCGCAACAGCTTCTCGAACGAGGATTATGGCGGCGCAGCTCGCCAGCCTCGCGAGCCCCGCTGGTAGCCTGATCAACCAAATTCAAGGAGACGCTTATGGGAAGGATCAGTTTTCAAAAGCGCCAAAAAGAAATGAAGCGCCAGGAAAAACAGCAAATGAAGGCCCAGCGACGCGCGGAGCGAAAGCTCGCCAAGGGAAGCGAGACCGAAGGTGGCGCTCCGTCCGAAGGAACGCCGGAGATTGACGGAATCGATCCCGACATCTTGGCAGTCGCACCAGGATGGGAAACGCAATAGTCTGATTCGTCCTCGTTTTTTTCTCTAGTCCAAACGATCCAGTTGGACCCATCTGCGAACCGCAGCAAAGGGTCGATGCTGTTCACTCGAGCTTCTTGCGGGCTGAGATATACAAAGACACGGCCAATAGCAGGAACAGCGCCACGCCCACGCCGTGCGACTGGCTGAGCCTCGGCATGAATTTATCGCCGAAGGCGAATGCCGTCGGCGACCACGGCAAGCGGAACACGGTTGCCGCCCAGCCGGGCAGGCGTTTGCCCAATTCCGGGTCCTGCAAAAGATTGATGATGATCGCCAGCAGGCCGAACACGCCGCCGGCAGCGATCAGTCCGCTCGCATAGAGCGAGCCCGGGCTCACTTCACTTTCAGCTCCGGTCTTTTCCTCCGTGCCGCGCTCCGCGAGCCAGCGCACTAACCCCCCCGCAAACATCGCCATCGTCGTAGCGATCGAAATGTAAGAACCCACCGCGAAGGGCAGGGAACGAATGCCTAGCAGTTCGACCGCGATCACCAGAAAAACTCCGAGGAACACGAGCCGCCAAGGAAGCCGCTGGTTCAGGATGCCGCTGATCACCGTTGCCATCAGGCGCGCCTGCGGGGCGGCGGCTTTCGCGCTGCCGATGCCCTGCTCCCACTGCACTTCGATTTGGCGCGTTCCAGGATCGTAGAGATATTTCCCGTCCGGCACTTCGCTTGAGCCGATGGCGTTCACCAGAACGTAGTCTTTCCCCTCGTAGACGTAATTGTCCTGCTGCCGCTCGACGCCCGTGGGAAGGTGCGTGATGTCGAGCGCGATTTGCGTCGGCTTGTACTGCGCGAGGCCCACGTTCATCAGGATCAGCGTGCCGCCGATGGCGAACGACGAGACCATCACGCCCACCACGAGGCCGATCTGCTGCCAGAAGGGCGTCGCGCCCACCAGATAGCCGGTCTTCAAGTCCTGCGACGTGGCCCCCGCGATGGCCGCCGCGATGCACACCACCCCGCCAATCGTGAGCGCGAGCACGCTGTAGGAATTCGCCGTCCAGCGCAGCAGCAGGAATATCGCGCAGGTGGCCATGAGCGTCGCGATCGTCATTCCGCTCACCGGATTCGACGAGTTGCCGATCAGCCCGCTGATCCGCGAGGCCACGGTGACGAACAAGAATCCGAACACCACCACGAAAATCGCCGCCATCAGGTTGGCGAACGCGCCGGTCTGCGCCCCGGGGATGGGCTTGAACTTGAGAAGCGCCCACATCATGGCGATCAGTGCAACCGAACCCACCAGCACCACGCGCATCGAAATATCGCGCTCGGTGCGGGCCGTAGCCGTGAGCGACTCCTGCTTGGCGCGCACATCTTTCAGTCCTGCCGTGAGCGCGGCGAAAATCGTGGGCATTGTCTTGATGAGTGTGATCAGACCCGACGCGGCCACCGCTCCCGCGCCCATGGGCCGGATGTAGCTCGCCCAGAGCTGATCGGGCGTCATCTGCGGGATCGGGACGGTGCTGGGGTAGAGCGCCGCATTCGGCGCCAGCGAGCCAAAGAAGCGGATCGCGGGCATCAGCACCAGCCAGGAAATCACGCCGCCCGCGAAGAGCGTGCCCGCCACGCGCGGCCCGATGATGTAGCCCACGCCGAGATATTCGGAAGTCACCGCAGCGCGAAACGACGCTCCCGGAAGCCACGCCGGCTGGTACTCCGGCTGGCCGGGCCACATGCCCAGCGTGTTCATGCAGAAGGTGTAGACGCCACCCAGGCCAAGTCCCCAGAACACGCGGCTCGCGAAAGAGCCTCCGCGTTCGCCCGCGACGAGCACGTCCGCACAAGCGGTGCCTTCCGGAAACGTAAGGTTGCCATGCTCTTTGACGATGAGCTGGCGCCGGAGCGGAATCATGAAGAGCACGCCCAGCCATCCGCCAAGCAGCGCGAGAAAAAAGATACGCCAGTATTCGGTGTTGAGCGAATAGCCCAGGAAAATCAGCGCGGGCATGGTGAAGATCACGCCCGCCGCGAGCGATTCGCCGGCCGAGCCCGTGGTCTGCACGATATTGTTTTCAAGGATCGTCGAGCGCCCGAACGCCCGCAGGATGCTGATGGAGAGAACCGAGATGGGAATCGAAGCGGAAACCGTAAGGCCGGCGCGCAGCCCAACGTAGACCGAGACGGCGCCGAAGAGAACGCCGAAAAGCGCGCCGAGAATGACCGCCCGAAGCGTGAACTCACGCGGGCTTTCCTCCGGCCCGACAAACGGCTTGAACTCCCCCGGCGGCGCAGTCGAACTCCACGGCCTCGTGGCCACTCAGTTCCTCCCGCTACGGGCTGGCTGAAAGCCGTACGTTTTTGCGTCGTGTGGCCCTGCTAAGAGTGTCGAGTGAGCAACCACCCCTTTGTTCATTTTCAATGAGATAGATGTGTTTCCGTTCGTCTCAGTGTGTCGAGTCAGCGCGTCCATTTTTGCCATCGTTTTCAGCCCCATTTACATGCCTTGGGAAGGACACCTTAGCACGGGAAAGGCAAATTGTAAGGGAGTAGTTCGCGTAGGAGCCCAGCCGGATCCGGCCGAGTCCTGAATTTTTCGTCAGACGGCAGGGAATTCCGCAGCCTCAGGACTTTTCGGTGAGGCGCTGGCGGACGCGGTCGCTGAGCGCTTTGCCGTCGACGGCTTTGCCTTCGAGCTTGGCGCGCGCGGCCTTCACGACGGCGCCCATTTGCTTGAGGGAGCTGGCGCTTTCTTGGTCGATGGCTGCCTCGACGGCGGCGTGCATTTCCTCATCTGTCGGCGCGGACGGCAGGTATTCCTCGATGATCGTGATTTCTTTCGCTTCCTTTTCGGCCAGGTCGTTGCGCCCGCCCTTGCGGAACTGATCGATGGATTCGCGGCGCTGCTTCACCAGCGTCTGCAGTATCTGCAGCGATTCGAGATCCTCGAGCTGACGCATCTTCTCGATTTCCTTGTGCTTGAGCGCGCTCTTGACCATGCGCAGAACGCTCAGCCGCAGCTCGTCTTTCCCCTTCATCGCCGCGGTGAGATCGCTCTGAATGCGTTCGATGTAGCCCATATCGGTGCTTCCTCCAAGCGAAAGAGAATAGCATACGCAAGATCGCGCGTGCCGTCCGGAATGTCACACGAGGCGAACCGGAATCTTTGGCATTCTTCGCTCTGCGCCTACAGTCGAGATTTCCGATTCCCAACGGCGCTTCCCATCATCAAATTAGCTGTGAGCGGCGAGGTTCGCAGCCGCCGGAGAACCCAACCGAGTGAGACGCCGCAGAGTAACCTTCATTGCAATCGTGCAATCCATTCTCCTTCTGGCACATGCATTCGTCTACGAAACGTGGATAGCTTTCGCAGCTCCCATTGACCCGCCGGGCGTTTCCACGCTCGCCATTGTTTTCGCGCTGCTCTCGATCAGCTTCGTTGTGGCGTCGCTGCTGGCCTTCCGCTACTACAACATTTTCGTTCGTACGTTTTACGCGCTGGCGGCGAGCTGGCTGGGCATCCTGAACTTTTGCCTTTTCGGGTCTGTCGCGTGCTGGATCGTGTACGCCGCTGCCAGGCTATCGGGGCTTCATTGGGAGCGCCCTGAAATCGCAACCGTATTTCTCGGGGCTGCCATTCTCGCCGGATTGTGTGGCATCGCAAACGCCTCGTGGATCCGCGTGAAGCGTGTGCGCGTTCAACTGACAAATCTGCCGGAGGCGTGGCGGGGTCGAGTCGCGGCGTTTGTCAGCGACATGCACCTGGGCCCCGTGTGGGGCCGGGGATTTTCGGAGCGCATCGTCACGCTGCTCAACCGTTTCAATCCCGATGTCGTTTTCCTGACCGGGGATATCTATGACGGCACGGCCGCGGACGTGGACCGCTCCGCGCAGCCATTCTCGTGATTCTCAGCTTCCCTTGGTTCCTACTTCGTCTCAGGCAATCACGAGGAGTTTGTGAACCGCACGCAATATCTGGACGCGCTGAGGCGCGCGGGAGTGCGCGTGCTGGAGAACGAAAAGGTTGCGGTGGATGGACTACAGATCGTGGGCGTGCCGTATCACGATCTAGCCACGCCGGAGCGCTTCACGTCCGCTTTGCAGCGCGCGGATCTGGACCGTGGCGCTCCCAGCGTTCCTGCTGGCCCACGCGCCGAATCGACTGTGGGAGGCGGAATCGGCTGGCGTCTCCCTGCAACTGAGCGGGCACACGCACGGAGGGCAGTTTTTCCCGTGGACCCTGGCGGTGTCGCGAATCTACGGGAAATTCGCCTATGGATTGCAAAAGCTCGGAGCGATGGTGGTTTATACCACCTGCGGAGCGGGCACCTGGGGTCCGCCAGTGCGGCTGGGCACGAACCCCGAGGTGGTGCTCATTCATTTCGAATGAATGCTTCTAAGCGAGCGCCAGTTCAGTTTCTCGTGCGAGAGGCGACGGCTGATGCAGGGGCACTACCCAGTTTTCTTCCACCTCCACCGCCACTGATCGCTGCATCAGGTCAATTCCGAGGATGAGTTGCGTCGCGTTCTTATAGCGCAGCAGAGTGCCCACCGCCCCGCGCATCGGACCCAATTCGACGCGCACCTTGTTTCCGATTTCCAGCCGCTCCCACGGCCGAAGCGGCTGCCCGGAAGCAATTGCTAACCGCACGCTCTCGAGTTGCGCGGGATCGACCGGCGCCGGGACCTTGCCCTTGGTGACGATATGCGCCACGCCGGGAGTCCTCAGGATGGCCAGGCGCTTCTCCACGTCGAAACGGCAGAACAGATAGCCGGAGAATACCGGCACCTCCATCACCTTCACGCGGTCTGACCAGAGCCGCCGCGACCAGTACGTGGGCAAGAACTCCTCGTAGCCCTTCTGCTGAAACTGTACGGACACCATCTTCTCGCAGCGCGATTTGACTCGGATTGCAAACCATTCGAGGTTGGAATCGGACACGGGCCCTCCGCGGGCGCTTCTTTTTCTTGCTTCTTCGTTTTGGTACACCACTAGGCTACGAGTAGGCTTGGAAGGAACCAATGGCTCGTCGGTAAGGGACGTTTTAGTACTTTTGTACTCGCCCCGGCGGAGCCAGTGCGGGGATTCAGGGCAATTGCTTTAGAATGATCGTCGTTGCCCCCAGCGACTCAACTCGACCGCTTGCGCGTGGTACTGGTGGCGTCCCGGAATCCCCTGAATATCGGCGCCGCGGCCCGCGCGATGAGTAACTTCGGATGCCCGCATCTGCGCGTCGTGAATCCGTACGAGCCCGCGTTCCGGGAGGCGCGCTCGGCCGTCGGCGCGTCGGAGTTGCTCGCCAATGCGCAGCTTTATACCGCCGTGGCGGATGCGGTCGCCGATTGCACGCTGGTGGTGGGAACCACGGTCGTCCGGCACAGGGTGCTGCAGCAGCCGCTTCATTTACTGGACCAGGGAGGCCGCCTTATTCGCAAACATTTGGCATCGAGCCGGGTGGCGCTTCTTTTTGGCTCCGAACGAGTGGGCCTCTCTAATGAAGATATGAGCCACTGCCACTGGCTGATGCGCATTCCCACCTGCGAAGAGAACATCTCGATGAACCTGGGCCAGGCCGTGGCCGTTTGCCTCTACGAATTGGTGCGCAGCGAAAAGCCCGGACGGGAATCAGCTGCGAAAAAGGAACTGGCCAAAGGCGAGGATGTGGAGCGGATGACGGAAATGCTGAACGAAGCGCTGCGGCTGAGCGGCTATCCCGGGCCGTGCGCGTCCAACGAACTCAAGATTCGCCGCCTCCTGCGCCGCATGGATCTCTCATCTCTGGACGCGGAGGTATGGCTCGGGGTTCTGCGGCAGATCCTGTGGAAGGCGAAGTCTTC
>CAZRKW010000131.1:0-11066 GCA_964600355.1 uncultured Acidobacteriaceae bacterium
TGCTGCCCACCCCGCGCGAGTAAGGTAGCTTGTCTGCGGGAACCGCGACGGTCATGGGGAAAGCGTTCTTGGGGGGAACCTGCAGCAGCGACAACCAATAGTTGGCCGGGTAGTATTGCGCGGCCGCCTTGGCGTTCGGGGCAATCACCGCAGTCAACGCCAGATGCTCGCCCGGCGTGGCGATCACGGCGCCTGAATCGATCAGGCCGTATCCGCGCACCCACACCTTGTAAGTTGCTTTTGGCAGCTGCGGCAGCAGATAGCGACCGCGGTCGTCCGTCACGACGATCTTGCGAAATTTGGTGGGCAACTCGGTGGTTTCCGCAATCACCCACACGCCCGCTTCAGGCCCTTTCGAGCTGGTCACTACGCCGCCGATATCATCAGCGTCGATGGCAACCTGCTCGGCAATCTGTCGGGCGGACCTGCCGCCTTCCTGGCGCGCTTCCACGCGGTGACTTGCGGCGGCGATCACGATTGCAAAAGCCGACAGGATAAGTGCCAGGACTCGCTTCATCCAGATATTCCCCATCCGTCTCTCCTCTCCGCGGGCCTTGGAATCGGGCGCTCGTGTGTCGAGCTTGACGATGTCCACAATACGAACGCACGCATATTATTACAAAGTCGCCCGCTTTTGCGGGGATTCGCAACGCGGCAAGCGATGGGGTGCTGCGTTCAGTAAGTGTGTGCGTAAGTGCAGCTATTTCGTTTGGTGTTGAGGACTGTGCGGGAGCTTGTTGTAGTCGGGCACGTGAGCGCACAGGCCGCCCTGCTTCGTCATTTTGGAATAGCCGGCGACGAGTTGATCCAGGTAATGATCGATCGAAAAATCGAAGGGATCGGCGGGGTCCGCGTCCACCAATTCAAGGTCGGTGTCATTCATCGTGAGTTTCCCGAAGCGGACGGTGCCGCCCCGGAAGTATTGGAAATTGCGGCCGCCGCAGCGGCTCGCAATCGTTTCCTTTCGTCCCGGCGCGCCGAATGTCATCGCGATCAGGCCGTTTTGAATCTGAATGCTGCTTAGGTGCCCGTGCATTTTCGGAGGGGGAAGGAGCCGTTGGGGGTCCAGGATCAGATCGTCTTTATCGACTGCCACTCCAGAGATTTTCGAGGTGTCAAGGAGTTTGGCCGTATCGAGGCCCAGCAGATCCATCAGACCCTTCACCGGAAGATGAAGCGCCCGGACTTTCAGCGTGTGCACGCGAATCTGGCCGTCGGGCGTGGCCGCCATGGTTCCCTGAGTCTCAAAAGGAATGCCGCCTTTGCTCGCCAGGATGCCTTTCATCACGACCTCATTGCCCTCAATCGTGAGCGCGAGATTCTTAAGCGGCGCATCGGGTTTTGCGAAAACGTACTCGTTGAGGGCGTTGGTCATCGCTTGGGGCTGCACCTGGATGCTCGCCGAGTCCACCTCGAGATGAAACGAACTCTTGTCGTCAAATACCGGGATGCCGCCGTTGTCGGACGCCAATTTGCCCTGCAGCGTGGCGATGTGTACGACGATTGTGTCGGTGAGATGGAAATCGACGTTTTTCATCGCCGTCCGGACAATTCCTGCGGCATTTGAGGGCGTGTCGCTTTTCTGGGCGGGCGTCTGCGCGCGAACCGGCCGAGAATGCGCCACAAGAATTGCGAGGAAGAGACTGAAGCCTAGCGCCAGCCGGAAAGCTCTCATCGTAGAACCCCTCGTGGGAGGGCGCACAATCGCCCGGGTTCGAAAATAGGACGGCCGGGTTCGCCTGGCAATCCACGGAATGCCCGATATATGAGGTATCTTCAGGCTTGGACGGGAAGAAGAAACGCGGGAAACCGAGTAAAACCCAGTAGCTAAATCCCCGCCCTGAGACGGAAAACCGCGGTTCGCTGAATTGTTATACGGCGCGAATAACGCGATAGCTGCTATTCGCGGAGGAGGTCGGGCGTTCCTTCGCGCTCGCCTTGCGCGGCGCTTTCTTGGTGACCAGATGGGCGCCTTCGGTCAAATCGACCAGCTTTACCCACATTTCATCCCCCTGCGGGACCACCATTACCTTGCCCAGTTGAGACGTGGACTCCAACAAAATCACGGGGCCGTGCGTGCGATGCCGGTGCGTTGCCGTGCGAGTGTCTGCCATGAGTTTCCTCGTTTTCCGTTTCTCTTTGAGCCTCCATTATGAGCCGTTCGAGGAAAGTATGGGGAACTATCTTGCGGGCCCCCGAGGAGGCAAAAGTGCGGGATCATAAGCCGCGCCTTGATACCCTATCCGGGTATGGTAGTATGTCGCCGCCCTGCTGGTCACGAGGCGTTCATCTTTCTCGTGTCTAATAGCAGGCCGTAAACATCAATCACATATGGGCGTTTGGAAGATTACCCGCAGAGAGCTGAATCTAAATGAGATGTCCGAATTATTCGACGTTGCGTGCGGGGTACCTCACCGGGGTAATGCCCGAGGGAATGCAATGATCCGAGAAATCCGGGAATTTCCCCTTCTTTTATTGATGCTTAACATGCTGTTGACCGGCTGCGGGAACGCCAAAAGCGACCCCGCAGCGGGCGCGCCTCCGCAGTTGAGGGTCGAGTCTGGCGGCGATCCCAATGTTTTTCGCACGGATCATCCCGAGCAATTTCCTCTGACCGCCGCCGTCGCGCACACCGCGTTCTCCGAACTGAAGGTGACCGGCACAGTGAGTGCGGATATTTCCCGAACCGTCCCGGTGATTTCGCTGGCCTCGGGGCGGGTGATCGAAATCGACGCGCGCCTGGGAGATACCGTCAAAAAAGGGCAGCTTCTCCTGCGCGTGCAAAGCGCCGATATCGCCGGCGCTTACTCCGACTACCAGAAGGCCCAGGCGGACGAGCAACTGGCCCGCACGCAGCAGGAACGCGCCCAACTCCTCTACAACCGCGGCGCAATCTCCTTGAACGACCTGCAGATTGCTCTGGATACAGCAGCCAAAGCGAAGGTGGACGTTGCGACCACTGCGGAAAAACTCCGCGTGCTCGGCGCCACCAGCCTGGATCAGCCCTCAGGCATCGTGGAGATTCACGCGCCAGTGGCGGGCGTGATCACCGACCAGCAGGTGACCAGTGCGGCGGGGGTGCAGGGCCTTAGTTCACCCAATCCATTCACAATTTCGGACCTGACCTACGTCTGGATTCTCTGCGACGTCTATGAGAACGATCTCTCGAACGTGCATCTCGGAGAAAAGGCCGATATACGGCTGAATGCGTATCCGAATCAGGCATTCACCGGTGTGATCGGCAACGTAGGGCCGGTTCTCGATCCGAACCTGCGCACGGCGAAAGTTCGCATCGAGGTGCGCAACCCGGGGCTGATGCGCCCCGGCATGTTCGTCACTGCTACGTTTCACGGGCAGCGCAGCGAAACGCGTGCGGCGGTTCCAGCTACGGCCATTCTCCACCTGCACGATCGCGATTGGGTCTACGTGCCGGTCAACCGCAACCAATTCCGCCGCGTTGGCGTGGTGGGCGGGGAGATGCTGCCCGGGAACCTGCAGGAAGTGGTTTCGGGCCTCGCTCCCGGCGGACAGGTAATCTCCAACGCCCTCGAATTTCAAAACACTGCGGAACAGCGATGATCGATTCTCTGGTCGACATCGCGCTGCATAACCGGTTCATCGTTCTGGCGATCGCTCTGGCGCTTTTCGTGTGGGGCGCCATCGCGTTCAAGGAACTTCCGGTGGAGGCTTATCCGGACGTGGCGAACACCTGGGTGCAGGTGATCACCCAATGGCCCGGGCGCGCTGCGGAAGAAGTGGAACAACAGGTAACCATCCCTATCGAAATTCAGATGAACGGGATCCCGCATCTCTCCCACGTGCGATCGTCCTCGCTGGCGGGGCTTTCGGTGGTCAATCTGATTTTCGACGATGAGTCGGACAACGATTGGGATCGCCAGAAGGTGCTCGAGCACCTTTCTTTTGTGACGCTCCCGCCGAACGTGACCGCTCAGATCGGGCCCGATTTCAGCCCGATCGGCTCGATTTACTGGTACACGCTGACCAGCAGCAACCCGGCGTATGACGTGATGAACCTCAAATCCCTCCAGGATTGGGTGATCAGCAAATATATGAAGTCCGTGCCGGACGTGGTGGACGATTCCTCCTTCGGCGGAATCACGCGCGAATACCAGGTGCGCGTCGATCCGGACAAGCTGGTCTCCTACGGATTGAGCATCGCGCAGGTCGAGCAGCAGATAACCAATGCCAACGCGAACGCCGGGGGAAGCTTCATCGAGCAGGGGGCGCAGCAAATCAACGTGCGCGCTGTGGGACTGGTCACAAACGTAAACGACATCGCCAAGACTGTGCTCAAGACGCAAAACGGAGAGGCGCTTCGCGTGCGGGACATTGCCGAGGTGGTGCAGGGACCGAAAATCCGGCTCGGCCAAATCGGCAAGGCGATTCATCGCTCCGATGGCGTAGTGGTGGATGATAACGACGTGGTGGAAGGCATCGTGTTTCTGCGCAAGGGGGCCGACACGGCGACGACGCTCGACGCGATTCACGCGATGGTTCGCCGGCTGAACGACCATATTCTGCCGCAGGGCGTGAAGATCGTTCCCTACCTCGATCGCGACGATCTGGTTCATTACACCACGCACACCGTGCTGCATAACCTCACCGAAGGAATGATCCTCGTGGTTATCATCCTTTTTATTTTTCTGGGGAACGTGCGCGGAGCGTTCATCGTCGCGCTGACCATTCCTTTTGCGCTGCTGTTCGCTTCCATTTGCCTGGATTTGCGGCATATTTCGGCCAATCTGCTGTCTCTGGGTGCATTGGACTTCGGCATGGTGGTGGACGGCGCGGTAGTAATGATCGAAAACATCGTGCGCCATCTAAACCAGCGGGATCCCGATCACGGCACGGTGCTGGATCAGGTGGGCATAGCGGCCCATGAGGTTGAGCGGCCGGTGTTCTACGCTATCGCCATCATCATCACCGCCTACCTTCCGATTTTTACCTTGCAGCAGGTCGAGGGGAAACTATTCAGGCCCATGGCCTGGACGGTCGCTTTCGCACTGCTGGGCGCGCTGATTTTCTCGATGCTGATTGCCCCGGCGCTCGCGAGTTTCCTTTTCCCCGCGAACATGAAGCAATGGGACAACCCGGTGGTCGAATTCCTTACGATGCATTACCGGCGGGCCGTAGCCTGGGCCGTCCACGAACGATGGATCACGGTGGGTGTCGCAGCCGCCTCCTCCCTTTTCGCGCTTTATCTGGCGGTGGGCGGCGTGATCGGATCGGAATTCCTTCCGCATCTCGATGAAGGAGCTATCTGGGTTCGCGGAACGCTGGCGCCCAGCACCGGCCCTGCCGAGGGATCGCGCGTGATGGAAAGGGCGCGCCAGATACTCTGCTCTTTTCCGGAAGTCCCTCAGGTGGTCACGCAGGTAGGCCGTCCCGACGACGGTACCGACACGACGGGTTTTTTCAACACCGAATATTTCGTCGACCTGCTCCCCAAGGAAAAGTGGCGCCCCGTTTTCCACCAGGATAAGGAACAATTGATCGCCGCGATGGATTATCAGCTTGAAAAGATGCCTGGCGTCATCTGGAATTTCTCGCAGCCTATCTCCGACAACCTGGAAGAGGCAGTCAGCGGCGTGAAAGGGGCGCTGGCGGTGAAAATCTACGGCGACGACCTGCGAACGCTCGAAGCGAAAGCCGACGAGATCGTCGGCGCGATGCGAAACATTCGGGGAGTCGAGGACCTGGGAGTCTTCCGCGTGATCGGCCAGCCCAATCTGGATTTCTCCGTGGACCGCGACCAGGCCTCGCGCTATGGAATCAATGTCTCCGACGTGCAGGATGCCGTTCAGACAGCCGTCGGCGGAAGCGCGCTCACCCAAGTGCTCGTGGGAGAGCAGCGGTATGACCTGGCGATGCGGTACCTGCCGCAGTATCGGGACACAAAGGAAGCCATCGAGAGAATCCGCCTGCTCGCGCCCACCGGCGAGCGCGTCTCCCTCGCGCAACTGACGAAGGTAACGGTGACCGACGGCGGTTCCGAAATTTACCGCGAGGCAAATTCACGCTATGTCGCGATCAAATACAGCGTACGCGGAAGGGATCTTGGAAGCACTGTCGAGGAAGCCATGAAGGCCGTCAATTCCAAGGTAAAATTGCCTCCCGGCTACACGCTGGACTGGGCCGGCGAATATGAGAACGCGAAGCGCGCGGACCGGCGGCTGTTGCTCGTGCTTCCGGTCACAATTCTCGTAATCTTTATCATCCTCTATGCGATGTTCCAATCGGTGAAGTGGGCGCTTCTTATTCTCACCAACGTAGCCATGGCGCGCATCGGCGGCCTGCTGGCGCTGATGATCACGCACACAAACTTCAGCGTTTCCTCGGGCGTCGGTTTCCTGGCCCTTTTCGGTGTTTCCGTACAGACCGGCGTTATTATGCTGGAGTACATCAATCAGCTTCGCGTCCAGGGCTATACGCCCGAAGAAGCGGCCGTTGAAGGAGCCGTTTTGAGGCTTCGGCCGATCATGATGACCATGCTGGTGGCCACGCTTGGGCTACTCCCGGCGGCGCTGTCGCATGGCATCGGGTCGGACTCGCAGCGTCCTTTTGCGATCGTGATCGTAGGAGGCTTGATCTCCGACCTGGTGATGAGCATCCTCCTGCTGCCGGTTCTCTACACGTGGTTCGCGCGCAGAGGCGACCGGCTGCCGGAACACGAAGGCTCAGAAACCGCATAACCCGCTTCGGACGGTAAGGGGAAAGGCCCCGATGAAAAAAGAGGAAGTGTGCGCGCTGATCGAAAAGATTGGCGTGATCCCGGCCATCCGGGTTTCTTCGGCGGAGGAGGCGCGCTTTGCCGCCGAAGCCGTCAATCGCGGCGGCATCCCCATCGTGGAGATCACGATGACGGTGCCGAATGCCTGTGAAGTGATGGCCCAACTGGTAAGCTCTCACCCCAAAATGGTTGTCGGCGCCGGGACGGTGCTCACCACCGACATCGCCCGCCTCTGCCTGGACTCGGGAGCAAGCTTCATAACCGCGCCCTCCTTGAATGCGAAGATCGTGGAATTCGCCGCCAAAGAAAATATCGCCGTGCTGCCGGGCGCGCTCACGCCCACCGAAGTCGTCACGGCGTGGGAAGCGGGCGCCGACTTCGTGAAGGTCTTCCCGTGTTCGCTGGTTGGCGGCGAACGATACATCAAGGCATTGAAAACTTCGCTGCCGGAGATCCGGCTGATCGCCGCGGGCGGCGTGAATCAACAGACGGCCGAGGATTTTATCGTCTCGGGTGCCAGCGCGCTCGGCGTCGGGACCGAACTCATTCCCACCGAGGCCCTCAAGCGCAAGCAAGCGAAACGCATTCAGGAGCTGGCGCTGCGGTTCAGGGAGTTCGTGAAGGAAGCGCGAGCCCGCATCGCTCCTCCATCAAACGCGACCCCGGAAAAAGGCTCGGCCCGCTAGAACTTCTCTTCAGGTACTACTCTGCTGGTACTGTCCCAAATGTAACCACCCGCCCAGTGTACCTTTCTGGCGCCCTCGTTATCTTTATCGTGCAGTGAGAGATACCGAGGAAAGCTGAAATGACAGTAGCAATCAATCCCTTTAATACCGCGGACGGATCGTTTTCTGCAGCATCGCTTTCCGTATCGGGCGCGGGATTCGGATTGCGACGGGAAATCGGCTTCCCAATTCCCTTTGGCTGCAGAGAAGTGTTTTCCTCGGGTAAAAACGGTACCGCCAAAGCGTTCCCCTATCGAAATAAGGGAGTTACCGACGCCATCGATTTCGGATGCAGGGCCACTACGCTTGATGGTACCGGTATCGAATCCGTAAGCAGTTTATTTTCAATATAAAATATTTGGCGTTCCGATTGCAACTAGACAGGTAGTAGATGTACCGAATTTAAACACTCGACCCTAGGTCGATTGTCCGGGAGAAAAAAGATGAAATCAGTCGTACTTGCGTTGTTTTTAGCCGTATTCAGTAGCGCCGCAATGGCAGACAACATTGCGATCCAGAATTCCTCCTTCGAGGATCTCACCGGCAATCCGCTTATCAATTCCTGCGGAACCGGTTGTGCCTATAACAATGGCCCCATTAACGGCTGGACGAGCACCGGCGGGCAGAACGGATCGCAGACGCTGAACTCCACCTATTACAGCGGCCCGTTGCCCGATGGCACCGTCATGGCCTACAGCAACGGCGGCACAATTTCCCAAACTCTGGCCGTTTCCCTGCTGCCCGACTCCGTTTACACGCTGTCGGTCTACATCGGAAACAGGCTCGATAACCAGGTAAGCGATTATTCCTTCTCGCTGCTCGCGGGAGGAACCGTTCTCGACACCTTCTCCGGCTCCACCGGTTCGATTACGCCAGGAACATTCCAACAGGAATTCCTGACGTATACGACCGGAAGCGTCGTCACTCCGGGTCTGCTCGGGATTCAGCTCACCAGCGCCGGCCAGCAGACAGACTTCGACGACGTTCAGCTGTACGACCCGCCGTCCGATGGTCCGGTGGCGACGCCTGAACCAAGCAGCCTGCTGATGCTCGGCATGGGCCTTCTGGGTGTTCTGGGCGTGGCAGGTCGCAAACAGGTACAGGCATAAAAGCGAAGGAAGGGGCCGACGCACCCGGACACTCGGCCCCTCCCACTCTTTCTGTCTCGTCCGGGAGATGCTTTTAAGAATCGATTCTTCTGAGAAAGAGACTCCCCGCTCCCCGGCCTGTCCATAGCTCCTGACCTGCACCCCGAGGTTCTAGTGGCCGGCGATTCCAACGACGAGGTTGGACGAAACGCTCAGAGGTGTTGCTTCCGTTATTTTCTAATCCCGATAGTCGATGGAAAGAAGAGCGTGCCCTCCGAGGCGTATCAAACTCTCCGTCCGGTTTTCCTGCGGCAGCCAGAAGTCGCCCACTTTTTCATACTTGTGTTTTATCTCGGCCTTCTTGATCCACATGGAGGGAGACCTGGCGGGCTCGGCCTCGATGCGCGTGACGGCGAAATCATTCGTGTCCACCCATATCTTGCCGCGGTAGAGATATTTTTCGTCCGTCTTGGGAAAGACGCTGAGGATGTATTGCGGATCGCCCGCGGAATCGTCTATACCAGTGAGGGTGAAAGCGTAGTTCTTGGAGATAAGAGCCGTACGGCTGCGAGCCTGGTCGTCGGTGGCTTCCTTCTCTCCATCGAGCAGCTTTTTTAGCACGTGGTCGATGATGAATTTCGAGCCCGACTGCGATTCGACGGTGAACTCTTTTTCAGACGGCGAGGCCTTCACGGCGACGACTATTTCGGCGTCGTGGCTTCCAAAGAACCCGCGGTACTGCATGCGGTATGTTCGCGTCCCTTCGTATGTCCGCAGGGCGGCTGCTCGCTCCTGGTTTCGCTGTTCCATGCGGCTGACAACCCGGTCCACCGTGAGGAATTCTTTCGCAGCCGTGCCGGATGGGTCGCCCGCGCTTTGCCGCGCCGCGCACAGGGGCACATTCCAAAGAGAAACAACCGCACAGAGTAGAAACTGGATTGCGATTCTTCGGGTTATCGAGGGCATAGCGCGAAGAGCCTCCCTGCCTGGTCCAGCCGGTCGTGCTGGATTCGCTGATACGCTCGGACACAACCCCGGGTTGTGGCCGGCTCTTTGCATTTTTGCCGACGAGGGCGGCATTTGGCAACACCTTCATCGCCGCGACACAGATTGCCGAAAATCCGCATTGAGGAAAGGAAGAGAGCGTCCGGCAAGACCAATCTTTCACTCCGCGCTGGCGCTTCTGCACCGTTCCACTGAGCTCGATACGTCCGGATGTGTTTTTTTCAACAGCCCGAAAAGCTTAAAATCCTTTCCTGTACTAAACTGGAACAGCCATGGCGAAACCAGTCCTGCTGAGTGTGGATGACGATCCCGACGTTCTTCGGGCGATCGAGCGCGATCTGCGGTCCCGTTACGGCGCCGAATATCGCGTAATCGGAAGCGATTCCCCGGAAGGAGCGCTCACGCTTCTGAAGCAACTGAAGGTGCGCAACGACAGCGTGGCCTTGCTGCTGGCCGACCAGCGCATGCCGCACATGGACGGCGTCTCCTTCCTGCAGGAAGGCATGCGCATCTTTCCCGAGGCAAAGCGCGCCCTCCTCACGGCCTACGCGGACACAAATGCGGCCATCAGTGCCATCAACCAGGCCAACATCAATTTCTTTTTCATGAAGCCGTGGGATCCTCCCGCGGACCACCTCTACCCGCAACTCGATGATTTGCTCGATGACTGGCGGGCTTCCTACCGGCCGGCCTTTGAGGGAATTCGAGTGCTGGGAACGCGCTGGTCGCCGCGTTCGTACGAGCTGCGCGATTTCCTGGCGCGCAACCGCGTCCCGTACCAATGGATCGATGTGGAGGCCTCCGCGAATGACCCGGAAACAAAGCGCCTTCTCGAGGCCCTCGGGCCGGAGGCCTCTAACCTTCCCGTAGTGCTTTTCCAGGATGGAACAAAGCTTCTCGATGGCGTACCGTCCCAGGTCGCCGAGCGGGTTGGCTTGCGAACGCGCGCGCAGACCAACTTCTACGATCTGGCGATTGTCGGCGGAGGACCCGCCGGCCTGGCTGCCGCCGTCTATGGGGCGTCCGAGGGCTTGCACACTGTCATGATCGAGCGCGAGGCTCCCGGCGGGCAGGCCGGAATGAGCTCGCGCATTGAGAACTATCTCGGATTTCCCGTTGGATTGAGCGGCGGCGATCTGGCCCGCCGCGCGGTGGTGCAGGCGGAGCGCTTTAAGGTGGAAATCCTCTCGCCGCAGGAAGCGCTGAGCGCCCGGATCGAAGGCCCGTACAGGATGTTGAAGCTGGCCGACGACAGCGAAATCTCCTGCCACGCGTTGATGATCGCGACAGGCGTGCAGTGGAGGCGGCTGGAAGCCCCGGGAATCAGCCGCCTGCAAGGCGCGGGCGTGTACTACGGGGGAGGCTCCACGGAAGCGATGTCCTGCAAAGGCGAAATGGTTTACGTGGTGGGCGGCGCAAACTCTGCCGGACAGGCCGCCATGAACTTCGCAAAATATGCCGAACGCGTGGTCATCGTGGTTCGGAGCGCTTCCCTCT
>CAZRKW010000132.1:0-11031 GCA_964600355.1 uncultured Acidobacteriaceae bacterium
CGTCAGCCATGCGTTAGAGATATAGAACTCTTCGTTCTGCTGGTCCTCCGCGATTGTACGGCTGAACTCTTCCACCTCGCGCGTAGTAACACCCAATCGATTGCGGATTTCCCTGAGTTGATCGCCTGGACGCATCTGTTGCCCCATCAGTAGTTGTACCTTATTGGAACTCCGCCGTTACGAGCGTAGCGCGACATTAAAGGTTTCCGGATTTCGAATCAACTGATTTGAGAGGGTTTGTTGTCAAAAGAGCCAGAATGTGGGAGTCTTTGATCGAGCTAAGAGACGCCCAATACTAGCACGTGGAGGGGGACTACGGAAAATAGTACTACCTTGCTTACAATTAGAAGCAAGCCGATTTTCTACGAATTTTCATTCGTCTCAAACTGATACGTTTAAGGGTTTTACGGCTGATACCCGCGAAAACGGTCTACTTCGGACTGTTCACTGCTTGCCTCTTTCGAGCGGGAGTTCAGAAAAACCCCGCCCGTCCCCGCAAAGCGGACCACTCTTGCGACCCTAAGTTACCCCGAATGGAACCACGCCGCGGGCAACGCCGTCCATTATCCCTGAATCGGACCTCAAGGTGGACGACGCTATAGCCACAAGAGATAAGAGACAAGTGGACGTGATGCTGTCGTTCGTGATACTTAGGGGGCCGAAAAGTTTCATAGTGAAAGGCTTGCAGCAACGATTCTTGAGAGACCAATCGGCGATCTGAACCCAGGACGCCCGCAGATCGGCGGCCAGTACTAGGTCGGATTGAAAAGCCAAGAGGTTGGAGTAGACTTGAATTTCAGGGTCGAGGACTCGGAGACAGCTGATTGATGACGCGACCGCGGGCTGCTGACGATCGTGCGTGGGGACCAGGCTCCCTCACTGGCTGGCGAACGGCCTTCATTGGGAATTTCGGCGTTTCACGGGAAGATTCCATCGGCGAGCCAAACTTTGCGAATCCAGTCGATTCTTCAGGCGAACTCCGCGGACTTCCCGGCTTGATCGAGCGCGTGCGTAGCAGGATGCTGGCAAGGCGCCTGGTGTTCGACGCGATGATATGGCTCAACTGGTCTCTCCTTACGCTGATCGTCACCGCAGCATTCAGTCGCAAGTTGAAATATGCCCTGATCGCAGCAGCTGCCGTTGCCGTGGCTGGCGCGTTACTCTCGCTGGCCCGCGAGTGGTGGATGCGTCCATCGGCGTATTACTGCGCGCGTGAAACGGATCGCGCTTCCGGCCTTTATGACCGGCTTTCGACCGCCCTTTATTTCGCATCGAAGCAAAGCCCGGCCGGTATGCCGGATGCCATGCCCGACCCGATGCCCGACGCCATGATTGTTCATCAGCGGCGCGATGCGATCAGCCGCGTGGATGAAGTTGACCCCCGCGCTTTATTCCCGGTCGGCTTGCCGGAATTTGCCAACCGCACTGTGGTGCTGGCCGTGCTTGCGCTCGCGCTCCTGGGCTATCGGCTTTATTACAACCCTCCGCTGGCGGCGTTTTTGAGCAGCGTTGCCTCGTCGCACGTGGAAAAGACGTTGCTGTCACCGCTGGCAGGAGCCGTGAAAAAAGAATTGCTCGCCCTCGTGGAAGGCGACGAGACGCAGGTGAAAGAAGCCTCGCCCGATGCCGAAACGGTGCCGGGCTTGGCCGATCCCAAGACCGCGGACGACGCTTCGCAGCCTGGAGACAAGGACGGCGCCTCGCCGGGAGACTCGCAAGACGATTCACAAGCCACCGCCGGTGCCGAAGGAGATACCGGCGATCCGCAAGAAGGGAACCAGCCCAATGCCCAGGGGCAGGACGCTAACCAGCCCGGAAACGCTTCGCAGAATCCACAGATGGCCGATCCCAATCAGCAGCAGTCGGGACAAAACGGGCAAAATGGCGAAAATAGTTCTTCCGCACAGCCTCAGACCGGCGGCCAGCAGTCTTCCGGCAGTTCGGTGATGCAGGCGCTGAAAAATCTCATGAAGAACATGACCGGCCAGCCGAATCCAAGCGATTCGAATGGGCAATCGTCCTCGGCGGGATCGTCACAGCAGCCGGGAAGTTCTTCGGGGCAGGGCGAGGCAAAGAACGACAGCCCGAAAGATGGCAACGAACAGAAAGAGACCGGCTCCTCTTCGAGTTCGCAGAAACCCGGCGGCGGTGCAGGGAACGGAAGCACGCCCGTGCCTAAGCAGGCGGCCAAAGATACGACCCCGCCTCCCAAAAACTTGCCGCAGGACCGTGTGAATCTCGAAGCCAATAATTTCCGGCAACAAGGCCGCGTTCGCACCACGTCCGCGGCAGGTACGGCGCAAGTGCCTTTGCGGGACATCAAGCCGCAACCGGTGGCGGCGATCAAGGGTTCGGAGCAGGAAAACATCCCGGTGCGTTACCGCTTATACGTGCAGCGATATTTCGAGCACACAGACAAGGCCTCGCAGTAAAAGGAAGCCGCCGGCAATAGGCGCGAAGGACGGACAACAGTGCTGACGGAAGACCAGAAAAGCGACCAGTCGCTCGAGCAACAGATCGAATCGCTCTCAGGGAAAATGGTGGATCTGCGCGCCGAAATCTCTAAGGCGATTGTCGGCCAGAGCGAAGTGGTCGAGGGCGTGCTGATTGCGCTGCTGGCGGGCGCGCACGTGCTGCTCGAAGGCGTGCCGGGCGTGGGCAAAACGCTGCTTGTACGCACGCTCGCACAGGCCGTCTCGCTGAAGTATTCGCGCATTCAGTTTACGCCCGACCTGATGCCGGCCGACGTGATCGGCACCTCGGTGGTGCAGGATGACGGAGACGGCAAGAAGGTGCTCGATTTTCAGCCCGGCCCTATTTTCACCAATCTGCTACTGGCCGACGAAATCAACCGCACCACGCCGAAAACGCAATCGGCGCTCCTAGAAGCCATGCAGGAAAAGCAAGTGACGGTGGGCCACACCACCCACATGCTGGACGAACCTTTTTTCGTGATGGCCACGCAGAATCCACTTGAGATGGAAGGCACTTACCCTCTTCCCGAGGCGCAATTGGACCGCTTCCTTTTCAAGCTGCGCGTCCCGTTTCCAGGCCGCCAGGAACTTCACGACATTTTGGATCGGACAACGCGCGGCGCGGGTCCGGAGGTCCGCCACGTATTGAACGGCCCGCAGATTCTGGAGATGAGGCAGGTGGTCCGCATGGTTCCGCTGGCGCCCCACGTTCAGGAATACGTGGTGAAACTCGTGCTGGCGACGCACTCCGAGGACCGTTCGAATGCCCTCGCCAACAAATACATCCGTTACGGCAGTTCGCCGCGCGGCGCGCAGGCTTTGATCCTGGGCGGCAAGGTGCGCGCCTTGCTGAGCGGGCGTTTCAACGTGAGCCTGGATGATATTCAGGCCCTGCTGAAGCCGGCTTTGCGGCATCGGATCATCCTGAATTTCGAGGCCCAGGCCGACGGCCGGGCCGCCGATGATCTGCTCGAAGAAATTATGAGTGTGACGAAGAAGAACTGAGGGCACCTTTAGGCGAAGAGCTTCCCGACCCTGGAAAAATGGCTGCACCGCTGTTACTCGACCGCGAATTCCTGAAGACTCTCGAAGAGCTCACCTTATTGTGCCGGGAGGACATGACCGGTCCGATCGGCGCGGATCACCGCTCCCGCAAGCACGGCCCCGGAATGGAGTTCGCGGATTATCGCGTGTATTCGTCGGGAGACGACCCGCGTTTCCTCGATTGGAATGCCTATCTCCGGCTGGGCAAGCTGTTCCTCAAGATTTTTGAGACGGAGCGGCACGTTCCGGTGCGCATCCTGGTCGATGCCAGCGAGTCGATGGATTGCGAGGAAGGCGCCCCTGAATCGAAGTTCCTGTACGCGCAGCGGCTCGCCGCGACGTTTTCCTATCTCGCGCTGTTGCGGCTGGATACCACGGCGGTGATTCCTTTCGCCGACCGGCTTGCCAAGCCGATCATGGTGGCGGGCGGCCGCGAGAACTTCTGGCCGGTGCTCGAATTTCTGAGCCAGGTATCGTGCAAGGGTGGAACCGATATTTACCGCTCGGTGAAAGAATTCGTTAACAATTTCCCGAGCCGCGGCGTTGTCATCGTGATTTCGGATTTCTTCGACGAAGCGGGATGCCGACGCGCCCTGGAGATGCTGCGTTCTTCCGGCCACGATTTCGTCGCGTTGCAGGTGCATAGCGCCGAGGAGCAGCGCCCCTCGGCATTTGGCGAACTTCTCCTGGAAGAAGCGGAGACCGGCGAGCTGCGCACGATCGAGTGTTCCCGCGAAAAGTCGGCGCTGTATGAGCGTGCGTTCCTCGAGTACTCCACTCGCCTCCAGCGTTTAGCCCTTCGCAACGGCGGCCGCTACGCGCGAGCCATTACCAGCATCCCGTATCAGGAATTTGTGCTGCAGAGCCTGCGCGGCGGGCGGGTTCTGTCGTGAGCTGGCTCGCCCTAACCCCTCTTCAGGTCGCCGCGCTGTGGCTGGCCGGCTCTGCCCTGGCGCTCTGGCTGTACCTGCACCAGCGGCCCACGCGTCGGAAAGTGTCGACGCTGCGGTTCTGGGCCGATCTGCCTCCGAGCGTTTACCGGCGCCGCCGCTGGCTGCGCGAGCCGTGGGCTTTTTTCGCCCAGGTTTTGTTTCTGTTGTTCCTTATTCTGGCGCTCGCGAATCCGCGCTGGGGCCAAGTCAGCGAGAGCCGCCGCGTGGCCATCGTTCTCGACACATCGATCTGGTCGCAGGTGCAGAAGCCGGGGGAACCTTCCTGGATTGACTCCGTGCGGCGAGACGCCTATCGCTTCCTGAACACCTTACCGCCCACCGACGAGGTTTTGCTGCTCCGCGCCGAACCCGATGCCTTGCCCATCCTCCCGTTCACTCATGATCGCTCGGAGCAACTTCGGGCCGTAGCGCAGACGCGATCGTCAAGCAGCATCGCCGATATCCCGCGCGCCCTGGAAGCAGGCAAAGCCGCTCTTGCAGGCTCCCGGCTGGGACTTCTCGTGTACATAGGGCCGGGAATATTGGATGAACAGCAGAGCGCCCGCTTGGCGCAACTGCGTCAATCCTGGGAACCCGGCGACGGCAGCGGGAACCGCCCGCAGTTTCTGATGCGAATCGCCGGCGGAGACCAGCCGATCGAGAACCGGGGAATCTCGCGATTGGCTTTGCAGCGCGACGCCACCCAGCCGGAACGCTGGCATCTCCTGACCCAGCTCAAGAACTACAGCGCCTCAAAATCCAGCTTCGTGCTCAAGTTGTCGGTGGGCGGCCAGCCCCTGCTCCAGCACCCGGTGTCGATGGCGCCCGGTCAGGTGAGCGGCTTGAATGACGAATTTCTCTCCGCGCAAGGGGGTCTACTCACCGCCGAAATCACGCCGGACGACGATTTGAAGGCCGACGACCGTGCGGTCGTGTACATCCCGCCTTTTCGCCCGGTGAACATCGCGGTGTTCACGTCGCGCGCATCGTTCGAGAATGATTTGCGCCCCGTGCTTTCCACCAACCCGTATCTGCGGCCGCAGTTCGTGCGTCCCGGAGCCGCTGTAAATCCGCCGCCGGACATGGCCGTTTATGATGTTGAAAGCGCGCCCGCACAGGCTGCGTTCAACTCCATCTATTTCGTAAGGGGGCCGCAGAGTAAGGGCGCGCGTCCCATTCGCGTCACCGATTGGAATTCGCAGCACGCCGCCACTCGCTGGGTGCGCACGCGCGACGTGAGCGTGCGCAACGCCGCCAGCCTGAGCGTGCGTCCCACGGACACGGTTCTCGCTTCCGGCGAGGGACATCCCGAAATACCCCTGATTGTTGCGCGCGAGCAGAACCGCCACAGGGTGCTGCTCGTCGGCTTCGATCCGCACGATTCGAACTTTCCGCAGCAGTCCGCGTTTCCTTTGCTGATTGCGGGAGCAGTCGAATGGCTGACGCATCCCATCGAGGACGTTTCCGATTCTCTCTCGGCCGGAGAACTCGATCTGCCGGGCTCCGCCACTCGGATCGTTTCACCGTCGGGCGCCGACGTGCCTTTTGCGCGCAACGGCTCGAGTCTGCATTTGCTCGCGCTCGATGCGGGCCTGTACCGCGTTCTGAGTCCGAATCGCTCCACCACGTTTGCTGTAAACGCCCCGCCGCTTCTTCCCGCGCAGCGCATTACCCCAACGGATGCGGAATCCGCTGGGATAGCCGGCGAATCGGCCCCGTATCAGGGAACCTATTTATGGCAATGGCTGGTGCTGCTGGCGATGGTGGCGCTCTGGGCGGAGTGGTGGCTTTTCTACTCCCAGCGCGTCAATCAGCGCGCCGTATTGATTCAGCAATCGGAATTGCAAGTCAGCCCGCCGCCAACTGCTCCGTCCGAGAATGAGCAGAGACCCGGCACAGAGAAGGAAGACGCGCTTGATCCGAATTTCATCACCTAGGCGGCTGAATGACGTTTGACCGGCCCATTTTTCTCCTGCTGCTCCTGCTGCTGCCACTGCCGTGGCTGCTGCTTCGCAGGACGCCGGGGGCTTCTCGCGTGTGCCTCGCGCTGAAGTGCCTTGCGTTTGCGGCGCTGGCGATTGCACTGGCGGATCCGTGGGCGCAGTTGCTGGTGCAGAGGCTGGCCGTCACCGTGGTGATGGACACGTCCGCGAGCATGCCGCGAGAATCTCTCGAGCGCGGCCAGGCCATCCTTCGAGAGCTCGTTCGCAAAAAATCAGGCGCGGAGTTGCGCTTGATCACCTTTTCCGAACACGCCCTCCAGCAGCCGGTCGCCGCGCAGGCGGACAGGGTGACGATTCCGCAAGGCGTCGATCTTGATGGCGGAATGGCTACCGACATCGAAGGCGGCTTGCAACTCGCCCTGAGCACCTTCCCCGAGCGTGGCGCGCGCCGCGTCGTTCTCGTGAGCGATGGGAACGAGACCCAAGGCCACGCCCTCACCGAGGCTTTGCGGGCCCGCGAGCGCGGCGTGGAAGTCTTTACCGTGCCTTCCGGCGGAACGGCGCGTTTGCCGGTGCAGCTTGAAAGCGTGGCCTCGCCGCAACAGGTTTTTTCCGGTGAGCGGTTCACCCTGTCGCTCGGGCTCGATAGCGCGCGCGCATTTTCGGGCCGCGTGTGGATCACCTCGCAGGGTCAGGAGATCGCCTCGACGCCCGTGGATTTGAAGGCCGGGAGCAACGCCGTGGATCTGGCGGCGCACATCACCGACCCGGGCGTCAGCCTTCTGGAAGTTCACATCGCCGCGGCCGGCATCGAGCAGGCGTTGTTTTCCCAGGCGGTCACGGTGCGCCATCCGCGTGTGCTCTATATCGCCGGAGGCGAAGGTCCCGCCGCGCCGCTGCTTGACACCCTTAAGCGCGCGGACGTTGACGTGGAGCAGTCACCGGTGTTTCCCATCGATCCCACCAAACAGGATTGGGACGCCGTCGTCCTCGACAACTATCCCGATCACCCGCTGGACGCCGTCGAGCAGAATGCGCTGCAGCAGTACGTGTTTACCGGCGGCGGCCTCATTTTCATCGCCGGCGAAAACAACGCGCAGCTTCCGGTGGACCCGCACACGCCGCTGGAGAAACTGTTGCCTGTCGCGGGCGATCCGCCTCCGCCGCCGGAAGAGCCCACCGCGCTGGTGCTGGTGCTGGACAAATCGCGTAGCATGGACGGCCCGAAGATCGCCATGGTGCGGGAAGCCGCGCGCGCGAGCCTCACCACGCTGCGCCCCATCGATAAGATCGGCGTGATTGCTTTCGATGAAACGCCCGATTGGGTGGTCCCACTCGGGCCAGCCGCCGACGTGTCGCGCATCAGCGGCTTGATCAATTCCATCAATGCGGATGGCGGCACCAGAATCTATCCCGCCGTGCAGATGGCCTACGACGCAATCCGGGTCGAGCACGTCACCCGTCGGCACATCATTCTGCTGACGGACGGCGTCTCGCCGCCGGGCGGATTGCCGCAGCTGGAGAAAACCGCCGCCGCCGAGCACATTCCCATCTCCGTCGTGGGCGTGGGCAACGATGTGGACAGGCAGCTGCTCGAAGACATGGCCCGGGAAACGCACGGAAAATCCTACTTCGTCGACGACCCCGAAAAGATTCCGGAAGTCATCAGCGGGGAAACGCGCGATCTGCAGGCCTCCACCGTGGAAGAGCGTCCCGTGCGCGTGGTCCGGGTGCGTCCGGTTGAGTTCGCCGATGGTGTCGACTTCACCCACGCGCCGCGCCTGCTCGGATTCGCCAAAGAGAAAGCCAAAAAGGGATCGGAAACGATTCTCCGCGTCGATACGGGCGAGCCTCTGCTCGTGCGCTGGCAGTTTGGATTGGGGCGCGTGGTGGCGTTTCTCTCGGATGCCAGGGCGCGCTGGTCCGCCGATTGGGTTCGCTGGCCCGGCTACGGCACGCTGTGGCCGCAGATGGTGCGCGATGTTTCGCACCGCGATCGTACGGTGCGCGCCGGTGTTCGCCAGGGCGATCGCGAAGGCGAGTCGATCG
The DNA here is from genome assembly GCA_964600355.1 of uncultured Acidobacteriaceae bacterium. GTDB lineage: Bacteria > Acidobacteriota > Terriglobia > Acidiferrales > UBA7541 > Palsa-295. The sequence continues at coordinate 8,443 of CAZRKW010000132.1, forward strand.
TTTACTACGACGTTTTGGGCGAGGACGCCGGCAAGAAAATGACTTCCGCCGGCGGCGCGGTGGGTCCGCCGCAAGTGATGGTCACGCCGCCGGGTGAGTCGCCGCACGCGGTACCGCTGGAAGAGACCGCGCCGGGCCACTACGAAGCCCGCGTTCCCGCGGACCAGCGCGGGCTCTATCGCATCGTATCGGGCAGCTCCGAACTCGTGCTTCCCGAGGCGGGTTTCTATCGCGAGACCGAGGAACTCAAGCCGCGCGAAATCAACGTGCCGCTGCTCAGCGAGGTCAGCCGCGTAACGGGCGGCCAGATCGAACCCACACTGGCGCGCTTGCTCGACGAGAAGGGAAGCTACGTTCGCGAGCGGCGGCAGTTGTGGCCCTATTTACTGATTCTGGCGCTGCTTCTCAACCTCATCGAGGTCGCTGCCCGGAAGGGCCATTTCCGCCGGATGGCCGGCTGGTTTCAACGTCGGCGCGACGCCCGTGAGTCGGAAGGCCCGCAACTTGTTCCCGGCACGCGTGCGGCGTTCAAGCCCGCCCGCGCCTAAGCAGGGGGAAGTTCCGGCTGCGCGTTCGGTGTTTCCGCCTTCTTCGAGGAAAACGACACCAGCACGGTTTTCAGGATCACGTACAGCACGGGAATGAAGAACAGATTGAGCACGGTCGAGAACAGCATTCCCCCGACGATGGCCGTTCCCACCGAGTGCCGCCCCAGTTTTCCCGCCCCCGTCGCGAAATAAAGCGGCAGCACGCCGAGGATGAATGCAAACGAGGTCATCAGGATCGGCCGGAGCCGCAACTCCGCGGCTTCGATGGCCGCGTTGGTGATGGTTCGGCCGCGCGCGATCAGCTGCTCGGCAAACTCTACGATCAAAATCGAATTTTTCGCCGACAGCCCGATCAGCAGCACCAGGCCGATCTGCACGTAGACGTCGTCCACCAACCCGCGCATGGAAACAAAAAGCAGTGCGCCCAGCACCGCCATCGGCACCGCGAGCAGAATGATGAAGGGCAGCGCGAAACTTTCGTATTGCGCCGAAAGCGTCAGGTACACCACCAGCAGTCCAAGACCGAAGATAATGATCGCCTTGCCGCTGGCTTCCACTTCTTCCAGCGCGAGTCCCGTCCAGCTGTAGGTCATGCCTTGCAGCATATTCTGCTTGGCGAGGTCTTCCATCGCCTTCAGGCCTTCGCTCGAGCTGAAGCCGGGGGCCGCCGCGCCGTCGATTTCCGCCGAGCGGAACAGATTGTAATGGCTAATCACCTGTGGCCCGGAAGCCTCCGTCAGCGAAACGATATTCCCCAGCGGCACCAGGCCGTTCGTATTGGAGCGCACGTAGTATTGCCGCAGGTCGCGCGCGTTCATGCGGAAGGGTTCGTCCGCCTGCACGTAGACGCGGTACGAGCGATTGTTGAAATCGAAATCGTTCACGTACTCCGAACCCATGTAGACGCCCAGCGCCTGCGTTACCTGGTCGATTGGCACGCCGATGGCCTTGGCTTTTTCGCGGTCGATTTGCACCAGTTGCTGCGGATCGTTGGCCGTGAAGCTGGTGAAGAGTCCCGTCAGATCGTGGCGCTGGCGGCTGCCTCCGACGATCTTGTGCGCGGTAGCATCAAGGTCCTGCAACGTGTTGCGGCCGAGGTCCTGCAACTCAAACTGAAATCCGCCGAAGCTGCCGATGCCGTTGATCGCGGGCGGCTCGAAAGCCACCACGATCGCTCCCGGTACGCCGAAAAGCTTCGGCGAGACGCGCGCCACGATGTCGCTCGCCGCGTGCCCTTTGCCTGCGCGTTCGGCAATCGGCTTCAGCGGAGCGAAGATCAGCCCGTAGTTCGAGGAACTTCCGCCGGAAAGCGAAAAGCCCGGTATGGCGAAAGTGCCGAAAATGTCCGGATCGGCCCGCAAAATCTGTTCCGCCTGCTTCGACACGTTCGTTGTGTAGCTGAGCGACGCGCCCGGCGGCGCCTGCACCACCACGATGAAGTAATTTTGATCTTCCTGCGGCACCAGACCCGTGGGCACGTGCTGATACATATAGCCGGTGGCGCCGAGGCCTACGAGAAAGAGCACAATCATCACGTAGCGGTAAGCCAGCACCTTGCAGATGGCTTTGCCGTACGCCGTTCCCAGCCCGTGGATCGAAGCGTCGATCCCATGCGCCAGCTTTTTATATCCATTCGACAGCCAGCCGATGTGCGTCCAGTCGAAGATGGAATATTTGTGTTCCTCGCCGCGCAGCAGGATCGCCGCCAGCGCGGGCGAAAGCGTGAGCGCGTTGAACAGAGAAATCGCAATCGAGAATGCAATCGTGAGGGCGAATTGCTTGTAGAGAATGCCCGTCGTTCCCGGAAAGAACGAAACCGGCACGAACACCGAAATCAGCACCAGGGACGTGGCCACCACAGCGCTCGATACTTCCGCCATGGCGGCGGACGTTGCCTGATGAGGGTCGGTCTTGTCCTCGTTGATGTGCCGCTGTGCGTTTTCGATCACAACGATCGCATCGTCGACGACGAGCCCCGTCGCCAAGGTGATGCCGAACAGCGTCAGCGAATTGATCGAGAACTTGAAAAGGTTGATGAACG
>CAZRKW010000133.1:0-10985 GCA_964600355.1 uncultured Acidobacteriaceae bacterium
GGGCGATGTTTTCGATCATGACGATGGCGTCGTCAACCACGAAGCCGGTGGAAATGGTGAGGGCCATCAGCGTGAGGTTGTTCAGGCTGTAGCCGGCCAGGTACATGGCGCCGAAGGTGCCGATCAAAGACAGCGGCACGGCCACGCTGGGAATGATCGTCGCGGAAATGTTGCGCAGGAAGAGAAAGATCACCAGCACGACGAGGCCGACCGTGAGCATCAACTCGAATTCGACATCGCTCACCGAAGAGCGAATCGTGGTGGTGCGGTCGGTGAGCACGTCCACCTTGACGGCGGCAGGGAGCGTGCTGCGGAGCAGAGGCAGCAGCTTCTGAATGCTATCGACCACCTGGATGATGTTGGCGCCGGGCTGGCGCTGGATGTTCACGATTACGGCGGGTGTGGTGTTCATCCAGGCCGCCTGCTTCACGTTTTCCGCGGCGTCAATCACGTTGGCGACATCGGAGAGCATCACCGGGGCGCCGTTGTGGTAGGCCACGACGATCGACTTGAAATCTTTGCTGGTCAGGAGCTGGTCGTTGGCGTCGATCTGATAATCCTGGCGGGGGCCGTCGAAGTTCCCTTTGGCCAGATCGAGGCTGGTCTGTTGCAAGGCTGTGCGGACATCCTCGAGGTTGATGCCGTGCGCCGAGAGCGCGGTGGGATTCACTTGCACGCGCACGGCGGGCTTCTGGCCGCCGCTGATGCTTACGAGTCCGACGCCCGGCAGCTGGGAAATCTTCTGGGCGAGGCGCGTGTCGGCTAGGTCTTCCACCTGCGACAGGGGAATTGAATCCGAGGACAGCGCCAGAGTGAGAATGGGCGTGTCGGCGGGGTTGGTCTTGCTGTAGATCGGCGGCACCGGGAGGTCGGGCGGCAGATACGTCTGCGCCGCGTTGATGGCTTCCTGGACTTCCTGCTCAGCCACGTCGATATTCAGGCTCAGCGAGAACTGCAGGACGATTACCGAGCTCCCGGAGGAACTCGTCGACGTCATCTGGCTGAGTCCCGGCATTTGGCCGAACTGGCGTTCCAGAGGAGCGGTGACAGCCGAGGCCGCGACATCGGGGCTTGATCCCGGATAAAAGGTGACTACCTGGATGGTGGGATAATCCACTTCCGGCAACGCGGATACGGGCAGCTGCAGGAACGCCACGAAGCCAGCCAGCAGGATCGCTGCCATCAGTAAGGAAGTAGCGACCGGCCGGATGATGAATGGACGAGACGGACTCAAGGCGCGTCGTCTCCGCTCGCATTGCCGCCGTTGCCGTTGCCACCGCCGCCACCGCGGCGTCCGGTGCGCACGGCGACCTTGGCTCCGTCCTGCAATCTGTCAAAGCCGCTGATCGCTACCACTTCGGCCGGCTTGACGCCTTGGACGGCTTGCGTGTTGCCGTCGGCGACGCCTGGTTTGACGTTGCGAAGCTGAGCGGTGGCGTCCGGCTTCACCACGTAGACGAATGAGCCCTGCGCGTTGCGTTGAATGGCGGCCGCGGGTACGAGCGTTGCGTCGTGCTGCGTCTCAACGAGCAGGCGAGTGTTCACGAATTGATTCGGGAACAGAGACGAATCCTTGTTCGGGAAGATGGCTTTGAGTTTGACTGTGCCGGTGCTGGTATCGATCTGGTTGTCCAGCGTGAGCAGGGATCCGGTGGCAATCTTGGTTTCCTGCGTGCGGTCGAGTGCATCGACGGCCATGGTGTGCCCCTGGCGCAGTTGTTGCTGGATCTGTGGCAGGTAGTCTTCCGCTACGCTGAAAATCACCGTGATGGGCTGGAGTTGGGTGACCACGACGAGCGGCGTGGCGCTGTTTGCCTGCACGATATTGCCCGGATCGACCAGGCGCAGGCCGACGCGGCCGTCAATCGGAGACGTGATATGCGTATAGACCAGGTTGACTTTGGCGTTCGCGACCGTGCCTTCGTCGTTTTTGACGGTCCCCTGGTACTGCTGCACCGCTTGTTCCTGGTCGTAAACCTGCTGTTGGGCGATGGCGTTGCGGCTGAAGGCCGACTTGTAGCGGTCGAGGTCGATACCGGCTTCGTTCAACAGGGCCTGATCGTGCGCCAACTGCCCTTCGGTCTGGGTCAGCGCTGCTTCATAGGGGCGGGAATCGATGTCCAGCAAAGGGTCGCCTTTGTGGACCATCTGACCCTCTGTGTAATAAACCTTCATGATTTCGCCCTGCACGCGGCTTGTGACCGTGACGGTGTAAACGGGCGTGACGGTTCCGAGCGCCTCAACGTAGATGCCGATGTCGCCTTTTTTCGCGGGCGCGGTGGTGATGGGCACGGCGCGGGGTGGCGGCGCGGCCTTCGCTTTGGACGGATCGGTAGTTGAGCGGTGCTGGTAATAGAGCAGCCCCCCGACAACGAGAGCGATCAGGAGCAGAGCCCACACCCAGCCGCCGCGTTTTTGGGTGGGCTCATTGAAAACAGGATCGGGGCCGCGCCCTTCGGAGCGAGGCACGCTGGTTACGTCGGTTCTAGGATCGTCGATCATATGTTCAGGCATATTCCTCAATCAGCGCTGGCTGAGTATCGTCCCTTTCAATTGGGTCCCTGGTACCGTGGCTTGGAATGTCGCCAAACCGTCCGGTCGTGCATCCCACCGTGCGAGTCTAAGAGACGTGAAAGCACCCGAAAAGGTTTCGCCCGTCGGGCGAGTTTGGGTGCATCTGCGCCCCTCGCGATCTCCGGGGCCCTACGCCATTCGAAGGCTCTCAGTTTGGATGCAACGAGTTACAGCTCCACGTACAGGAGTCAAATGGTATCAGAAGTCAAACGGGGCTTAAGGAGAAAATTATCGGGCGCACAGGGCGCACCCGCAGCGCAAGGGGATCAAACAGTCTTGCTGCTTCAAGCCGGTGAGAGGATCAAGTCCCTCACCTCAACGAGCTACCCGGGGCGCTATTCTTTGGGAGCAACTGAGTCCGCCGCCGGGACTGCGCCTACCGTGGGGCGCACGGTGCTCAATGCCTCGTCCGCTGTGTCTGCCAGCGCGTGCGCGGGCAGAGGCCGATAGCCGCTGCGGGTTCGGATGTGGTATTTCTTCAAGCGCTCGCCAACCAGCTTCACGGAGATCGCGCGCCATCCCTGATTGGGATTCGGCTGAGGATAATAGTTCAGCGCGTAGAGGTGGGCCAGGTCATCGCGAATCGAGGCGAAAGCCTGCTGCTCATCTTTCCAGCTCTTCGCGAAGTAGGCCTCCCCGCCGGTTGCCTCCGCCATACGCCCGAAAACCGCCGTGGAAACGGGTTCGAGCTTGGCCGCGCGAGTGCTGATCATATAGATGGGGACTCCCTCGGACTGGGCCAACTCGCCGACGTCCTCCGGGGGTACCAGGCTGTCGTTATCCGGACCGTTCGAGAAGACGACGATCACCTTGCGGCCGGTAAAGTGGCCGGCATCCTTCAGCGTCAGAAGGAGGGCGTTGTAGAGCGCGGCGTCGTCGCCGGCCGTGGTGGCCCGCACGCCCCGCAAGACCTGGAAACGGTCCGGGGTGAGCGGCGCCGCGCGGAAAAGGTCGCGGCTGTACGCATAGAGGGCGATCCGGTCCGGGCCGTCCAGCGACCTTACGAAGTCCGCGATGGCATCCTGCGCGAAGGCGAAGCCGCGGTACATGTAATTGCTGGTGTCAAAGAGAATGAAGACATTGGCTCCCACCAGGGGAGAAACGTTCTGGCCCTCCCCAACCGGGGCGGCTTCGTGCAACTCGGTCTCCGGCTCAACGGTCTTGGGGTCGCTTTGACCCTTGGCGAAATCGACCAGCGCCTGTGGAGCCTGGTTCCCTTCTCCGAAAGTGGCGATCTTCTGATGGATGCCATCCTCGCTGAGCACGAAGTCGGAGGGCTTGAGACCCGTCACGTAATTGCCCTTGTTGTCCGTGACGGCCACATTCAGCTGGACCAGGTCGACGACGACGTGGAAGTTCGGCGGCTTCTCGTCCTGAGCCGACATCCAGGCGGATGACCCGGCGACGGCCACCGCAAAGAACAAAACAGGGAGGAAGCAGCGTTGTCCTATTTTCTTTCCCATTCGTCGTCCCATTAGTCCCCTCTTGTATCCCACGCGTTCGTCCACTCGTACGCCCGCGGAGGTAAAGCGTTAGCGTCCCGGCGGGGCATCCATCTTTGGAATAGACGCCAATCCGCCGCGGCGAAACTCCTCGCCTGTTTCACTCATAGCCCGCTGGACCGCGCGCCAATCTTCAAAGTCGGTCGCAAAAATCTTCTCGACCATGCGATGGGTCAGCTGCGGAACGAGGGTGTTCAGGGCCTCCGGCGCATAGCCCATCTCATCGGCAAGGCTGGCCCAGTACAGGTTATCGGAATCCCATGTTTCGGCCATGAGTCTGCTGGGATAGCCCATGAAGGCCGGGAAGGGTTTCACATTGAGGAGTTCGCGAGCGTAGCTTTGTTCCAGTACAGGGTGCGGTACGCCAAAATCCACGGATAGCCGCTCGACGCTGGTTTCGGCAGGGTAGGTGCGCGACAGGACGTCCAGTTCCGCGCCGGCTGCTCCCTGCGGCGCTTTTTCGGTCTGGAATTTGCGCCTGAATTCGGCCGCAAGGTAGAACTTTTCAGCCGGCGTAACCTCCGAGAGCAATTCCTTCGTGCGGCCCGCCCGGAGAGTTTCCTCTACTTCGACGAATTGATTGGAGAGCATGCGGTCGGAAAGAACGCCCATCACTTCACGGCGCAGGTTCTCGTCCTTGGAAGCCGCTTCGAGAAGCGCGTCGCCGGTGCGCTGGTAAAGTGCCGCGGCGTGAACTTCATTTCGCGTGACTCCCCACCAGCGAGGCGTGACGGCACTACTGACCAAGTCGGGCACGAGTTCATCCCAGATCAGGGCCTGGACATTTTCAGGAACGGTAAAGTCCTGCTCCATCTGGGCCAACACGTAGGGAAGATCGGCAAGCGATCCGGTAAGGTGCGCGCCGCCGCTGGCCGTCCAGCCGCGCCCGAAGACCCGCGGCACCTGCCAAGCCTGCTGCGACCCGGGAGTCATCTCCCCGGAGAAATCGTGGGAGCGCACCAGGAGCGGGTTGTTGTGCAAGGCCTGCGCGGCGGGCGGCTCGTAGTACGCATAGTTGAGACCCACCAGCGTGTCCCGGAGCAGCGGCGCCAGTTCGCCACGAGCAGCACCGAGTTCCGCGGGCGAACCGGGATTTTTGATAACCTTGGTCAGGTCTGTACGCATCTGCAGCGTGGCGTGGCTGGTGTTATAGAGGCCCGCCGCCCACTCGCTTCGCTCCGTGGTGCTGAAGAACGGCCGGGGCATTTCGAACTCGCGGAGTTCCTGCGCCTTCGCGAGAAGATTATCCGGAGCAGGTTTCCCTTGGGCCATCTGGTTTAAACCGTCGGCCAGGCCGAACAGCGTATCGAGGGATAGAAGCCGCTGATCGTCCATCGCGATACGAATGCGGTTGGCAATTTCCTGCCGCACCTGAAGCCCCTCGGGAGTGGTCTGATTGGGGCCGGCCAGAAGCGCGATGAATTCATCCTGGGAAATATCCGTTCTGCCTGCCGAAGCTTTCAGGATTGCCTGGAAGGAGGTCCGCCCCGCGTCATACAACTGAACCGTGTTGCGAACGGCCATAAACGGGCCCATCACGTGCTGCCAGGAATCGTTTTCCTGCTCTCGGGGGATCTCTCCCTGTCGCGCCAGAATCTGCCACAGGCCCGCGTTTGCCTGGAAGACGCCCATGGCGTTGGAGCGGAGGGTGTGGTCGGGGATCTTGTCGACGGCTTCGGCTGCGGAAAGGAAAGCCACAATGGAGCTATTCGTCAAGCTGGGAAATTCCGTGAACACGGGATATTGCTGGCTGTACTTGGGGAATTTGTTCGCCAGCAACTGCACCGTGGAGGCGGTGAGCCGCTGATCCCCTGTGCGCGCGCGATCCATTTCGCTGAGCGCCAGGAACACCGGCACCGTGCCGTTCGATCCAATCACACGCGACAACCCGAACATGGCTTCGACGACCTGCTCCGGGCTGTTCAAGTGGCCGGCGCGCTTGCCCCAATCCTTGGCAATTTTCGAATCGTCCTTCTTATGCGACTCGATCATTCCCTTCCACACTTCGACGCCGCCGGGAAGATGGGGCTGCCCGCTGGGCTCGAACTGAAGGCGAGTGGCCAGCAGCAGCAAGCTGGGATCGGGGCGGAACACCGGCCGGGAGGGGCTGGGCGAAAGGTCTTGTCCGCGAAGGGCTTCGTAGAAGTGCCGCAGGCGGCGCGCATCGGCGAAGTAGGCTTGCTGGGTGGCGCCGAGCCGGGAAAGAACGTCGAAATACATCGCCAGCCAGCCTTCATCTTTGCCGAGAAGCTTGATCACAAAATTCGCCGGCGAGTCCGGCCGCGCTCCCGCGAGATCTTTCCAGGCATTTTCCGAGGAATCGCCGCCGGGCACGACCACGCGGGCCGAGCGGATAGAGATCTGGCTCCCGTAGAAATCCACCACGGCCGCGAAGGGAGTGAGCTTTTGAACGCCGGGGTCGCTACGCAAGGCGGCGACCGTCTCGGGATCCATTCTAGACATCGCCCAGTAGATGCGAGCGACGGAGGGATCGCGAAGGATACAATCAACGGGATCGATGCGGTCTTTGTCTACCTTCTTAACATCCTTCGCGTATTTGTCATCGGTAACCCAGTCGTCCGGACCAAAAAGGACAGGCACCTGGGACGATGAGAAAGGGTAGGTGAACGCCTTGCCCCCGCGCATCGTCTCCTCCAGATCGGCCAGAGGAAACCCCGAATCAATCGTGAGGAAGGCCCTGTCGGGGTCGGAGGTCTCGACAGATGACTTCGGACCGCACGCCTCGCGCAGCCGGTAGCCGAGAATTGCGAGCAGCGGCTTGCCTTCCGCACAGGTCGTGACCCGAATCACACCCTCGGAGCCCGCAAGCACGGAAAGCTCGCGCGCCTGGTCCATGTAGCGCCGGATGAGAACCAGGAACTCGGTGGGTTTGCCATCCTGGTAGCCCTGGACCGAGACGTTGCGCGCAAGCAGGGGCAATACTTCGTCCGGAGTGACCTTCTGGCTGATCGCGGCCATGCGTAAGAAGGAGCGCAGCGGGCCGGGAATCGTAGCGCTGGAGGGATACGCGAGCGCCGATGCCGAGGAGGACGAAGCGGTTGACTGCGGCGCCGGGGCTCCCTGACCCGCAGCTTGACCCGCAGGACGAGGCGCACTCCAGGCAGAGACCGCGAGGCAGGAATATCCGAAAACCGCCAAAACCAGAACGCAAAGAGTACGTTTCATCTCTGGTCTCCCCGCCGGGCCCCAGGAGAAAAGCTAAGACCTTTTGTGGAGAGTGCGAAAGGGATTCGGCGCGGCTCCCTTGCGTACTCCAGTGTGTTCTACGGTTTGCGCTGGCCTGACAGCTCTTTGGACTGGGACATTGGTGAGATCCAGGTCAGCACTGGTGGCAACACCCTCAGAACTCTGTCGCCAACATAATTCATTGGCAGTTAAAATCCAAGCCTTTTTAAAAATTCAAGGAGTTGGAGCGGGGGTTGCAAACAGAGACTCCGACGGCACGCTACCCGATACCGCGGGAATCCCTTACGAACGGGGCGGCGAGCGATTATTTTCAGTACTTTGGATGGAAATCCGCCCGAGAGCTTCGCAGAGTCCCGGGGTCAAGCAAGTGGTGGCGCGGGCAAATGCGGAGGCGGAGGCAAAGGCAGATGCTATCCGGGAAAGCGAGCAACTACCGGTGCAGGACGTTTTCGCAGAACCGAGCGTGTGCTAGCATGGCAGCCGTTTGACCGTAGGATTTGTTATGGAGGATGGGAGATGAAAATCAGTCTGGGATTTGCGGTGCTGGCGCTTGTCGCGGGAATGGGTATGTCCGCCTACGCGCAAGGCGGGCGCGAGGTGCAAACGTTTAAAACGTCGAAGGGCGACGTCAAGATCACGCCGATTTATCACGCTGCGCTGATGATTCAGGCGGGCGGGAAGAACATCATTGTGGACCCTGCCAAACCGGCGGACGTCTCGGGGCTGCCAGCCGCTGATTTGATTCTCCTGACCGATATTCACGGCGATCATCTCGACCCGAACCTGATCGCGAAGGTCAGCAAGCCGGGCACGCAGATTATCGCACCGCCCGCGGTGGTGAAGACGGTGACCACGGCGATGCCGCTTTCCAACGGCGAGACCAAAGAGTGGGAAGGATGGAAGATCGAAGCGGTGCCCATGTACAACCTGAAGCGCGGGCCGTCGGAGGGGAAACTGTTTCACGATAAGGGGCGCGGCAATGGCTACGTGCTCACGTACGGCGGAAAGCGCTTCTATCTTTCTGGGGACACGGAGGGCACTCCCGAAATGGCGGCGCTCAAGAATATCGATGTGGCGTTCGTGTGCATGAATCTGCCCTACACGATGCCGCCAGACGAAGCGGCCGAGGCGGTGAAGTCGTTTCATCCCAAGGTGGTGATTCCATATCACTACGGGCAGTCGGACCTCAGCGTGTTCAAGAAGGCTCTCGAGGGTACGGGGATCGAGGTGCGGATTCTCGAGTGGTATCCGAAGTCTGGGGCGTAGCAGCCCGCGCGGAAAAACGGGAATCAGAGTGCCCATCCAGGAACATTGACGGCGCCTCGTAATTAACGTATATACAATAAGTGTTCTCCTGGGATGCGCAGAAAGCCATCTCAAACTATGGAAAGCACGGCGTTTCATTCGAGGAAGCCGCGACCGTATTCAGCGATCCCGACGCCCTCGACTGGGCCGATCCGGGACATTCTGCGTCCGAGCTGCGCTCGAAGCGACTGGGAATCTCGCTTGCAGGACGGGTGCTTTTGGTAATTTACACGCTGAGGAGGCCGAGACGTGGTCAGGAAGGGATTCGCATCATCAGCGCGCGGCAGGCGAGCCGCAAGGAACGGAAAGCCTATGCCGGATAGCCGCATCGACTTTTCGGACATTCCGGAATCAACCGGCGTGGAATTGAAGCGCGCTCGCCGTGTCGGCCGCCCCAAAAGCGGAAACGCCAAGCAACTCATAGCGATCCGAATGGCCCCGCGCCTTCTTGCGCAGCTTCGCCGCCTCGCCGCCAAACAATCCAAGCCCTATCAAACGCTCATCCACGAACTCCTCGAACGCGCTACTCGCGCTGCCCGAAGAAAAGCGGCTTGACACTATCCGGCTCCCGGTTGATTGCGGCTTAACCTTCAGCAGCCTCCACCGCTTGATCGAGGAGAATTGCGAGAAAATCGATCCGGAGATGTAGCGGGCGAGGAGGGATACTTCGTCGCTGCGCTCCTCAGGATGATGACAACGAAAAAAGAGACGAGCCCCCGAGGGGCGCACGTCAGGTCAGGGCGCCTCGCCGCCGAGCTGACCTGATTTACGCTACGGCGGAGGAGGAGCGGCGGCCGGATTCGATCTGGCGCAGGACTTCGCGGAGCGCGGCGGCCAATTCGTCGTCGCTGACGTGGCTCTTGCGGAATTGAACGCGCAGGTGGAAAGATTCGTCCTCCGATTTGTAATCGAAGAGGAAGGGCTGCGGGCGCGGCGCGGGTTCGGTCTCTTCCCTGCGGGCGCGACGGGCTTCGTCGCGGGTGAGGCCGCCCGTGGCGATGCGGTGCACCATTTCGTGCATCTTTTTTTCGTTGGGCTGGCGGGCGACCTGCAGGAGCAGGGATTTCGAAACGATTCCGTTTTCGACGCAGGCGCGGCGAACTTCTTCGGGAATCACGCGCAGGGACATCGATTCAGTGACCGACGAGCGCGCGCGGCCGATTTTCTTGGAGATGTCGTCGTGCGTGTAGGCGAAATGGTCGGCGAGTCGCTGCAGGCCGTCGGCTTCTTCAAAAGGCGTGAGGTCCTTGCGCTGCAGGTTCTCGATGAGGGCGATCTCAAGCGTCTCGGCATCGTCGGCGATCTTTTCGATGCACGGCAGTTCGTGCAGGCCGGCCGCCTGCGAGGCGTGGTAACGGCGCTCGCCTGAGATAATGTAAAAGGTGTCTTCGCGCGGGACGTAGCGCACCAGCAGCGGCTCGAGCACACCCTTTTCGCGGATGGAATTCGACAGCTCGGTAACGTCTCCTATGAACTTGCGCGGCTGATCCGGGTTGGGGCGGATCTTCTCAATCGGGATCATGCGCCCGATGGACGCGCCGCTGTAGCTGGTCAGCGTCTCCACATAATGCGCGTCATGCCGCATCTTGAGAGTGACGGGCAACCCGATCCTCTTCGACACGTTGTAATACCTCCTGGGCCAATTTCCTGTACTCTTCGGCGCCGGTAGACTTCGGCGCGAACGTAAAGATCGTCTCCTTGTAGGCGGGGCTCTCCTCCAGGCGAACGTTCTTGCTAATGCGCGTCTTGAAAAGCGCTTCTCCGAAAACCGAGCGAATCTGTTCGTGGGTATCGCGCGAAATGTTGGTGCGCTTGTCGAAAAGGGTGATGACCACGCCGAGCACCTTCAGGCCCGGATTGGGGCGCGAGCGGATGCGTCCGTAGGTTTCGAGCAGATCGTCGGTTCCCTCGATCGCGAAATACGCGGCTTGAATGGGAACCAGCAGGTGCGTGGAGGCCACCAGCGCGTTGACCGTAAGAATACCCAGCGCCGGGGGCGTGTCCATGACGATGTAGTCGTAGTCCTTCAAAATCGGAGTGAGCGCGTCCTTGAGCTTGAAGGGGGCGTCGAATTGGCCGGAGAGCTGCTGCTCGAGGCGGGCCAGGGCCAGTCGCGCGGGGGCTACGAAAAGATTCGGGTCCTTTGTCGGGCGGATGACTTTTGCCATCGCGACGGGATGCTCGGCGAAAATGTCGTACATCGTGTCCGTCTGGATCTGATCCGGGTTGAAAAAGGAAATCGACGCGTTCGACTGCGGATCGAGGTCAATCAGGAGGGTTCTTTTTTTCTTCAGAGCGATAGCGGCTGCGAGGTTGATGGATGTCGTAGTCTTTCCGACGCCGCCCTTTTGATTGGCAACCGATAGGACGCAGGTCAAACCCTTGCCTCTCGCTCCC
>CAZRKW010000134.1:0-2740 GCA_964600355.1 uncultured Acidobacteriaceae bacterium
TTGGTGGAGCCGATGGGATTCGAACCCACGGCCTCCTCGATGCCATCGAGGCGCGCTCCCAACTGCGCCACGGCCCCACCGCGAGCAATTATTGATTCTCGTTTTTATACCATCTGCGGCACGCGCGGTCAAACGAAGCCGCTCCGACTCGCGTAGTCGTAACGCTTGAGCGACGTGGATAGCTGCCGGAAATGTCGCATGAATGAGCTGGCCGACTCGCGGAGGGCGTTGCCGGTTCCAGGTGTCCAGTGTAAATTACTGGACGGCTAGATCACAAAAGCACCGAAGCATGGAGAGGAAAATAGAAATGGGCGCAATGCGGTTCATTACACGTTTTGCGGTTCTGGCGGTTCTAGGGAGTGGATGCTCGTTTGGAAGGCGGTCGCAGCAGGCACCGCCGCCGACGCCTGGGCTGTCGCTGAGCACGCCGGCGTTTGACGATGGGTCGGTCATTCCGGGCAAGTTCACGCAGTCGGTTGCCAGTCCGATTTCGCCAGAGCTGAAATGGGCCAATGTGCCGGCGAATACGGTGAGCTTTACTTTGACGGTGCGCGATCCGGATGGGGCGCCCGAAAAGAAGGTCGCCGATGTCCTGCATTGGATGGTTTTCAACATTCCCGGGACGGCGCGTGGGCTGCCCGAGGGGTTGCCGTCCACTCCGCAACTGCCGGATGGAACGATTCAGGGGAAGAACACTCGCGGAGCCGTGGGATATCGTGGACCGGGCGCAGGCGCGGCGGGGCCGTATCATCACTACACGTTTGAACTCTACGCGCTCGACACGAAGCTCGATCTGGGGCCGGATGCGACGCGCGCCGATGTGCTGAAGGCGATGGACGGTCATATTCTGGGCAAGGCGGCGCTGGTCGGACGCTTTCATCGGTAAAGCCCGCTAGCTACTCAGCAGGCGTCTTGTGTTCTCATCTGCAAAAATCCAACGAAGGATATCCAAGATGAAGACGGTTCGAATTCTTTTGATCTGTGCAATGGCAACCGCGGGGCTTACGGTGCGCGCGAGCGCGCGACAGGCGGGGCAGGGAACGGCGGGCGGGCCGCCATCGAAGCCGGGATTTACTTTGGCGACCACGGCATTCGACGACGGAGGCGTGATTCCCGCGAAATACACGCACGCGGTGCAGAATCCCGTGTCGCCCGCGCTGGAATGGAGCAACGTTCCGGAGGGCACGGTCAGCTTTGCGCTGATCGTCCATGACCTCGACGTGGCAATCCAGAAAGGCCCCGAGGATGCGACGCACTGGCTCGCCTTCAACATTCCCGGCACGTTGCGCGGACTTCCCGAAGGCGTGCCCTCGAGCCCGCAGCTTCCCGACGGCACGGTGCAGCTGAAAATCATTCGCGGATGGGTCGGCTTCTTCGGTCCCGGCGCGCCTCCAGGGCCTTACCACCACTACACCTTTGAGATTTACGCGCTCGATACCAAGCTTGATCTGGGCCCGGATGCGACGCGCGCCGACCTGCTCAAAGCGATCGACGGGCACATTCTTGCTAAAGCGGTGATGGTAGGCCGCTTCCACCGGTAGGCCTGAAACCGAGGAGGTTTTGATGTTGAACCGGCGCGAGTTTCTCTCAGCCGCGGCCATAGGCGCGGCGACGTTGGCCCGCAGTCCGAGGGCGTACGCAGCGGCGAGATACGACCTGATCATCCGCGGAGGGCGCGTGATCGACCCCTCCATGCGGCTCGATGCGGTGCGCGACGTGGCGATCTCGGCGGGCCGCATCGCGGCCGTGGAAGCCACGATAGCGGACGAAGCGGGCGAGACCATCGACGCACGGGGCAAGCTGGTGGTCCCCGGGCTGCTCGATATCCACACCCATACCGCGCGCTCCGCCGACGGTCCCGGCCTGGTGCTGCGCGACGGCGTCACGGGCTGGATCGACGCGGGAACGCAGGGAGCCGACCACATCCACGACACCATCGCCATAGCGCGATCGTCTCCGCAGCCGGCCCGCGTCCTGATCAATATCGGGCGCGCCGGTCTGCTGACCGAAGGCGACACGATGGACTTGAAGCGCGCCGACGTGGGCGCGGCGCGCGCGGCCATCGCGAAGAACCGCGACTACATCGTCGGCGTGAAGGCCAGGCTGTCGCGGGATGTGGCCGGCCCCAACGATTACGAGGTGCTGCGGCGCGCGCAGGAAGTGGCTTCTTCGTTCGGTTTGCCGCTGATGATCCACATGGGGCAGACGATCTCGCCGCTGCCCAAGCTCATCGCTCTGCTGAAGCGCGGCGACATTGTCACCCACCTGTTCGCGCCGCCGCCCAACAGCATCATCGACGACAGCGGCCACATCCTGCCCGAAGTGCTGGCGGCGCGGCGCCGCGGTGTCTGGTTCGATGTCGGCAACGGGCAGACCGGACATATGCGATGGGACAACGTTGCGGCAATCATGAAAACCGGTTTCTGGCCCGATACGTTCTCGACCGACTGGAACACGAACGCCCATGAGACCGGGGTGATCGATCTTCCCAACTGCATGTCGAAGCTGTTTGGCTACGGCATGACGGTTGACGAGGCCATCGCGCGCGCCACCGTCAACCCCGCGCGCATTTTTCCGGTGTTCAACGACCGCGGCACGCTCAACGTGGGCGCCCCCGCCGACGTGGCGCTGCTCGAGTTGCGCGAGGGAAATTTCGAATACCTCGACAACTTCAAGAACAAAATCACCGGCAACCAGAGGCTTTTCCCCAGCGGAACCGTGCTCGGTGGCAAGTCGGTCC
>CAZRKW010000134.1:2750-10937 GCA_964600355.1 uncultured Acidobacteriaceae bacterium
AGGGCTAGCGATGGCGAAGCGTTACGCTCATTTGTCCCTCCCGAATCTACACGCGGCGGTCGCCCGGATCGAAAATCAACTGACACCACAACTGACACCGGGGCCGGAAGTGAAAAGGCCGGGGAATTCTTATGTCAATTAAGTTGAGTATTTCTATGCGATTATGAGCATGGAAGCGAAAAGGGTCCGGTGATCCTCGTGGCCTTCAAAGCCATTGATCCTGTCCTTTGCGGCCAGGGTGGTGGGTTCGACTCCCACACGCTTCCGCCAACTTGTTCATTCGCTGGTTTCGGCCCTTTCCAGCCGTTCAGGAAGAAAGTGGTTTTTGAACGGATAGTGAAGTCTCACCGAAACCTTGGCGGGGAAGTCGTGGCCACGGCGTTACCGAGGCATCCTTCGTATCGTAGGTCAACAAATAACCAAAATTCAGCCCCTTTTAAGCTCAAAAAGGAATGTCTTCGTCTCGTATTTCCAATTTCCCAGTCTTCAATACGAGAGAGCCCTGATTGTCTCGAACCCAGCGCCGGCCCTTTTCGGCAATCCGGCACTGCATGTAGTCATTGCCGAAATCGTCCGTGGCCATCACGTACTCTATGTAACCTCTTTCACTCAAACCGCTCAGCGCAATGCTCACCGCGACTCCGGTAAAACCCGCGCGCTCCATGCGCTTTTTCACGTCATAAGGAGACGTCTGAGAATCAGGCGTAAGACCGTCTTCCATCAATATTATCAGCGCTGCCACTTCATGCGGCGCAAGGCCTTCGGTCTCTTGCGTTGGCGAAAGCTTGGACACGATCCCAAGCTCTTCGTTCGATTTCAGAAGCGCCTGGAGGCGCTTCGTTATTGTTTGCCCAAGTTCGGAGAAGTCGCGTGGAGATGTGGTCGCGTACTTCGTTATCGTCCGGTGTTGCACGTCAAACGGGAACTTCGCTTTTCTGTCCTCCGAACAGATGAACACTACTTCCTTTCCCGCCGCTATTGCGTAGCCAACTTCAAACCATACGTTCGGGTTATCCAGCGAAATGTCAGCCAGACAGACTTCAGCATTCTGGATTCCCTCTTCTATCGCATTTATTGGAATGCTTACAGAAGGATCGAGGTCCACTCGATATGCCTCCAAATTGGCGGCCTCTATTGCCGGCACTAGAACGTCCGCGTAGCGCCTATCAAATGGTCCCTTGTCGAACGGCTGAATTACGAAGCATCTGGACATGAGAGCGGAAGTGTAACCCGGTTAATAGCGCAGCATCAACGGTCGAGCCGACCACGGATGACATCTCAAGTCCGGCTTGGCAATTCAGGCGGGACGCCAAACAACTTAGCCTCGAGTTCTTCTTTCGTTGGGATTTTGCCGTTCTCGATGATCGTCATGAGCACGCGCCGCAAGAGCAGCAGCGTACTAACCACGTCGTCTTGATCGTGTTTCGGCACGCCATGCACTGCTGAAGAGCGTTTGTCATACAACTTAGCAACTTCCTTTTGAAGCGCTGCGCGTTCCGTGCCGGGTGATTCCAGGTAGGCAGCTATCGGCGCGGACACTCGAAAGCGAAGTTCTGAGGTGGAAGGCGAGAACAACGCCTCCAATGCCGCCCAGAGCGAGACAAGTATTAGTGCCGAGTTGTCCTGAAACTGAGCCTTATTAGAAAATGCCTCAACGGCAAGGGCAAATTCAGAGCTCTCGCATACATACTTGTGTGTTAGTTGCCACCGCCGCTTGATCCACTCTAGAGATTCGACCGTCGCCCGTCCGTCTTCTGCGCAGAGCGGAAAATACCGTCTACTGACCTCCAGAGGAATGAGATTCGCTTGCCTGTCAGGGACAGACGCGATCAGCGAAACACTATGGTTAGAGAGAACTGACATCGTGACGGCCGGGTCTATGAAGATTCGCACAAGAAAAGTGATCGTTTCGGCGACGTCGACGGCATTGTGTTGCTCTTTGCCATTTTTGATAGGTACGAAGATTTCCGCCGTTACATCAAACCCCTGTCCACCATGCACTGTTTTCCAAGGTCCGGGATGATGTCGGTCTGGCGGCGCTGGCTGGAATGCCATAATCAGTGGCGCCATCAGATGGGCATAGGTCTTACGAAGTACAAGGCCATCACCCAGCTCTATGGCATCCACGGCCATTGTTAGGCCGCTCAGTCCAATGTACAAACCATTGCCCATTAGCTGCCTTTCTTTTCTTTCGACGACTATATTCCATTCTCCATTCCAGTACATTATGGGCTTTGCGATGAGCGCAATCAGCGTTAAACAAAACAGCTCCAAAATACCTCCCGGCCCTCAAGCTTCTCGATAGGATCAGAGCGGGAGTGCAGCGTCTTCAGCCCACAAGGTTTGGAGTCACTACGACGCGATTCAACCCCACGCGCTTCCGCCAGCCGGCGACGCTTTGAAGTTGGACGGTGTGCGTAGTCTTTCCGAGCGAGTTGCGGGGCTACGCACGGCTATCGAAGTATGGCTGTGAGTGAGCTGGTACTACCCGTTTCCGTCAGGCTCCGGCCGGGCGGGAAACATTCTCATGCGCGGCCTTTGCCGCTTTCTTGGCAAAGTCATAGGTGGCTCGGAGATTTCCTCCGAAGAAGCGGACGTTGCCCTTGATGTCGCGGGCCAGCAGCAGCCGCCCGTCCTTGTCGGTGAAGGCACAGTGGACGGTTATGGCCGTGGCGCCGGAGAAGGTGGTTACCTAGCGATCAGGACAACTCTTGCAGTATTAATGAACTGGCGCGAAATAGCCCTGCTTGGCCTTGACCGTAAGCGGCGGGAGTCCGTTTGGAGGGCGCAACTTGACTTTGATCTTTCGCCACTTGCCGTCATGCACGCGGTTCGCCGGACGGTACCCGATAATGTACTGATTGCGGAGCTCCACACTTATCTTCATGGCGATGTCGGGCAGCTCATTCAAATTGCTAACTCTGAAAGCGCGGCCACCGGTCATGTCCGCCAAGCCGTACAAGAGTTCCGGACCATTTTGTTCCTCAGGCGTGGGGCCTCCGCCAGGTTCGAACAGCCCGATGGCGTAAATTTGGACATCGGCTTCCCGGACAAATTTTCGGACGTCCCTCTCGGTGTACCGACTGTGATTATCTCCCCCGTCGGATATGATGAGTAGAGCCTTCTTTGTCCGTTGCGCTTCTCTCATCTGATTGAGGCCGAGATAAACGCCGTCGAAGAGAGCGGTCAGTCCGTGCGCGGCCGTATATAACAGGCGGTTTTGAAGTTCATCGACGCTGCCGGTGAACTGACTCACCAGCTGCGCACGGTCATTGAAGTCCACGAGGAAGAACTCGTCCTGGGGATTTGCGGTTCGGAAGAACTGCACGGCGGCAAGGCGCGACTCATCGATCTTATCCGTCATGCTGCCACTCATATCGAAAATCATGCCGATGGAGACGGGAACGTCCTCGCTTGTAAATTTGACGATTTCCTGCTCCTGTCCGTTTTCAAATATCTGGAAATTGTCTTGCTGCAGGCCCGTCACAAGGCGTCCGACCGGATCGGTTACGCTGACATTGACGAGCGTTATTTCCGTTTCCGTTCTGAGGGTTCGCCCTGTTTCTATCTTTTGATTGTCAGAAGCAGCGGGTGCCGCCGGTCCGGTTGACGCCTCTTGTGCTCTTAGCGCCTTCTGCTGGGTTGCGGCCGATCCGGCCATTAGCGCGAGCATCCCAACCGAGATCACGAATGTTTTGGCCGAGACAGTCATTTCCCTCCACTCCCTCCACCATGTTTGGAACCGGCGATTCGCACGAACCCGCGCGCTGGCGCTGCGTAAACGGCCACCAGGGCAACCCGCACGATGCCTTTGGGTTACGGGCTCGACACCGCGTGCGAAACGAAGACTACGGAGTGCGCTCGCAGCTCATCAGGACAGAAAACTTAAGCACCGCGCAGAACGTTATTAGCAGCAATCTCGGATTCACGACGACTGCTACTACTGACAGGTGGGATCAAGGCCTGGTTCACGGATCATAAGAGGCCAAGCAGGGGAACCGCAGAATCCCTTTTTACGGAGCCAGGAGCATGAGACGACAACGCTACACGTTCTTTCTTGCCTCGAACGCCTCAGGCGGCATACGGCGCGTGCCTTTCTATGTTCTTCTGCTGCTGACAACTCTGGCGATTATCGGCGGCGGCATGATTACTAGTGGGTTGGCTTCGTACTCCCGCATGCTATACAAGGCTACCAACCACAACTCTTTGCCCCGTCGGCTCGCTTCGAGTGAGTAGATCGATGCAAGTCCGTCGAGAAGTTGATTGAGCGTCCAGCCCAGCATGAGAGGGCGTGATTTTCGAGCCTGTAGGCGTTGATACGAGCAATCAAAACCTGGCCTTTTGAGGCGAGTTTCGGGGTTACGCCACGGCTAGAGAGGCATGGCTGCGAGTGAGGTTGTACTGCCCGTTTCTGTCAGGCGCCGGCCGGCCGAGAAACATTCTGATGCGCGGCCTTTGCCGCTTTCTTGGCAAAGTCATACGTGGCTCGGAGGTTTCCTCCGAAGAATCGGACGTTTCCCTTGATGTCGCGCGCCAGCAGCAGCCGCCCTTCCTTATCGGTGAAGGCGCAGTGGACGGTTATGGCCGTCGCGCCTGAGACGGTGGTTACCTGGCGAGCCATTTCGCTGCCTTTTTTGAAGCCCCGAACCGTGCTGCGCAGAATCACCAGATCCGGGGCGGCGGCGGAATCCCGCTCGCCGTCACGATAGACGCGCTGGAAGCCGCCCTTCTTCCGCATCTGCTCAACCAGATTCTCATACAGCGAAATCTGGAACTCCGCCGGCAGCGGGATCTCGCCGGATTCGATCATCATGATCTCGATGGCGGATCCATCGATCTTTTTCGAGGAACCTGCCGCTTCGGGTGGCGCGTCCGGTTCAGGGGCGGAGGCAACCACAGCCTTCGCGGCCGAGCCTGCCTGCAGCGGGACGCTTGTGGGCGCTCCCGCCGCGACGAGTTTCCCCTTTATCCCTTCCGCTGTTCCCACCGGCATCGTAAAAATTACGCCGTGAAGACCTTCGTCCGAATCGCGGTATTGAATCGTCAGCGTGTCCAGCTTGGAGCGAAACAGGCTCAGGAAACGACCCGACCCATAAGGGCCAAACATGCTCAGCGTGCCAATGGTTCCGCGGATCACCCGCTGGCTGTCATCTCCGGTGACAACGTCGCGCATGGAAGTCGGGGCCAGGTCAAAGGATTTGCCGGAATAAGCGAAGCGCAGAGCCCCGTTATCAACCGTCAGGCTTCCCTTGGTTTTGCTACCGACGCCGGCCAGGCCCATGAGTTGCATGGCTTTGACCGGTGTCTCCGTCTGCGGCGCTTGAGCTTCGCAAGTTGCAACGAACGCGCCCATGATCAAAATGGCGATAGCGAATGGAGCGGCCTTCCTCTTGGATACCAATGGCGCCTCCTTGTGACATTCGGGTATTTCCCGAGCGGCTAGATAGTATCAGCTTACAACCTGCGAATCGATTCCACTGTGCGATCGACAGCGGTCTACATCAGCTGGCCGGCGATTACAACGAAATTGGGAGCAAGGAAGCAAGGATCTGATACAAGAACTGGGGCACGGGACAGCCAATCGTACGCCTGCTCTCCTTGTTCAAGGGCGCAGCCAGCGCCGCGGTCGTTTGAAGCGGTAGCTAAGCGCTGATCCTCTCTTCGCGGGAACATCTTGCCTTGGGTGACGGATTTGGCGTATGCCCCAAGGCGAGGCCCCGTGCTACTGTTTCCTTTGCCACATCTTTATAATTCTAAATGAGTTAGAGTAATCCACGTGCAGTGCACTTCGAGATCCCTTGAAGGGGCAGTTTTTGAGTACTAAACCAGCCGTACTCTTCCGACGTTAACTTCGGAGCCATGCGAAGCTATCCTTCGCGTCATTGTTGCCGCGGGGATGGCCGCTTAAGCTTCATCCATGGCGAATCATCAAAACAAAATGTCAGGAAAGCAGATGGGCACTCTGGCGTTCCTGATTGCAGCTGTTTTCCTGACGGGCTCGCAAGTGCAGGCGCAGGTACAGTCGGAACAGACGAAATTTACCGTACCCTATGCCAAGGCCGCTCTGGCTTCCCTCGCCGCTATCCAAAACGACGACTCCGTTTCCCAGGACAGGAATCAGGATAAGAACGGCGATGGGGATCAGGCGAGCGCCACGCTGCGAACGATCGATGCCACCGATATAGAAGCGTCCACGGATCAGGAAGTCTCCGTAACCAAAACGCTCCGCCAGATTTACCGGCTGAAGCTCCAGGACAACAATCTTCTCCATGCTTACGAAAAGCTGATTGAAATCGAAAGCGCCGACGATGGCTCCGACCAAGCGCCGGTTAAGAGAAAAAAGGACGAGGCCATCGCCGAGTTGTCAGACAGTCAGGCGACCATCCGGCAGCGAGAGAACGTCTGCTTCGCTCAGCTGCAAAAATCCCTGCGCCAGCGTTTGCCGCTAGACCTTCCGGGATGTTCTGGATGGCTAGGGCGAGCGAAAATGTCCGGAGAAATCCCCTCTGAATCAGCCACCAGCGAGGAAGGGAAGCCGGAAAGGCAATAGTTGCCGCGTGTCCCGCTCTTCTGAATTCCCCCGATAGATGCAATTTCCCCTCGATCCTCTGAGCTTAAGAGCACTCGTCCCTTGCCAGATGACTCATCGCACCGATATAGCTGGAATCGCGTGGTCTGCCCCGATCATCTATTGAAACGCAGCAAAATTGGTGTACCGCACGCGATTGAGTCTTGGACTTTAAAACGGGGGTTCGCAAATGAAAATCGCAATCGTAACGGGCGGCAGCCGCGGTCTCGGGAAAAGCATGTCTCTGCATCTGGCGACGAAGGGACACGATGTCATTCTCACCTACCACAGCAAGAAAGCAGAAGCGGAGGCTGTTTGCGCGGAGATCGCAAAAAGCGGACGGAAAGCCGTGGCTCTTCCGCTGGACGTGGTCGCTCACAAGACATTCGGGGCGTTTGCCGAAACCGTGCGCGGTGTTCTCGATGCGAACTGGCAGCGGCGCGATTTCGATTTTCTGATTAACAACGCGGGAATGGGCTTTTATGCGCCCTTCATGGAAACCACCGAGGCGCAGTTCGATGAGCTGATGAATGCCCATCTCAAGGCTCCCTTTTTCCTTACGCAGAAGCTCCTGTCGCTCATGAAGGATGGCGGCCGCATCGTCAATATTTCCAGCGGCCTCGCCCGCTTCTCGTTCCCTGGCTATTCCGCCTATGCCGCGATGAAAGGCGGCGTCGAAGTGCTCTCGCGGTTCATGGCCAAGGAACTCGGGGATCGCAGGATCACCGTGAACGTTCTCGCCCCCGGCGCCATCGAGACCGATTTTGGGGGAGGCACCGTGCGCGATAACGCGGCAATCAATAAAAGCATTGCCGCGCAAACGGCTCTGGGCCGCGTGGGCCTGCCGGACGATATTGGGGGCGCCGTCGCCGCGCTGCTTTCCGACGACAATCAATGGATCAACGGGCAGAGGATCGAAGTGTCGGGCGGAATTTTCCTTTAAGAGGACCGAAATTCCGGGTGTAGGATACGTGCGATGTTAAAAGCCACCGCACGCTTCATTGCACTTTTCTTGCTCGCCGCGACCTGCGGCTTTGCCCAGGACGGCGTCACCATTCGCGTGAACGCCGCCGAAACCGTGGGTCCCTACAAACCCATCACCGGATTTTTCGGCTACGACGAGCCCAATTTCACCTATTCGAATTACGGCCGCAAGCTGATCGGCGAACTTGCCAGCGTCGGCAGCTCGCCGGTGTATATCCGCACGCACTTCATGCTGGCAACGGGGGACGGGACTCCGAGCCTGAAGTGGGGATCTACCAACGCCTACACCGAAGACTCCTCCGGCAAGCCGGTCTACGATTGGACCATCACAGACCGGATCATCGATACCTATCTGCAGGCTGGCGCAAAGCCCTTCGTCGAGATCGGATTCATGCCGAAGGCTCTCTCCTCGCATCCGGAGCCCTACACCCCCGTGTGGAAGCCGGGAGGCAGCGGTGCTGAGTACGCTATCGGTTGGTCGTATCCGCCCAACGATTATGCGAAGTGGGGCGAGCTGGTGCATCAGTGGGTGAAGCACGCGGTGGAGAACTACGGCCGCTCCGAAGTGGAGACTTGGTACTGGGAAGTGTGGAATGAGCCCGATATCAGCTATTGGCATGGCACACCGGAAGAGT
>CAZRKW010000135.1:0-10898 GCA_964600355.1 uncultured Acidobacteriaceae bacterium
ACTTCATGCGTCTGCCCGCTCAGCAAGCGCAGCATCCGGCGCGCATCTTCCCGGTTCTCCGGTTTGCCTAGCATTTGGCCGCCGGCAACCACGGTCGTATCCGCGGCAATCACGATCACGGGTGTTGCTTCACGCGCGAAGCGTTTCACGGCCACGCGCGCTTTCTCTTCCGCAAGCCGCCGCACGTAAACCTCCGCGGGCTCGTGTGGCCGCGGAGTTTCGTCCACATCCGCCGGGGAAACCTCAAAAGTAAATCCTGCATTGCGCAGAATCTCTGCCCGTCGCGGCGAAGCCGATGCAAGAACGAGTCTCATGGTCGAAGGATATCTTCGCAGGTGCCGCCCATTATAAAAACAGGATTACGCGCACAGGCGCCGCCGCTGCGTCCGCGCGATTCCTCCCCCGATTCCTCCATTGAATTCGCAGGCGGTCGGATGTATCGTGCCCGTTGCCGGAGTCCAATCGAACCTCCGGCGAAGCAGGAAAGGCGCGCTGAACCGCGCGGCCTTCGCAATCGTGGCGTCTAAGACGCGAAACAGGAGGAATCATGTTCCGTTCCAGAAAGCTGTTGAGTGTTGCACTGGTGGTCCTGGGGATGACCATCGCTGTTCCGCTGGGATCAGCCCGGGTTCCGAAACCGAAACCCGATCTCGATCCAGAGTCGCTGAGGTTCACACCCCCCGATCAGATCAAGTGGGTGGAGGCACCCAACGGCGGAGCCGCCACGGCAGTCTTGGTTGGCGATCCTGCCAAGCCCGGCTTGTATATCGTTCTCACGAAATGGCACGCGCATCACAACAGCCGCCCGCATTCCCATCCGAACGACCGTTACATCACCGTGCTCTCCGGCACCTGGTGGGTCAACACCGGCAGCAACTACGACCCCGATCACATGGTTCCCATGCCGGCCGGCAGCTACGTAGTCCATCCCGGTGGTCACGTTCATTATGACGGCGCGAAGGATGGAGACGCGGTGCTCGAAATCGTGGGAATGGGGCCGGCCACGACAACCTCCGCGGAAAAGTAGCCGTCGGTCTTTCGCTACCTAGATAACCACGGATTCGTGATACTCGCC
This sequence comes from uncultured Acidobacteriaceae bacterium, assembly GCA_964600355.1. Lineage (GTDB taxonomy): Bacteria > Acidobacteriota > Terriglobia > Acidiferrales > UBA7541 > Palsa-295. Next base: position 1,076 of record CAZRKW010000135.1, read on the forward strand.
GAAGGCGAGCCGCAGCGCATCGGATATTTCACCCACCGTGGCGTATGCTTCCGCGGCCGCGAGTACGGCGGGCATCAGATTCTCGGTTCCCCGCGCGCGTCGTTCGACTTCTGCGAGTGCGGCGCGCGACTTCCCGGCATGCCGCCGCGCCCGTAGTGCTTGCAATCGCGCCACTTGCGTGCGCTCGATTTCCGGATCGATTTGCAGCGTAGGAATGGGCCGCTCCTCTTCCGCCTGGAACCGGTTCACTCCCACCACGATTTGTTCGCCGCGCTCCACCGCGCGTTGGTAGTCGTAGGCGGACTTCTGAATCTCCTGCTGGACGTACCCAGTCTCGATCGCCCGCAGCATTCCCCCCATCGCGTCGATCCTCGCGATGTATTCCTGCGCGGCCACCTCGATTTCGTTGGTCAGCTTTTCGATGGCGTAGGAACCCGCTACGGGGTCCACGGTATTAGCCACGCCGGTTTCATAGGCAATGATCTGCTGCGTCCGCAGCGCCACCAGCGCGGCGCTTTCGGTCGGCAGCGCGAGAGCCTCGTCCATCGAGTTCGCGTGAAGAGATTGGCAGCCGCCCAGCACCGCGGCCAGGCACTGTAGGCCCACGCGAACCACGTTGTTCTCCGGCTGCTGCGCGGTGAGGGACGATCCCGCCGTCTGCGCGTGGAAGCGCAGCATTTGGGAACGCGGATCCGTCGCCTGGAAGCGATCGCGCATGGTGCGCGCCCACAAACGCCGCGCCGCCCGGAATTTTGCGATCTGCATCAGGAATTCGTTGTGCGCGTTGAAGAAGAACGAAAGCTGCGGCGCGAAATCGTCCACCGCAAGGCCCGTAGCAATGGCCGCCTCCACGTACGCGATCGCATTGGCAAGCGTGAAGGCCACTTCCTGCACTTCCGTAGAGCCGGCTTCTCGAATGTGGTAGCCGGAAATGGAAATCGCATTCCAGTTGGGTATTTCGCTCTTGCACCACGCGAAGATGTCGGTGACGATCCGCATCGCCGGCCGCAGCGGGTAGATATACGTGCCGCGCGCAATGTATTCCTTGAGTATGTCGTTCTGCACCGTCCCCGCCAGGCGCGCAAGGTTCGCGCCCTGTTGCTTCGCCACCGCCACGTAAAGAGCCAGCAGGATCGCGGCAGTCGAATTGATGGTCATCGAGGTGGACACGCGCTCGAGCGGGATGCCGTCGAACAGCGCCTGCATATCGTCGAGCGAGTCGATGGCCACGCCGACTTTGCCCACTTCGCCCAGCGCCAGCGCGTGATCGGAGTCCATGCCGATCTGCGTCGGCAGATCGAACGCGATGGACAGGCCGGTTTGTCCTTTTTTCAGCAGGTAGCGGTAACGGCGGTTGGATTCCGCGGCGCTGCCGAAGCCGGCGTATTGGCGCATCGTCCAGAGCCGGCCGCGATACATCGTGGGGTAAACGCCGCGCGTAAAAGGGAACTGCCCGGGGTAATTCAGGTCGCGTTCCGCGTCCCAGCCTGGCAGATCGTCCGGTGTGATCACCGCTTCCATCGGCAGTCCGGTTGTTGTCGCAGCTTTTTTATCGGAGGCGGCGCGATCGTTTTTTGCGTCAGCCATGGCGGGTGGTGAGCAGGGGGCGTGATCTCACCGGATTCGCCGCGCCCGGCGAAATGCTCCGAATGCGAATAACGCCATCATTATCGCATAGAGGATTGCGAAGCCCACGAGCCACAGCACGGGCCGGCTATGCCACTGCCGGTACGCGAGCAGAAGGCCGTACACCGCAAAGATGCCGAACAGTGCGCCGGTGGCTTCATGAAAAACTTGGCGAGTCACGCGCCACACTACGCGCAGCGTGACCAGCGCGGAGTGCCACAAAGTCGGTAAGAATTCACCGGAGGCCATGAGCCGATTCTATTGCTTTTCGGGGCATTGGCGGAGGTTTTTTGCAGGCGCCACCCGCCTCCGAAGCCGACGGCCCGCCACTTTCGATCCGCTCTCGTGGACCGGCATATTCGCCCGGTCTATACTCTCCCGGTGAACTCTCCCTCGGAACTCATGGGCGCGCTGCGGCGCTACTGGGGCTACGATTCTTTCCGTCCGCTCCAAGAGCGCATTGTGAACAGCCTCGTCGCGGGGCACGACACCTGCGTGGTGATGCCCACGGGCGGCGGAAAATCTCTCTGCTACCAATTGCCGGCGGCGATGCTGGGCGAGCAGACCGCCATCGTTATTTCTCCCCTCATTGCGCTCATGCAGGACCAGGTCGCGCAGCTCACCCAGATGGGAATTTCCGCCGCGTTCGCGAACAGCTCGATGACGGAGGCTGGGCGTTCTTCGGTGATGAACGAGGCCCGCCGCGGGAAATACCGGCTGGTCTATCTCTCACCGGAGCGCCTCTTGCGTCCCGACACGATCGAGTGGCTGAAGAAAGTTCCCGTTTCGTTTTTCGCGATCGACGAGGCTCATTGTATTTCCGAATGGGGGCACGAATTCCGCCCCGAATACCGCAAGCTGAATTCGCTGCGGGAGCATTTTCCCAATCGACCGATCGCCGCTTTCACCGCCAGCGCCACGCGGCGCGTCCGCCACGACATCATCGACCAGCTCAAGCTAAGCAATCCGGACAAATACATCGCCAGCTTTCACCGCCCTAATCTGCGCTATGTACTCAAGCAATGCGAAGGCGCGTCCCAGCCCGATCTGCTGATCGGCGCTCTGCGCCACTATGAGGGCAGCAACGTGATCGTTTACGCCCCCACGATCAAGCGGGTAGGCGAGACCGTGGATTTTCTTGAGGAGAAAGGCATTCCCGCGATTGGCTACCACGGCAAAATGGATAGCGATACCCGCCGGCGAAACCAGGAATCCTGGATGGCGGACGACGTGCGCGTGCTCGTCGGCACGGTGGCCTTCGGCCTGGGCATCAACAAGGCGAATGTGCGCGCGGTCATCCATTTGTCGCTGCCGAAATCGATCGAGCAGTTTTATCAGGAAGCAGGGCGCGCCGGACGCGACGGCGATCCGGCCGATTGCATTCTCCTATGGCGAAAACGCGACATGGGATTGCTCGCGCATTTCATCGAGCAGATGGCAGATCCGGACGAAAAAGCCCGCGGCTGGCAGCGCTGGCGCGATATCCAGGGCTTTGCCGAATCGACGGTATGCCGCCACAGGCGGATTTGCCTCCATTTTGGCGAAACTCCCAAATGGACATCGTGCCAGGCGTGCGATATCTGCGGCTACCTGCCGGAATGTCTCATCCAGTCGGCCCAGAAGCCATCGCTGCGACCCTCGAAGCCGGCATCTCCCGCCGTTCCTGTTCGCAGCGCCGGTGAAAAATGGGATCGGCCGCATAAATCTGCTGCGCCCGGAAACATCGCGGTCGATTCCGATCTGCGCGAACGTCTCCGCGAATGGCGTCGCACAACCGCAAAGGAGCAGGGCGTGGCTGCCTTCGTGGTGCTGCATGACACCACGATGGATGAGATTTGCCGCCGGCAACCATCGTCGACCGCGGCACTTCTCGGTGTCCCTGGAATCGGCGAAAAGAAACTCGAAAGGTACGGCCGGCAGATATTGGAAGTCATAAACGGATTTCGCAACGCGCCAAAAGCTTGATCAAGAATATAGTTCCCGTTTTTCTCCTGCAAAGAACACCGGACAAGCTATCCTAGAACGCCCATGAAGCGAACTGTTTCCATCGTCGGTGGCGGGCGCGTCGGCCGAACGCTCGGCAAATGTCTGCGCGAACTGGGATGGCAAATCGGCGCCGTCGTCACTCGTTCGGACGCCACGGCACGCGCAGCCGTGCGCGCGATCGGCGGCGGCACCGGCTACAGCGTCATCGGCAGGGAAGCGCTCGATGCAAGCGTCATTTTTCTGACCACGCCCGACGATTTGTTCGCACCCACGGCTGCCGAGCTCGCGCGTCTGGGGCGCGAAGCCTGCCGCGGAAAAATCGTCCTGCACACCAGCGGCGCGCTCGACCGCACCATACTCAAGCCCCTCGCCCGCCACGGCGCCGCGACCGGCTCTCTGCATCCCATGCAGACTTTTTCCGGCCGCAACACGCCAAAGCTCCAGGGCACGATATTCGGTGTGGAGGGCGATCCGCAGGCCCGCCGTGTAGCAGCCTCCATCGCCCGTTCGCTGGGCGGCATTCCGATCGTCATCGACCGAAGGAACAAGCCCGCGTATCACGCCTCCGCCATCATGGTCGCCGGCCATGCGCTCGGATTGGTCGAAGCCGCCACACAGGTGCTTACGGGCCTCGGTTTTCCGCGTCGCCGGGCCCTGCAAACCCTGCTACCCTTGATACGGCAGGTGCTGGATAACTTCGAGCGGCTGGGCCCGCGCGCGTCGTGGACGGGGCCGGTCGCGCGCGGCGATTACGCAGTGGTGGCGCGGCACATGGAAGCGCTGCGGCACTACCCGCCGGAATTTCACCAAGCCTATGCAACGCTCGCGCGGCTGAGCGTCCGTGTGCTGTCGAAAAAGCCCGGCGCGAAGCTTCGCCAGCTTGACCCGGCGCTCAGGAATCCAAGGGGAGGGAAGAATTGAAGAAGCTTCATATTCCAGTGGAACACACCACGCTGGCGAACGGCTTGCGCGTGGTCGCGTCGCCGGACCGCTCGGCGCCCGTCGTGACTGTCGGCGTGTACTACCAGATCGGCTTTCGCCTAGAACCGCAGGGCCGCAGTGGCTTTGCCCATCTTTTCGAACACATGATGTTTCAAGGCTCCGAGAATGCCGGGAAAATGGAACACATCCGCCTCATCAATTCTTCCGGTGGCCTGCTGAATGGGACCACCCACTACGACATCACGAATTATTTCGAGGCGGTCCCCTCCAACGCCCTGGAAAGGGTTTTGTGGCTCGAAGCGGACCGCATGCGCGCGCTCAAGGTAGACGATGAAAACCTGCGCAACCAGCGCGACGTGGTGAAAGAAGAAGTTCGCGTGAACGTGATGAACCAGCCCTACGGCGGATTCCCGTGGCTCGATCTTCCGCCCGTAGCTTTTCGCAACTGGCCCAACGCGCACAATTTTTACGGTGACTTCGCGGATCTCGATGCCGCCACGCTTGCCGACGTGCGAAGTTTCTTTCACACGTACTACGCGCCCAATAATGCGGTGCTCGTGATGATCGGCGATTTCGATGCCGCCGAAGCGTTCAAACTCGCGAAGCGCTATTTCGAGGACATTCCGCCGGGGCCTCCCACGCCGCGCGCGGACGTCTCCGAGCCGCCGCAAACCGAGGAGCGCCGCGGCGAAGTGGAAGAGAAGTTCGGCCCGCTTCCCGCGATTGCCATCGGCTACACCCTGCCGAAGCGCGAGACGCGCGATTGGTACGCTTCCGGCATTCTGGACCGCGTCCTGCACGGCGGCCGCGCCGGCCGCGTCCACCGCCGCCTGGTGCTCGAAGAAGAAATTGCCGTCGATGCCGACGGCAGCGCCGAGCTCTTTGACACCAACGGCCCGACACAAATGGTTTCGCGCATCTTTCACAAGCCCGAATTCACCTCGGAGGCAACGGTCGCCGCCTACGATGAAGTGATCCAGGGCGTGCAGGATGTTCCCATCGCCGAAGCCGAGCTCGATCCCGTCAAAGTGAAATTTCGCTCCGACTTTTACTCCATGCTGGAAGGGGGCATGGGTTCCTACATGCCTCGCTTCGGATTGATGCACTACCTGGCCTGCTTCACCCTTTTCGACGGCGATCCGCAGCGAGTCAACACCATTCTCGACGGCTTTCTCGCGGTCACACCGGCGGAGGCGCAGTCCGTGGCGAAGAAATATCTGATCCCGCAAAATCGCGCCGTCCTCCTGCGCCGCCCGTTGGTCTCGGAGGTGACGGTATGACGCCCGCCAACACGCAAGCGGCCCCGCCGCGTCACACAAATGCCCCGTCGTTAGGCCCCGAGCGCCCTGTCGCGTGGCCGAAGCGAACGGTGCGCACGCTTTCCAATGGCATGCAGGTCGTGCTCGCCGAAAGCCGCGGGTTCCCGAAAATATCCGCGCAGCTTTTCTTTCGCAGCGGCAATGCAGTCGTGGCGCACAGCAATCCGGGAATCGCCGGTATGACAGCCACTGTGGTGCGAACCGGAACCGCGTCCCGCACCAGCCGACAGATCGAGGAAGATCTGCGCCGCATGGGCGCCGATCTCGGCTCTCACGCCGGCGCAGACACCAGCGCGATTTCCGTCTCCGGGCTCGCGGAATTTTCGCGCCAGCTGCTCGAATTGATCGCCGACCTCGCGCAAAACGCATCTTTCCCCGAGGACGAATTCGAGCGCGAGCGCCGCCAGCGCTTCGAGGAACTCCGCATCGAACGCACCACTCCCGGTTTTCTTGCCAACGAACGCTTTCGCCGCGTGCTCTTCGGCGAGCATCCCTACGCGATCATCGCACCTTCTGAGGAGCACGTTGCCTCCTACCGCCGCGAACAGCTCGCGGACTACTACCGCAAACATTACGTTCCCTCGGGTTCGCTACTCGCGATCGTGGGCGATTTTGCCGCCGACGCCATGCTCGACGAAGTGGAGAAGATTTTCGGCGCATGGAAGGCTCCTGCGGCGGACGCGGTCGCGTTTCCCGCCCCTCCGCGCCATTCGGGACGCAAAGTGCACGTCGTGCATCTGCCCGGAACCGTCCAGACGCAGATCGTACTGGGCAACCTAGGCATCACGCGCCGCGATCCCGATTGGTACCGCGTCGTGCTCGCCAACTCCATCTACGGCGGCGCTTTCCACTCACGCCTCGTGCTCAATATCCGCGAGCAGAAGGGCTACACCTACAGCCCGCGCAGCGGCAACAACGCCCTGCGCGAATACGGCTACTTCACCGTGCACGCAGCCGTTCGCAACGACGTGGTCGCCGCCACGCTCGCCGAAATCTTCTACGAAATGGACCGCATGCGCTCCCTGCCGGTCACCACGGAAGAACTCGAAAGCGCGCGCAACTACCTCAGCGGAGTCTTTTCTCTGGGTGTCGCCACGCAGGATGGCGTGCTCGGCCAGCTTTCCAATGTGTATCTAGAGCGCTTAGCCGAAAATTATCTGGAAACGTATCGCGCGCGGATTCACGAGCTTACCGCCGAGGATATCCTGGCCGCCGCGCGCAGCCATTTCGACAGCAAGAACTCCGAAATCGTCGTCGTGGGCGATCGCGACCAGGTCTTCGAACAAGCAGCCCTCTTCGGCGAGATCACCGAGTACACCGCGCAAGGGCAGGAAGTCGTCTCCGGAAGGCGCATATAAAAGACTGAGCGGAAAAACCGATGCCGGACGAAATCGAAACGCAAAGCTCTCTCGCAACGGATTCCCGCCAGGGCCGGCGGTCGGTTGCGGCGCCGCTGCCGTGGATTCTCCGCCATGAAAAGTTCGTCCGCGCGATGTGCATGGTCGGCGCCTACGTATTCGGCGCGATATTCCTCATTTCTCTTCTAGCCGTGGGCTTCTTGACCCTGATCACACTCGCGCTCGCCATCCTGTTCCTAGCATCGCTGGCCTTGTTTCTGGCCCTCTGGACGATCAAGCGACGCCGATGAAGCGGACGACGAGCCGTCCAATGACGTGGCCAATGACTCAGCCGATAAAGCGGACGCTGCTGCACCCTTTGCGCCAGAGATTCGTTGCGTCTGCGTTCCTTGCGTCTGTGTTCGCTCTCGTTGCCATCGCCAGCTGTTTCGCCGCCCCAAAACGCCCTCCGGCAAAGCCGCTAGACCTCAATGCTGCGACCGCCGCCCAGCTACAGCAATTGCCGGGAGTCGGCCCCGGCACAGCACACGAGATCGTAAGTTTTAGGGAGAAGAGCGGGCCGTTTCAGCGCGTCGAGGACCTGCTCGCCATCCACGGCATTTCGAAGGTCAAACTAGAGAAGCTGCGCCCCTACGTGTTCGTTAAAGGCAAACCGACCTAGCCACCCGGCTCAAAGCACCTGGTGATTTTTCTTCCTGCCGCCGATCGAAAACGGAATCTGGTCCGCGATCTCCACGCCGTATCCCTCCAGCGCCACCACCTTGCGCGGATGATTCGTCAGCACGCGAATCCGCTGCAAGCCAAGGTCGGTTAGAATCTGCGCGCCGATTCCACTCTCATGCTGCACAAGCCGTTGTCTCCCCAGATCCTTATCGAGCTGCCCGCGCGCATGGTAGAGAATCCGCGGCAGCGTCGCGCCCTCCGCGGGGCGGGAGTCGATCTGAAACCCGCGCCCCGTGTGGTGCAGATACACGAAGACCCCGCAATGCGTTTCGGCGATCGCCTCGAGCGACCGCTCCACCATTTCCCGGCAGTCGCACGCGGTCGACCCGAGCACGTCCCCGGTCAGGCAGTGCGAATGCACGCGCACCAGCGGCAGATGATCGCCCGACGCCCCCCGCCCGCACTGCTGCAGATCGCCCCGCACCAATGCGACGTGCAGTTCGTTGTCCACGTCGCTCGAATACGCGATCATCCTGAATTCGCCATACTTGGTCGGCAGCACCGACTCGGCGATCCGCCGCACGTAGCGCTCGTGCTGCATCCGGTAGCGGATCACGTCGGCTACCGTGACCAGTTTCAATCCATGCTCTTTGCAGAACTCCGTCAGCTGCGGGATGCGCGCCATCGTTCCATCGTTGTTCATCACTTCGCAGATCACGCCGGAAGGATCGAGCCCCGCGATTCGCGCCAAATCGACCGACGCCTCCGTTTGCCCCGCCCGCACCAGCACGCCGCCGTTGCGCGCGCGCAGCGTGTACACGTGCCCCGGGCGCGCTAGGTCTTCCGGCCGGGTCTTGGGATCGGTTGCCGCAAGAATCGTGGTGGCGCGATCCGAAGCGCTTGTGCCGGTCGTCGTCCCCAGGCGCGCGTCGATGGGTTCGCAGAAAGGCGTTCCAAATGCGGAGGTATTGCGCGGCGAAATCGGCGCGAGGCCCAGCAGCTCGCAACGCTGTTCGGTGAGCGTGATGCAAATAAGCCCGCGGCCATGCTTCGCCATGAAGTTGATAGCTTCCGGCGTCACCTTTTCCGCGGCCATGGTCAGATCGCCTTCGTTCTCGCGATCTTCATCGTCCACAAGGACGATCATCCGCCCCTGCCGAATATCCTCGATCGCCTCTTCAATCGTCGCAAATGGTGGTTTGTGGTCGCTCATGATCCGCCCAACCCGCTCTTTCTGACACTGCGTCCCCTTCAAATTGTTCGATGTTCCAATGATATCGCACTACCGCCGCGCCTCCAGCCAAAATGAGTCGCGGCGCAGCCGCCTGTCTCGCAATAATCGCAGAAAATGCGCCAACCCCGTTTCCCAAGTAAAAAGGGCGCCCCGGGTTTACCAGGGCGCCCTCGCTTCCGATCAGGCGATCGCTTGCGCGCGACCGGCTGGTTTTTAGTACATCCCGCCCATGCCGCCCCCCGGGGGCATACCTCCACCGCCGCCGGCTGCCTTCTTCTCGTCTTCCTTGATGTCGGCCACCAGCGCTTCGGTGGTGAGCATCAAGCCGGCAATCGACGCTGCGTTCTGCAGCGCGAGGCGGGTCACCTTGGCTGGATCGATGACGCCAGCCTTCACCAGGTCCCCGAACTCGCCGCTGTCCGCGTTGAAGCCGAAGTTGTCGTCCTTCGATTCGCGGATGCGCCCGACGATTACCGCGCCTTCGTGTCCGGCGTTGAGTGCAATCTGCCGCATCGGCTCTTCGAGAGCGCGCTTCACGATGTTGACGCCAATCGCTTCGTCGCCTTCGAGCTTCAGCTTTTCCAGTGCGTTGATGCAGCGCACCAGCGCCACTCCGCCGCCGGGGACGATGCCTTCTTCCACCGCCGCGCGTGTGGCGTGCATGGCGTCCTCGACGCGAGCCTTCTTTTCCTTCA
>CAZRKW010000136.1:0-10892 GCA_964600355.1 uncultured Acidobacteriaceae bacterium
TCTTTTCCGCTTCATTGGCTGCACAGCGTTTGGGGCAACCCCCGCTCCCAACGAGCTTGAGCTCCTTCCTGGAAGCGTTGATTTGGGTCCCGGACAGAGCCAGCCGTTCACGGCTTTGGTGAACGGAGCCTTAAGCACTGATGTCATTTGGTCTTCCAATGCTCCGAACGGGCTATTCAAAGCTCCTGATCCTTTTATTCCCGGAAGTGGCAGCGTTATGGTGACTGCAACCAGTAAGCAGGTCCAACCAGCGACCGGGTCGGCCACCGTCAACTTAAAGCACGTGACCATTTCCGTCTTTCCCCCTGCCGTGAGCTTGTTGCCTGGGGCATCCCAGAAGTTCACCGCCATCGTCCAAGGGTCGTCCGACGTCAATGTGACGTGGACGGCTGCGGATGCTTCAGGTACGTATACCGCTCCTGCCGCTTACAATTTCGGAGCTCCGCCAGTGAGCGTTACAGCAACCAGCCAGGCGGATCCGTCGGAAAACGCAAGCGCCTCGGTTGCTCTTATAGGAAACGGAGCCAAGTTCATAAAAATCGATAGCACTACAATTGGAAGTTGGCAGGGAATCTACGGCGCGGCTGGTTGGCTATTGGCTGAATCAACGGCAAATTTGGTCAATCTGCCCGGTTATCTGTCTCCGGTCGTGACGCCGCCGGCCGTTTATCCGTTTGCTGATCCCACAGCGGATCCAAGGGGCCTGCAAAAGCCTCCCGCGTTTACGGATCGCTTCGCGGCCACTTGGTTCGACTCCAACGCGATGACGATTGAACTCGATTTTCTTGATTTCCAGATTCATCGCGTAGCGGCTTATTTTATCGATTGGGATTCCCTGGGTAGAGCTCAAACGATTGAAATACTCGATTCCCAAGTTCCGCCCCTGGTGCTCGATACGCAGAATCTTGCCGATTTTAGCGGGGGGAAATATCTGGTCTGGAATGTAACGGGAAAGGTTCTCATGAAGATTACGAAAACCGGCGGTCTCAATGCAGTGATCAGTGGGCTCTTTTTCGATTAGCCTCTTGTGGAACCTAAGTGGCTTCGCAGCTACAAATTCATATTCATCTACAGTGGAGGGCCCCTTCTCAACCCCGCCCCTTGCTTCCTGCGAGATTGAGACAGCGGCACACAGCACTTTTTACTTTTGGCTTTGGAAACCGGCGAATGAATCTCGCGCCGATTGACATCTGCTGGCACGTTAGCTACCTTGGCGAACCTCAGAAAGACTGAAAGGACCACGCATCCCCATGAAACGGTCTGACTCATTGCTTCGCACAGCTGCCAGCCTTTTTTTTCAGACGGCCATCGTGTTTTCCCTACCGCCCTCAGCGATGGCACAGGAAGCGCCAGCCCCTGCGGCATCGGCGACTCCGAATCCGTTCGTTGTGCAGGACAACGTCAAGCGCGTATCCGACCATGTCTGGGCAATTCCGGACGGCGGCAGATTCGGCGTCCCCAACGTAGGCATCATCGTCGGGAGCCGGGCGACGCTCGTGCTGGATACGGGCATGGGCCCGAAAAGCGGAGAGGTGGACGCGCGCGAAGCCCAGAAGCTCGGCAAGAACAATCTGATTTATCTCACCACAACCGATTTTCGGCCCGAGCACGTCTCCGGCGGACAGTCGTTCCCGCCCAACAGCGTCTGGATCGTTCCCGAGGCCCAGAAAGCCGATATCGAAGAAAGCACGATGAAGTTTCTCGACTCGTTCGTGAAAAGATCTCCGGAACTGGCGGACGCCCTGAAAGACGTGAAGCTCCGATCCCCGGACGTCGTCTTCCACGACGAAGCGATCCTCGATCTGGGCGGCGTCACGGCCCAGATCATCTGGTACGGCCCGGCTGTCACGCACGGCGATATTGTCGTGTTCGTGCCGGAAGAAGGAGTGCTGCTCTCCGGGAATTTCCTGCAGAACAAGTCCTACCCCGGCATGGGCGAAAGCACCGTAAGCGCCGCCAATTGGCTATCGGTTTTCGACAAGCTTGAAGCCCTCCGCCCGCGCATCATTTTCACCAATCACGGCCAATTCGGCGATGCGTCGCTCATTCCCCGCGAACGTGAAGTGCTCCGCGATTTGCAGCAAAGTGCGCGAGAGCTCAAGGCCCAGGGAAAAACCGCGGAAGAAGCAGGACAAATTCTCACGGGACAGTTCGACGTCAAGTACCCCGACATCAAGGGCCCGACCGCCATACCCGCCATCGTGCGCCGGTTCTACGCGGAGCCGCAATAGCGCCCCGCCGCCTTCTCTAAATCCGATCTGTGAGCCAAGTCACGCTTATGCGTGACTCCCGGGGTTATACTCTTTCCACGAAATTGAGAGAGTTGTATCGAGAAAGCTGATGCGCGCGCATCAATTCGAACTGAGGGATTCGACAAATGAAAATTCTGCTGGCGATTGACGATTCCCAATATTCCCAGGAAGCCACGCGAACCCTGCTCGCTCAATTTCGCGTTCAGGGCACGGAGGTTCGAGTTCTCAGCGTCGTCGAACCGATCAGCGTCTATGTTTCGGCGGACGTATTCCCCCATTTCACTCCGCAAGTAGAGGAAATTGAAGAAGATCGCAAGGCTCAGGCGACCGCACTGGTGAAGCAGGTCGCCAAACAGCTTCGCGACGCGGGCTTCGCTGCCAGCGAACTCGTCGATTTTGGAGACGCGAAAACCATCATCATCGACAACGCCACCAAATGGGGCGCCGACCTCATCCTCATGGGGTCGCACGGCTGGAAGGGGCTGAATCGGTTTCTGCTGGGCAGCGTCTCGGATGCCGTCGCTCGCCACGCGCCGTGCTCGATTGAAATCGTGCGCATTCGCCCCGTCCCGGATTCCGCCCCGCAAAAGAGCTGAATCGGAGTCGCCTCAGCCAACCCTTTCCTCCTCGGGTGACCTGGATCACAACGCCTCGTGAGTGAAGTCACCGCATAGCCTCTGGCGCCGCTTCATATTGACGCAGAGGTGAGTTATGACAGCCACCCTTACCGAGACCCTCGCCAATACAAAAAACAAGATAAAAAACGTCCTTTACCTGACGGACTTCTCGCAAACTTCCGGCTCGGCCCAGGCTTATGCCCTGACGGTCGCTCGCAAATATGGCGCAACAGTCCATGCGCTCCATGTGCTAACCCCCGTAATTCCCGAATCCTGCGCGGAAGCCGTCAAGGCCGACGAAGACCTGGCCGATGCGGAAATGCGCAAGGTGAAGCTGCAGATGGGCGACGTCGCGTCCACAACGATCATGTCGCACGAGAGCAGCGTATGGGCCGCGGTCGAGCGGGCGATTCGCGAAAATCACATCGACCTGATCGTGCTGGGCACTCACGGCCGCACCGGTGCGCCAAGACTTCTCCTGGGCTCGGTGGCCGAAGAAATCTTCAGGCGATCCCCCGTACCGGTGCTGACCGTGGGCCCCGCATCGCACTCGAACGCCTTGAAGGACATCCGATTCGAACGCGTGCTTTTTGCCACCGACTTCAGCCCCGCATCCAGAGCTGCCGTACCGTACGTGCTTTCACTCGCCCGTGAAAAAAGCACGCAACTCGTGCTGCTCCACGTCATGCCCAAGTTGGCGACGCCGGATCGAGGGCTTGACCGCAACCGGGAGAAGCAATTCGAAGTATCGGTGGCCGAAGCGATCAACGAGCTCTACCAGATCATTCCCAGCTGCGAAGTCTATAGCCCGCCGGAAGTTGCAGTGGAGTATGGCGAACCGGCCGAACGGATTGTGGAAGCGGCAAAAGAACGGGGAGCAGACCTGATCCTCCTGGGCATTCGCAACGCCGCAGCGCATCTTGGCGCCGCCACGCACCTTGAGAGACCCACGGCCCACAAAGTCGTTGTTCACGCGCACTGCCCGGTGATTACCGTACGGGCCAGCTAGACCCCGCGGAGAAGGGACAAGTCGATGACGCTAGTCGAACGGCCCACTCACAGACACGAACACGCAAAGGAAGTCTGCAACATCTGCGGCAAGCCCTCTGCCGACACAATCTGCGACGCGTGCGCCGATAGGGTCCGAGCCGACGCGCTCGACCGCAAAAAGCATGAGGAGAAGCCTTACTCCTGACGCACAACGAGAGCAGACGAGGTAGCAGACCGGAGAGAGCCCGAGAGAGAAGGTGACCCATGGCAACAACAGCCGCATTGCCCGGAGTAAAAATCGAAAACATCGCCTACGCTACGGATTTCCAAGAAACATCGAGAGCAGCTTTGCCTTACGTGCTTTCCCTCGCCCGCAAGTACGGCTCGACAGTTCACCTCGTGCATGTCGTAAATTTATCGCCGTTCCCAGGACCTGGTCCCACCAACGCATTGCGTGCGATCGAAGCACAAGCCATACGCGAAGCCCACGAGGCGGCTCTCGAACTGAGCTCTGCTTTCGGAACGGTCCCGCATGAAGGGGTCATCCGCAGAGGAAACATCTGGAAGGAAATTGCCGGTGTCGTGGAACAGAAGAACATCGATCTGATCGTAACCGGCACCCATGGCCGCTCCGGCGTAAGCAAGGCGCTCATGGGTTCGGTCGCCGAAAAGATTTTCCGGCATGCGCCGTGCCCTGTCCTGACCATCGGACCCAAAGTTCACGGAGATCCGGATGCGTTCGCTGAGTTGCACTCGATTGTGGTGCCCACCGAGTTCAGCCCCGAATCTCTCGCCGGGTTGTCGTGGGCGCTTTCGCTCGCGCAGACGAACCATTCGCGGCTCTACCTGCTGCATGTGACGCCGGCGGAGGACGGAGTGAAGTCATCGTTGAAAATGGCGCTCCACGGCCTCATCCCTGCCGCCGCGGAGCTGGGATGCGCGCCAAAGGCAATTGTCGAGCATGGATTGCCTTCCGAGAAAATTCTGGACCTGGCGGAAGAGCTGGCCGCGGATTTGATCGTGCTTGGGGTGAAGCCGCCCGCACTTCTTGAGGGAACCTTACCGCACCAGACCATGGCTACGGCAAGCAAAGTGATTGGCAACGCTCGGTGCCCGGTAGTTACGGTAAGGCCGCACGCTTAAGACGCGCTGCGAGAAAATTTTGGACTGCTTCCTTATGAAGTGCGGCCCAAGAACGAAGCCAGCCGGTCGAATCAGGTTTTGAGAGCTGTTTTGTCCAATCCCTGGGCGGGCACATTGCGGTCCCCGTGCGGAAACGGCGTGCGAGGGGTATTCCGCCATTCGCGGCCATCCCTCCGCAGCAATTCATTCGCTTGCTCCGGCCCCCAGCTTCCTGCCGCGTAATTCGGGAAATCGCGGGCGGGCAGCGCGTTCCACACATCGAGAATCGGCTGGACCGCGGCCCATCCCGCCTCCACCATATCGGCGCGCTGAAACAGCGTCGCGTCGCCCATCATGCAGTCGTAGAGCAGCGTTTCGTACCCCGTCGAAGGAGTAGTTCCGAAGTAATCGGAGTATTGAAAGTCCATGTTCACGGCGCCCAGGCGAACCACCGGTCCGGGAACCTTCGCTTCAAAGCTCAGCGAAATGCCTTCATTGGGCTGGATGCTGATCACCAGTTCGTTGGGAGCAAGGTTTTCCACGGACGTGTGGCGGAATAAAACAAAAGGCGGGCGGCGGAAGCGGATGACCACCTGCGTAATCCGGTCGGCGAGGCGCTTGCCGGTCCGAAGATAAAAAGGAACGCCGGCCCAGCGCCAGTTATCGATGTGCAGGGCCATCGCCACAAACGTGGGAGTGTTGGAGTTGGGAGCGACGTTGGGCTCCGCGCGATATGACGGCACGCGCTTGCCATCGATTGCCCCTTCGCCGTACTGTCCGCGTACCGCCTGATCAAGCACATGCTCGGGCGTGAGCTGCTGGATCGCGCGCAGCACTTTGGTCTGTTCGTCGTGTACCTCTTCCGCCGCAAACGATATCGGCGGCTCCATCGCCGTCAACGTAATCAACTGGAAGATGTGATTTGGAACCATGTCGCGCAGGGCGCCCGCCGTGTCGTAATAGCCGCCGCGCATTTCGACGCCCAATTCCTCCGCAACGGTCACCTGCACGTGATCCACGTAACGGCGGTTCCACACGGGCTCGAAGATACCGTTGGCAAAGCGAAATGCCAGGATGTTCTGCACGGTTTCTTTGCCGAGGTAATGATCGATGCGGAAGATCTGCCTTTCTTCGAGGCTTTCCAGCAGCGCGCGATTGAGCGCCACCGCGGACGCCAGATCGTGGCCGAAAGGCTTCTCGATTACCACCCGCCTCCACTTCTTGTCGTCCTGCTTGGTGAGGCCCGCCTCCCCCAGGTGCTTCGCGATGGTCGCGAAAAACGCGGGGCTCGTGGCGAAATAGAACAGGCAGCTTCCACCGGTCCCTTGTTCATTCGCCACGGTGCCGAGCTGCTCTTCCAGTTTTTTATAGAGCCCGGGATCGTTGAAATCGCCCTGGGTATAGAAGAGGCGCTGGGCGAACCACTCCCAGGTCTTCCCATCCGCGCCGTTCGGGGAATAACTCTTGATCTCTTCGGTGGCGTGGGCGCGGAATTCGTCGGTGGAGAAGTTCTCGACGGAAACCCCGACGATCGCGAACTTTTCCGGTAGCAGCTTCCCTTTTGCCAAGTTGTAAACCGCCGGAATCAGCTTCCGCTTGGTGAGATCGCCTCCCGCGCCAAAAATCACCATGGTGCACGGGGCGGGAGGCTCGCCAAGCGTTTCGCGTGTGGCTGGAGCGGAACCGTCGTTTGAATCCATCAGCTGGGCCTCCCAGGAACCGCCATACCGTTGAATCGAGAAATCGTTTTTCGTGCAGCGAAGGCACAGCCACTTCGCAATTTGTTAACCGAGCTATCTCGTTCCGAAGTGCCAGTCTACCCGCGATAACTGCTGAATGACAGCGCTCGGTAATGGGTCTGCGCGATTCTTCGATGGATGTTTCTCCCATCCAGGGGCGGAATACTTTACAATTCGCAGGGCAGCCCCACCCGGCCCGCATTTCAGCGGCTGGAAATCCCAAGCCCTAAAGTGACCTTCATGAAACTTTTCACTCCTCGCGAAGCGGCCACGGTGCTGGGGATCAGCTATCCCACACTCAAGCAGTGGATTTACAAACGCAAGATCCGCACCGTGAAAACCGCCGGCGGCCACCACCGCATTCCCGAGAAGCAAGTAGACAAATTCCTTTACCGCGCCGGGGAGCGCGGCCCCGTGCGCGAACGCCGGCCGAACTTTCGCAGGATCAGCGGACGCAACCAGCTGGCGGGCCGCGTCACCGAGATTAAAGTCAGCGGGCTGATGGCCCAGGTGACGCTATCGATCGGCGGCCAGCACATCACCTCCATCATTACCGCCGACGCCGTGCGCGAAATGCGCCTGAAAGTGGGCGAGACCGCGGCGGCATTAATCAAGTCCACCGAAGTGATGATCGTCCGCCCGTAATTCGCTACCCCGCGAACTATCCGCCAATCGCCACTGCCGCTTACGTATATCGCATAAAGTCGATTTGACATTACTTATCCACACGTATTAAAACGTATAGCGCTTTCCAGTGGCCTTTCTGTGGCATGGGCCAACATTCCTTCTTGAGGCGGACACCCGATGCGTTTTGGCTTCCTTGCTTTTCTACTGTTGTGGAGTTCCAGCGTTTTTGCCCAGGTGTCAGCGACTGTTTCCGGCACGGTCACCGATCCATCCGGCGCGGCCGTAACCGGGGCCGCGGTTACCGCGAAGCAGTTGGATACCGGCATCACCCGCTCGACTGCTACGAACGATGCCGGCCGTTACAATCTTTTCGAGCTGCCGGTCGGCGGGTATGAAATCCACGTCAAGAAAGAGGGATTCGCCGAGGAGATCCGTGCGGGAATTCAGCTGGCGGTTGGTCAGGAAGCGATCGTCAACCTGACCTTGCGCCTGGGGCAGGTCGAACAGCACGTGACGGTCAACGAGAACGCTCCGATCGTCAGCACCACCACATCGGACATTTCAGGACTGGTCGGCGAGCAGCAGATCAAGGACCTGCCTCTCAACGGCCGCAGCTACGATCTGTTGATGCTCCTCAATCCCGGTGTCGTGAACTTCACCTTTGAGAAGACCGGGGGCATTGGAATTTCCAATTCGACAACAGCCAACAATTTCGCCGTCTCCGGAAACCGCCCTCAGCAGAACCTTTTCCTGCTGAACGGAGTGGAGTTCTCGGGCGCGGCCGAAAATAACATGACCCCCGGCGGAACCAGCGGCCAACTGCTCGGCATCGATTCGGTGAGAGAATTCAACGTTCTGCTGGACACCTACGGCGCGGAGTACGGCAAAAAACCCGGCGGGCAGGTCAGCATCGTCACGCAGTCCGGCACCAACCAGTGGCACGGCTCGGTTTTTGAGTTTTTGCGCAACAATGACTTCGATTCACGCAACTACTTCGACGCCGGCGCGTCCGCGCCGCCGTTCCAGAGAAATCAGTTTGGTGGCTCTGTGGGCGGCCCTCTCCAGAAGGACAAAACATTCGTCTTCGCCAACTACGAAGGCTTCCGCCAGAATCTGCACCAAACCTCCGTCGCATTCGTTCCAGACGCGCAGGCCAGGCTCGACGCCGCCGCCGTTGTCAAGAACATGGGTCTGCTCAATCTATGGCCCATAGCCCCGGCGGGCGCTCCCGATTTCAAGGTCACCGCCGCTGGAGACGGAGTCGCGCAGGTACTCAGCAGCCCTTTGCAGACGATCCGGGAGGACTTCGGAACGCTGCGCCTTGACCATGTATTTTCAAATCGAGATTCCGCCAGCGCCGTCTATACGATTGACGACAGCTTCGGCAACACGGCCACCCCGCTCGATCCTTACAGCACGGATTTGCTGAGCCTGCGCGAACAGGTCCTCAGCTTGCAGGAAACGCACGTTTTCTCGCCGACTGTGCTCAACACGTTCCGTTTTGGCTTCTCGCGCGCTGGCTATTTCTTTACGGGCGAACCTACCCCGGGCACTCCGGCTGCCACGGTTCCGGGCTTCCTGGCAGGGCTTCCCGTCGGCGCGGTAGTGGTTGGCGGCAGTCAGGCTTCGAATCCTCAGGCGCAGTTGGGCCTTGCGGGAAGCAACAACGGCAGCAATCTCCACATCTTTCGTAATCTGTTCACGTTCACAGACAACGTCGAGGTCACCAGGGGGCGCCACCAGATTCGAGTCGGCGCCTGGTTCCAGCCGTTCCAATCCAACGAGACCATCGCGCTCAGCCAGTACGGACAGATGACCTTTACCGGACTCCCGACCTTGCTGACCGGTACCGCCAGCTTCCTCTACGACCCCACGCCTACCGAAATGAACTGGCGCGCGTTTTTCGGGGCCCTGTATGCGGAGGATGTGATTCGGGTTGGTTCCAATCTGAGTGTTTCACTGGGTTTCCGCGCCGAATTCACCAACGGCTGGAACGAAGCAAATGGGAGGGCCGCAAATTACAGCCTCAACGGCTCGGGTGTCCCGGTATGCGCGTCCCAACCCGCCGCCAACGTTTGCCTGCCGCAAACCGGAACCTCGCTGTTCTCGGAGAACCGCGCGAAATTCCTGCCGGAACCCCGAGTCGCGATCGCGTGGAGCCCCCTCGGCGACAAAACGACCGTCCGCGCCGCCTTCGGCATGTACAACGACCTGCAGGATGCGCTGGGCTATCGTGCGGACCAGAATGCTCCCTTCAATCCGACCTACAACATCGCCGCCACCAGCATCGCCACCATATTTCCCGGAGGCAATCCCATCCAGCGCAGCGCGGCACCGCCAGCCACCGCTCTGCTGGTGCCGGGCGGGGTTCAACCCAACATGTCTACCCCGACCCTGATCTCTTACTCGCTCAAGGTCGAACGGGCGCTGACTACCAACACCTCGCTCAGCGTGGGATACGTCGGAAGCCATGGCTATCACGAAATCATTGGTGCGGACGCCAACGTGCCGGTTCCGGTTGTCTGTCCGGCGTCGCCCTGTCCGGCTGCCTTCCCCGCGACGCTCAACCCAATAACCGGCGTGCCCTTGTACGGTGCGTTGGCAGGCCAGCCCGTCCCGGCGGGGACCTATTTCAATCCCACGAGCACCAAGCCCAACACCGCGCTCGCCAATACATGGACGTGGTATTCCAGAGGCGTCAGCTCGTATAACGCCCTGCAGGTCGATCTGAACCATCGCTTCACCAACGGACTCCTGCTTCGAGGCGTCTACACGTGGTCCAAGGCCCTCGACGATGGGGATTCCCTCAACGCCACGGCCGCAAACAATGCCGTCGCGCTGCTATCGAATCCCTACAACCCGCGCGCAGATTGGGGTCTGGCAACCTACGACGTTCGCAACGATGCCTCGGTGAACGTGGTTTACGAGCTGCCCATAGGGCACGGGAAGCCTTTTCTAAATGGGATGGATGGCGTTGCGAACGGTATAGTAAGCGGCTGGACGGTAAACTCCATCGTCACCCTGCAGGGAGGTTTCCCGTTCACGCCACAGCTCAGCTACAACCCCGCAAACAACGGCGACACGCGCAACCCGGTTCGTCCGTTTCTCAATCCCGCGTTTTCCGGCCCGGTGGTTCTGGGGACTCCGAGCGAGTGGTTCAATCCCAACGCCTTCATTGCTCCGCCCAGCAACAGCGGTTTCTATGGCAATGTGGGCAGGGATTCCTACATTGGCCCCGGGCTGGCCACGTGGGACTTCTCTGTGTTCAAAGACACCCGCGTGAATGAGAGAATGAATGTGGAATTCCGGGCGGAGATTTTCAACCTCTTGAACCGCGCCAATTTCAACACTCCTAATCTCATCACGTATGTCTTGCAGGCACCGCCGAACACGACCGTTCCCGAGCAATCACCGACGGCCGGGTCGATTACCAGCACTTCGACGTCATCGCGCCAGGTTCAATTCGGATTGAAGCTGCTTTGGTAAGGGAGACATAGTGCGCGCGCTGCGCTCGCAAGTCTGCTGGCTGCTTCTTGTAACGGCGG
>CAZRKW010000137.1:0-10888 GCA_964600355.1 uncultured Acidobacteriaceae bacterium
ATAAAATTAATGAGGAAGCCAGAAAAGCTGTGCCAGATTATGAAACAATCCAAGCTTTCCGCAGACCGCTTCCACCGAATCAAGACCCGATCATCTCTTTGAGTTTGGCTCTAGTGACGAAGATTTATAGAATGCGAGATCCTGAAACTCATGGGTACATGAATGGCGGCCAGAGTGACGTGATTGGCATTCTCAGGGTTCAGCAACAGCATGGCGTGTCCGCCAGGCACATCAGGTCTTTACAGATTGTTGGTGAGGAGCCAGCAGATTTCAACACATTTGCAGCTACTTTTGGGGAAAATGACGGCACTGAAAGCGAAGATGATATCGAAGCTAGATATTTAAAACTCAAGCCCTTCTTTAATCTTTCTTGGGTCATATTTCCAACAACGCAGGAGAACGTTGACCCGACCGACGATAAATTTTTGAAGTTTGTCATTTCAGACTCCATGGGAGCATTCGTCTTTCGTGGCAGGAACCTTAAGGACTTATATGGGTTTGAATCCACAAAGCACCAACCAAAGTTACTTTCGACAAATCCAGTTTGGTACCAATTAGTTCGCTTCACTAGGGTTGACCCTGCGGACCAAACAGGGACTTATCCAACGCTGAGAGATGAGGTAAAAACGGGCAAAGTAAAAAATAAGAGCCGATCTAGATGGAGAATTGATAAACATTCCCGTGAACGAAATCAAATTCCCTTGGACAGTCTCGCTAAGCGATCCTAGTCTAATCGGCATGTCTCTACAGGATTTGTTCTTCGGCATCGACCGGGGCGAAAGGGACAACGTACCAAGAGACCCCTTGGTCCCGCGTAAATAGGGAAACTTGACCGATCTGCGCAGACAAGAGCGGTTGAATGTGGTGCTTTTCTACGGCATCGCCCTGTTGCTTGCGTACCTCGCTTACAGAATCTTCGAGCCTTTCTTTTCCTCTCTGTTGTGGGCAGCCATCCTGGCGGTTCTCACCTATCCACTCTACGAGCGGCTCAGCAGGCGCTGGGGACCCAACCGCGCGGCGCTCGCCACGACGGCCGATGTCACGTTGATTTTAATCGTCCCGATGATTGCCGTGCTCGGCGCATTCGTCAGGGAAGCGGTGGGTGCCGTGCGTTCGGTGCAACTCGGAATCGAGCTGGGACGCTACTCCTGGGTCAATCGCTTTTGGGACGGGCTCCAGCACCGCTTTCCGCAGCTGATCCCCTCCGACCTCGGCGACGCCATCCATAACTACGCGGAGCAGGCCGCCAGCTACGCAGCGCAGCGCGTCGGAGGAATCTTGCGGAATACGGCCACGATCTTCATGGATACGGCGTTCACCATTCTGGCGATGTTTTATTTCTACCGGGACGGCGCCACCATCGTGAAGCGGATTCAGGACGGCCTTCCTTTTGACCAGGAGCAGCGCATTCGCGTTGTACAGGACACGCAGAGCCTGATCTTCGCCACCGTCCTCTCGACGCTTGCCGCGGCGGCCGTTCACGGCGTGGTTGGCACGGCGGCTTTCGCGCTTACGGGAATCGCATCCCCGGTTTTCTGGGGCGTGTTGATGGGATTTTTTTCGTTTATCCCGCTCATCGGCACCGCGTTGATCTGGGTTCCTCTTTCGCTGAGCTTGATCCTGGGGGGCCACCTTTGGGCTGGCATCGCGCTCGCGGCAACGTGCAGCGTGGTGATCGGGATGATCGATAATGTCGTGCGGCCGATGATGATCAGTGGGCGCGCCGAGATGAGCATGCTGCTGATTTTCATCGGTGTGCTGGGAGGGATCGAGGCGTTTGGCCTGCTGGGAGTGGTGCTTGGTCCGATTATTATCGCCATCGCATCCACTCTGCTTTCCGTCTACGTGCCTGCCTCGCCTGCGGCCGCGGCCGAATTGGAAGCGAGTGGGAAGAAAACGGCAGGCGTGCTAGAGTAGCCCCCTTCACGATAATTCGAGGCCTAATACAAAAAGTCGATGCCCAAAAATTCCAATCCGCAGCACCCTTGTTTAACGCCCGAAAAACTCCGGTGGCGCTGCGATCCCGCGACGATTCCATACGAGACCACAGCGGAAGTGGAGCCCGTATCGGGAGACATCGGGCAGGCCCGCGCCCTGCGCGCGCTGCGCATGGGAGTAGAGTTGACCGCTTCAGGTTACAACCTGTTTGTGTGCGGGCTCTCCGGATCGAGTCGCGGCGGAATGATCGTGCGGATGATCGAAGAAATGCATCCGCAGACCGAACCCGCGCCGGACCGCTGCTACGTGAATAATTTCAAGAATGCCGACCGTCCGCGCTTGCTCACTCTGCCTCGGGGTCAGGCGACTGGCTTCAAAAAAGAAGTCGACTCCGGCATCGAGTTTCTCCGGCGGCGCATTCCGCAGGTATTCGAGGGCGAGCCGTTCCAGCGGCAGAAAACGCGCATCGTCGAGCGGTTTACCGTGCGCGAAAAGGAATTGATGGACGATTTCACGCGACGCATCGCGCGGGAGCAGTTCGCGCTCGGGCGGATGCAGGTGGGTGCCGTGGCGCTGCCGGAAATTTTCCCCGTTCTCGACGGGCAGATGGTGCCCATCGAGGAAGTCCCCAAGATGGTTCAGGAGGGGAAGCTCGAAACGGTCGCGGCGGAGGAGTTGGAGCGAAAGTACGACGTGTTCCGCCAGGAATTCACGGTCGTCTACCGGAAAACGCTTTCGCTTTCGCGCGAACTCGCGAGCGAGATGAATTATCTCGAGCAGGAAGCCGCGTCGGTGCTAGTGGACGGCGTAATCGAGGAGCTGAAAGAGAAGTATTCCAGCACGCACATCGCGGAGTATCTCGAGGAGGTGCGCCATCACGTGCTCGACAACCTCGAGCCGTTCAAGGAACGCGAGGGGGAAGAAGAGCAGGTGCCTGCGGAAGCCGGACCGGGGCCGCGCGCCGAACGCGGGGAACGCGATCCGTTCCGCGTTTACGGCGTCAATGTGATTCTGGCTCACGGCGAACAGGAAACCTGCCCGGTGATTTTCGAGACGATCCCCACCTACGCGAACCTTTTTGGCACTGTTCACCGCAGCTACGACGCGCGCGGCGGCTGGAACTCCGATTTCATGGACCTGCGCGGCGGCTCGCTGCTGCGGGCGGACGGCGGCTTCCTGGTGATGTACGCGCTCGATACGCTGACGGAAACCGGCGTCTGGCGGACGCTGAAGCGGACGCTCAATCACGGGAAACTGGAAATACAGCCGGTGGAGACCTTCTTTCCGTTCAGCACGGCCGCGCTCAAGCCGGAACCGATTGAGGTGCACGCGAAAATCATTCTGATCGGCGACCGCGATATGTACGAGCTGCTGTACGACTACGAGGACGATTTCAAGAAGATTTTCAAGGTTCGCGTCGAGTTCGACGAAGAGATGAAGTGGAACGAAGAGGTGCTGCGGCAGTACGGCGGGCGCCTCCGAAAGCTTTGCGACGACGAGAAGCTGCTGCCCTTCGACCGGACGGCGGTGGCCGCGATCCTCGAACACGGCGTGCGGATCGCCGGCCGCCGCGGGAAAATCACCACGCGCTTTTTCGATCTGGCCGACCTGGCGCGCGAGTCGGCCTATGCGGCGCGGCAAAACGGAACGAAGGTGATCACCGCGGCGCACGTGAAAGACGCGCTGGACGCGAAGATCGAACGGCACAACCTGCTCGAAAGCAAGATTCGCGAGATGATCGAGCAGAATCTGTTGTTCATCGACACCACGGGCGAGCGCGTGGGGCAGGTGAACGGCCTGAGCGTGCTGGAGATCGGCGGCTACGCGTTCGGCAAGCCGGTGCGGATCACGGCGTCGGCGGCGATGGGCAAGATTGGAATCATTAACGTAGAGCGCGAATCGAACCTCAGCGGACGCTTCCACGATAAGGGCGTGCAGATTATTTCCGGCTACATCCGGCGGACGTTCGCGCAGGATAAGCCGCTTTCGCTTTCCGCCAGCCTGTGCTTCGAGCAATCGTATTCGGGCGTGGACGGCGACAGCGCCAGCTCAACGGAGATTTATGCCCTGCTCTCGGCTTTGTCCGGTGTTCCCATCCGGCAGGAAATGGCGGTCACCGGTTCGGTGAACCAGCAGGGCGACGTGCAGCCCATCGGCGGCGTGAACCAGAAGATCGAAGGGTTCTACGACGTGTGCCGGCTGAAAGGTTTGACCGGGACTCAGGGCGTGCTGATCCCCGCGGAGAATGTCGACGACCTGATGCTACGCGACGACGTGATCGAAGCCGTTGCCAAAGGGCAATTTCACATTTACCCCGTGGCCACAATCGAGCAGGGGATCGAGATTCTTACCGGCGCACCGGCGGGCAAGAGGAACGCTTCAGGAAAATTCGAACCGGAGAGCGTGTTCGGCAAGGCCGACGCGCGGCTAAGCGAAATGGCAATGACCATGCGCGATTTCGATTAGCCCGGCCTTTGTTTTTCGCAGTTGCGGGTGCCCCACCCTTCGGTTTTAAGGGTGGGTCTTTCTTTCGATTTAGCCTGCGCCTTCGTTTTTCGTTGTCATCCCGAGCGAGCGAAGCGACGAGGGCTCTCTCTTTGTTTCGCAGCAGGGCACTTCCGAACTCGATCTTCATGTCTCAACCCGAGCAGGCTACAGAAAACGACGCGTTTCCAACTCGACCTGCTTGGTCTGACCATTTCGCTCGATCAGCAGCTTGTATTTGTGGCCGATCTGCGTAAAGAGGTCGCGAATCTGGCCTAGCGTAAGATCCGCGGCGGCGTCCTCGTCGATGCCGGCGATTACGTCTCCCTTCTGCAGGCCTGCTTTGGCGGCTGGGGTGTTCGGCCCCACTTCCACAATTTCGAAGGTCTTCAGCGCCGGGCCTTTGGCGATCACGCCGATGCCGCTCTTGTCTTCTTCCTCTTCATTGGTGAAATGGGTATTGGGCTGGAGGATCATCTGGTGGTGGGGATAATCGAAAACCACCGTGAATCGCCGCAGCATGCCGCCGCCAATTTCTCCCGCGATGCGCGGGTCGGAAGTTCCGGGCGGATCCGCCTTGGAGAACGTCACCAGCGCTTCTTCCGCGAAGTAGGGCCCAAGCTGAAATCCCTTCGAGCGCCCCACCAGCGCGCCCTGCGCGTTATCGGTCTCCGAGTCCCACACGGGAATCATCTTCCAGTGCGAACGGAGCAGATGGTGCGCTTCGGCGTAGCGATTGGAAATCACGACGGACGTGTCGAGTGCCGTATTGACGATGAAACCGCCTTCGAGAGTCTTCCCGCGCGGCTCGGTGAATTTTGCCGCGACAATCGGGACGCCTCCTGCAAACGTGAGGGGAATCGATTTCCCCGAGCCTGCATACTTGTAAACGCCTGGATCGTACAGCCGCACGGTTTGGCGGCCATAATCAATCTCGACCACGACGCGCTCGAAAAAATCGTTGCCGAGAGTTCCCTCATAGACGCGCCCCATCTGCGTGCCGAAATTCGGGCTCGCCTGCTGAGGCAGCACCGCCAGCGGGATATCGAGCCCATGCAGGTTGAGCATGGCCCCTTGCGATGAGGCCAGGCCGAGTTCGGCGGCACGGTGCGGATCGATGGAGGAAGCTGTCGCCGTTGAATCCAGCACGAAGTAGGACGGCCGGCTTTGGTTCACGCCGACCGGGAGAAATGTGACGTTGCCGGTAAAGTCGGCCGGAATCTCGGCGGCGTTCCCGGCGAAGTTGAACTGCGCCGCTCCCGAGACGACTGGAGCGTGCGGGGCAGGCGCCTGCGCCCGCGAAGTGGCGTGCGGGAAAGAGAGGCACACGCACGCCACGGCCGGCAGAGCTATTCGAACGCAGATTTGATAACGCGAAAAAGCCTTCAAATTTCCGATCCTGCCGGCAAAGTGACGCGTGCCATTTTCCCCCAGAGAAGCTGGATGAGAAAAGCGCAAAATCAGTTGGTTCGTTTCAGCTTGAAATCGAGTTCCAGCTGGATTTTATCGTCGACGCTCAGCAATCGCGCGAGAGACGGCTTGGTGAGACCGAAGGTTGCAAACGTGAAGTCCGTGTTGGCGCGGCCGGCAACCACGTCCTTGCTGTAGGTGGCGTAGCCGTTGAGCGTTACTTCCTTGGTGACGCCGTGGACGGTGAGGTCGCCAACAAGCTGGAATCCGGTCTGGCCGGTGGGGCGGTCGGGAGCGGGCAGAGGAAATGTGACGCCCTGGATATGCTTGGGAGCAAATTCGGCGGTGGGAAATTTGTCCGTTTCCAGCGTGCGGTTCTTGACGTAACCGTCGCGCATGTCCTGATCGCTTTTGAGGTTTCGAAGGTCGATGGTGAGCTTCGATTTGGCGGCATCGATGGAGCCATCCGGAAGGATTACGATACTTCCCGTTACCGAATCGGTGGAACCGACGGCGTCATCCGGGAAGTTCAAGCCCGCCAGTTGCTCGCGCACGCGGTAGGTGGCCTTGCTGCCATCGGACACGTCGAGCTGAATAGGGGCCGCGCCGGGTTTCGCCTGTGCTGCCGCTCCGGAAACCCCGCCGAAAAGGAGTTCCGCCGCAAAAAGCAATCCAATCACACATCCGAATAGAGGACCCAACGAGGTTCGTTTGCGATTCATCGCCGACCTTCTCCTTTTCGTTCGTTTGCCTGTGGGGTGAGTGCCCGCAAACGAAATGTTGAAGTCCGCATGATACACCCTCACGGGCGCGAAACGTCCCGGGTTTGCAAAACGGAGATTGACAACGGGCGCCCGGCGTCCAATGATGCCGGTTCCCGAACGCCGATTCGCATGGAGGATCACGATGTCGAAATGGCTTCAGTATTTGACTCTGGCGGCGGTCGTAGCGTTCGTTGCGGTTTTGTCCTCTTTGGCACAGAGCCAGGCAGCCGCGCCGCCTTCCGCCAGCTACCATACGGTAGAGAATTGGCTACATCTGCCCGCGGGCCAGCCGCTCGGGACAATCTCCTGGGTGGATGTCGATTCTAAGGGAATCGTATACGTGCTGCGGCGCTGCGGCACGTGCGGGCAGCATCCCAAGGAAGGTGATCCTCCGAGCGTTGTTTGGAAGTTCGACCGCAGCGGCAACTTTCTGGGCGAGTGGGGCCAGGCGCCCATCGCGAAAGAGGGCCACTCGATCCGTGTGGATCGCAACGGCTTCATCTGGATCACCGACTCCGGCGCGCATCAGGTGAAGAAGTTTCAAGCCGACGGCAAGCTGGTGATGACGCTGGGCAAGTATGGCGTCCCGGGCGATGGCCCCGACACCTTCAACCAGCCCACCGATGTGCTGGTCACACAGAATGGCGACTTCTTCGTCACCGACGGTTACGGGAATCACCGCGTGTTGAAGTTCCGCGAGGACGGCAAGCTCATCAAGACATTTGGTACCCAGGGCAGCGGGCCCGGCCAGTTCCGGATTCCGCATTCGATCGTGCAGGATTCCCACGGGCGTCTCATAGTGGTTGATCGCTGCGGACTGCACACCACCGGCTGCACCGACAACCGCATCGAGATTTTCGATACGGAAGGCAAATTCCTGGATCAGTGGACGCACCTGGGAGGCGTGTCCCTCTACATCACCGGAGGCGACACTCTTTACGTCGGCGTGATCGGGAAAATTTCCATCGTGGACGCACTCACGGGCGAACTTCGCGGCGGGATCGGAAAGACGGGAATCAATCACGGAATCGCCGTGGACAAGGAAGGCGACGTCTACGCGGCGGATATTTTCGACGGAATGCACCACTTTGCCGTTACCCACGGAACTGCCACGGCAGTGCCGCTCGTCGATACGAATTAGTTAGCGGTTCGTTGTGATCCCGGCAGAGCGAATCTGTCGGCGTGGCAGTTGCAGTCGCGGGTGCCCCACCCTTCGATTTTAAGGGTGGGTCTTTCTTTTCGATTTTGCTGAGTCTTTGTTCTTCGTTGTCATCCCGAGCGAGCGAAGCGACGAGGGATCTCTCTCGCGGTTTACTGCTAATTGCTGACCTTTAGCGGCATCAGCGGCTGCGGTTTCCCCGCGACCTTCCACTCATCCGCTCCCGGCTTGGGATGGAATTTCTGCGTGCGGCCACCATACGTCTCGGCAACGTAAAGGTTGCCATCGGAATCCACCGAGATCCCGTGAGGGCCCCACATCTGGCCCGGAGCCGTCCCGTGGTAGCCCCAGGCATATATTAATTTCCCGTTCAGGTCGTACCCGAGAATCTTGTCGTTGTCGCCATCGGCGACCCACAGGTGCTGGTCGTCCGACATGTACACCGCGTAAGGCGAGCGCAGCCCCGGCCACTGGTCGAGGAACTTGCCGTTCGCGTCGAAAACCTGAATGCGCTGGTTTCCGCGATCGGCGACGAACACGCGGCCATCCTTGCTCGTAGCGATTCCGTGAGGGGTGCTCAATTCACCGGGCTGCGGATGCTTTTTGTCGGCATCCGGCTTGCCCCACGTCATCAGGAACTTCCCGTTCTTGTCGTACTTCATCACGCGCGTGTTCACGTAGCCGTCGCTCACGACGAAAGTGCCGTCCGGCAGAAAGGCAATGTCGGTGGGGTCGCCGAAGTGCTTTTCGTCGTTGCCGGGGACGCCGGGCTCGCCGAGGGTCATCAGAAGTTTCTTGCCGTCGTGGCTGAAGACGAAAATCGCCTCGCGGATATCGTCGACCACCCAGACGCGCCGCTCCGGATCGTACGGACTGATCTTGATGGCGTGCGGGCCGCGGCCGATTTCAGCCGTGCCGCCGCCCTCGAACAAGTGATCCCACTGCGTCCAGGACTCCACCAGTTTTCCGTTTCCGTCCAGGATGACGATGCAGTTGCGCATCGCGTCCGGAGGCGTGGCGCGGCGGGAAGCGCCGTTCATCATCTGGCTCACGTCGATGGAGCCGTAGAAGCCGTTGTAGTTCTTCGGCAGGTATTGCGGGATGAGGAGTTCGCCGCGATTGGCGAGGAAGATTCTGTCCGGCGTCTCGGCAAACACTCCGCCCTGCGAGCCCCAGATGTACCCCTTCGGAGCGATCGGCTGCGGGAAGCCGGGGACTAAGTCGTAGGGCCCGGTTTCGTCTTCGCCGCCCTTCTGCTGAGCCGAGATAGAACCGGAAAACAGGCCCAATAGGATTGCGGCAAGTAGTACGATCTTCGACGTGGTGCGCATTAGCACTTCCTTCCCGTATGGATAGCCGAATACCCGGTTCGTATTTGGTTTATTTTTGAATCGCCGCGAAGTATACACCGGCTTGTCAATAACTTGAACGGAGGCCAGCGAGGTCTTCGGGGCGTGCGCCTCGATCGGTAATGCCTGTTGACGGCTGGATGTAAACTACGCTATACGAACGAGCGGATATTTGTGTGCTCGGCGTCTGGTAATTGAGCAATCAGCTACCGGTCTGGCAATATCGCCAGCCGCTTTGCGTGGTGCAGCGAATTAAAGGAGAAGCGTCGTGCGAGAGAAAATGGGTCGGGGATTGGCGACGGTGGTGCTCTTTTTGGGCGTGTTCGCCGGGGTGATGGCGATGGGCCGCGCGGCTGCTCGTCCTGCTCGACCGGCTCAGGACGCAGCGAGCCAGGTCTCTGTCGGCACCACCGATATCGGCGGGGTGGTCACCAGCTCGAACGGCCCCGAGGCGGGCGTCTGGGTGATCGCCGAAACCAACGACCTGCCCACCAAGTTCCGCAAGATCGTCGTGACCGACGACCACGGGCGATATCTGATCCCCGATCTTCCCAAGGCTCATTACAAGATTTGGGTGAGGGGCTATGGCCTGGTGGACTCCGAACGGGTTGACGGCACGCCCGGGAGCATGCTCGCGCTGAAGGCGGTGGTGGCTCCCGACCCGCGCGCGGCGGCGCAGTATTATCCCGCCAACTATTGGTATTCGCTGATGCAAGTGCCTCCCCGGACCGCTTTCCCACTCAAGACTTCAGGTGCAACGCAATCGCAGGCGGGTTCTCCGTACTACACGCCGGGCTTTACGAAGACTCAGGCCGATTGGATCGAGGGACTGCATTCGGGATGCGAGATGTGCCACCAGGTGGGCGATAAGGCGACGCGCGAGCTTGAGCCGGCCCTGGGCAAGTTCGACGCGAATACCGACGCGTGGGCGCGACGCGTGATGTCCGGCCAGTTCGGCCCCCTCATGACCGCGGAGATGAACGGCACATTCGGGCATGATCGCGGCCTTGCGACGTTTGCCGACTGGAGCGACAGGATCGCCAAAGGAGAGGTGCCTGCCGCTCCCCCGCGCCCCCAGGGAATCGAACGCAACGTCGTGCTTACGATGTGGAACGTCGGCACCGATAAGGCGTTCCTGCACGGCATCCTCGCCACCAACAAAAGAAATCCCACGCAGAACGCCTACGGACATGTCTACAACACGGATTGGGAAGCCGCGTCGGTGATCATCGTGGATCCGAGCGAAAGCACCGTGCAAACCGTGAAGATTCCCCTGCGGCACGAAGAGGAACGCGCCACCATGCCCCACGTGGAGCCCTACGTGAACGGGGCGCCGTCGCCGTACTGGGGCGATGAAATCGTGTGGCCGGAGGACGCCGTAAATCCCAAAAATCCCCAGATGGACAGCAAAGGCCGCATGTGGGTCGGCATGCAGAATCACAAAGACAATCCCGCTTTCTGCAAGTCGCCCAATAATCCGTATGCCAAGAATTGGATTCCGCCCTACGAGGCCGGCTGGGGCGTGGACATTTACGATCCCAAGACGGGCAAGTTCGATGCGGTGGACCTCTGCTTCGGCTTCCACCACCTGATGATTGGCGACGACAAAGACGAAACGGTGTATTTCAGCCTGAAGATCGGTCAGATCGGCGGAGTGGGCTGGGTCAATTCGCGCGTCTGGGACCAGACGCACGACGCCGAAAAGGCCCAGGGCTGGTGCCCGGCCATTATCGACTATAACGGCGACGGGAAAATCGGGCCGTATACGAGAGCGCCGCAGCCGC
>CAZRKW010000138.1:0-7737 GCA_964600355.1 uncultured Acidobacteriaceae bacterium
GGCGGTGGCGCTGTTTTTCTACGGCCTCGCGGTTTGGTTTCGCGGCACCGTTCGCGGCTGGTCGGAAACGGACGGCCAATCGGATCGCGAACTGAGTGGAAAAGCGCTGGCGGAGGCGATTGGCGCTGCTCTCGGCTTGCGCTATTTACAAGGCGGAGGCCCGGGCTGCACATATCCGGAGCAGCGTCCGTCTTCATCGCGGCGCGTGTATCACTCATTCGTTTTCTGGGGATTTCTTTCTGATTTTGTCTCGACGACGCTGGCGTTCATCTACCAGGATTTGTTGCACGAGCTGCCGCCCTATCCTCTTATCAGCGCCCCGGTGGTTTTCGGCGCTCTCGGCGGAGTGATGCTGATCGTCGGAACCGCCGGTTTGATCGGGCTCAAAATCCAGAGCGACCGCGCCCCGGCAAACGCCCGTGCCTATGGGATGGACTACACTTTTCTGATCACGCTGGGGCTCACTGCGCTATCAGGCATGCTGTTGCTCATTTTTCGCACCACCTCCGCAATGGGCACCCTGCTTGTGCTGCATCTGGGTGTGATTGCCGCGCTATTCGCTACGGCGCCTTATGGAAAGTTCGTGCACGCCATTTACCGGTCGATGGCGCTCGTGCGTTACTACGCGGAGCACGAGCACTCCACCAAGGGATAGAGCTGCCATGGAAACCCCTAAGAAAAGCACGGTCGGACACCGGAACCCGGGCATTCCGCTCGATCTCACCTGGATCAAAGGCACACGCGTCGATGTCCCTGCGGTTGAGCGCGCCGCGGAATCGTTCGCCGCACCCAGCACCATCACAAAAGACTCGCGGCCATCTCTTCTGCGCGCGATCACCGTGATGGACCTGACCACTCTCGCCGCCGACGACACACACGAGCGGGTGCGCCGCCTCTGCGCCAAAGCGCGCCAGCCGCTGCCCGCCGGTGTTCTGCAACTTCTCGGCCTCGAGCCTGGCGATTTCCAGGTGGCCGCCGTGTGCATCTATCATCCCTTCATCAAGACTGCGCGTGAGGAACTCCACGGCACCGGCATTAAGGTCGCGACCGTCTCCGCGGATTTTCCCAAGGGACTCGCCCCGATGAAGGAACGCATCGCGCAGATTCACAGCTCGGTGGAGGCTGGCGCGGACGAGATCGACGTGGTGATCAAACGCGAGCACGTCCTGCAAGGCAGCTGGCAGGCCCTCTACGACGAGGTCGCGGCGTTCCGCGCCGCCTGCGGGGACAAGCTGATGAAGGTGATCCTGGGCACGGGCGAGTTGCAGACGCTCGACAATATCGCACGCGCGAGCCTGATAGCCATGATGGCCGGCGCGGACTTCATCAAGACGTCCACCGGCAAGGAAACCATCAACGCAACGCTCCCAGCCGCCATCGTGATGACCCGGGCCATTCGCGAGTACAACGAAAAAACCGGCAGAGCCATCGGATTCAAACCGGCGGGCGGCATCCGCACAGCCTCGCAAGCGATCGAATACTTGTCAGTGGTGAAAGAGGAGCTGGGCTCGCGCTGGCTCGCGCCAAAGCTTTTTCGCATCGGCGCAAGCAGCATGCTCGACGATATCGAGCGCCATCTTCAACAAGTGGCCAGTTAATCGGCGAAGGATCCCGTTACGCTTGTGCCGCCGACCAGCGAGCTAGGCCTGCCGCCGGAGCCCTCTGCAAAGCTCATCGTGCAGCAGAACGGCCGAAGCGACTTCCCTCATCGACTTTCCGCTCTGGCGGCTTTGCTTCTGCATGGCAAGGTTGGCTTCGTCTTCATCGATGCGCAGTTGCTGCTGCAGAATTTGCGCGGCCTGCTCCACCAGCTTGCGGGCCCCGGACAAATCGGCAAACTTCAGCTTCTCCGCTTCCATCCTCGCCAGCTCGATCTCCGGACCCACCAGGAAGCCGATGGTCGAGATGAGCTGAACTTCCCCCTTGGCATGGATGTGCGGCTCGCGATGCTGCACGTTGATGACTCCCACGAGCTTGTCGCGGCACAGCACCGGCACCGACAAGAACGCCTCATAACGATCCTCCGGTAATTCAGTAAAAGATTGAAACCGGTGATCCTGAAACGCGTTGCTGGAGAGTACGACGGGCTTTTTGTTCTCGGCGACCCATCCCGTAATGCCCTGCCCGATCCGCAGCTTCAGCCGGTCAACCACTTCGGCGTGCGGGTTTTTCGAGGCACGGAGGGTGAGATCGCCATCCTCAAGGACGTAGATGAAGCAGGAATCGCACATCACCACCGCCTAAACAAACTCGACCACCCGCGCTAATACCATGTGAAGCGGGTCGGATGCGGCAATGCGCTGGCCTATTTCGTGGAGAAAAGCTATATCGCGGTACTGGTACTGGTCCGTCTGCGTGTTCATACTCCACTTTAGGAAGGGGTGGGCGGGGCAGGCAAATTAAAATTTGAAGTCAGTGTCATCAGCATTTGAAATACGCCTCGCAGCACTTTCAAATCGCTGATTAGGTGAGACTTGCTGGCCCTTCCTATGCGTAGCGGAAGAGCGCCTTGAAGCCGAAATCCATGTGTTGCTGGATGTGGCAGTGAAAGAGGGTGAGCCCCGGCTGGTCGGCCGTAAAGTCCACCGCCGTCCGCCCGAACAGCGGGACGATCACCGTATCCTTGATCACGCCCGCCATGGGCTTGCCGCGATGCTCGGAGATTTCAAACGAGTGCCGGTGGAGGTGCAGGGGATGCGCATCGTCGGTGCGGTTATGGAAGACGAGGCGGTAACGCGCGTCCTGCTTTAGAACGAACTCCTGCTCGTGGGGGTAAGGTTTGCCGTTCACCAGCCATAGATCGAACTTCCCCGCACCGCTGGGAAGCTTCTCGAAGACCATCTGTATGATCTCGTCGGGCGCGGGACCTGCGGGCGCTCCGGCGCGTCCGAAAACGGCGTAATCCCAGACGGGTTTCGCAGGAGCCACCCATTGCGGCTCGCGATACTGGTTCGCATATTCGACTATGGTTCCCAGGCCGGCATTGCGCGCCATGTCGTCGGTGCCGCCGAGGATCCAGACGCCCGGCTGATTCATCTCCACAATGGCGTCAACGCGCTCGCCCGGCCCTAACATCACCGCCTCCGCGAATTGCGGAGTGGGAACCGGGTTGCCGTCCAGCGCCAGCACCTGGAAACGGTGCCCTGGCAGGGCGATGCGTTTGTTCTCGATCGCGCTGGCGTTCAGCAGGTGCATCAGCACGCGCTCGCCCGGCTTTACGCGGATGGGCTCACCCGCCCCCAGCACTTTGTCGTTGATCGAGTACATCATCGACGTTACTTCCAGCCCGTTCGGGCGCGTATCCATCACCGCGGGCTTTTCCGGCTTGGGCCCCTGGTCCTCCTGCTCGTCGGTGTCCATTGCTTCGCTGGAAAAAAAAGGCTCCCAGTCGCGCAGGGCGAGAAAGAGTTCCTGATCGTAGCGCCCGGGATCGTTTCCGGAGTCGATCATCAGGAATCCGAATTGGCCGGTGTAGGTTCCCCTGTGCAGATCGGCGCCCGCCATCGCGTGGGAGTGATACCAGCGCGTGCCGGCGGGCTTCGGCGTGAACTGGTAACGACGCCGCCCGTTCGCCGGCACCGGAGGCGTGCCCTCCTCTTCGGCGCCGTCCACCTCTGCCGGAACGAAGAGCCCGTGCCAGTGGACGAATTCCGGCGAATCGGTGTCGTTGATCACGTCCACCGTCACCGGCACGCCCTCCTTCATGCGAAGCAGCGGGCCGGGGCACGTGCCGTTGTAACCGATGGTGCTGATGATGTGATTCGGCGCAAGCTCCAACGCCACCGGCGCAATCTGGAGGGTGAAATCCGCCTTGGTGGTTTCCGGCGCTGGCGCGGAACTCCCCTGCATCGGCATACCCGATTGCATTTGCGCGGACAGGAGTTTGGCCGCGCCTGCTCCGACGGCGGCTGCTCCACTCAGTTTGATGAAATCCCTTCGCCTCACATCTCCCTCGTCAACGCGCTCATCACAAGCGCAAATCCTCTCACGCCATTGCTCGTCGTACAACCTCCTCGATGCAACAAGCCCCGGCGCTTCTGCATCTCTTCTATTTTGGCGCGAGGAGGGTTCCGTGATTTCCTGCTGCCGTGCAGACGGCGCAGCCGTTTCCGTCCTGCTGGAGATGGGACCGGCGTTCTGATACTCTTCCCCGGTATTGAGGTATGAATGAGGCTCCTGTCCGGCATTCCGGTGGTGCTTCTCCTCGTAGTGAGCGGTATCGGTCTGTTCGCCCTCCAATCGCATGCTTTCCAATACGGAGAATGGGGCGGTTACGGCGTAAACCCCTACCAGGCCCACGAAAAAGCGGAATTTTCCTGGTCGCGCCTGCGCTACAACTCGCGGATGAGCCATTTCGGCGCCTTCTCCGGCTACGGTTACGGAAGCTGGTCGCGCGACTACCCCAAGGCTGATCGCCAGTTTCTTCTCGCCATGAAGCGGCTCACGCGCATTCAGGGGCGTTCCACCGAGCAGGTGGTCGATCTCGATAGCGACGATATTTTCAACTATCCCTGGGTGTACGCCGTGCAGGTGCAGACCTGGACGTTCAGCGACGCGGAAGCCAAAAAGCTGCGGGAATATCTGCTCAAGGGCGGCTTCCTGATGGTCGACGATTTTCACGGCACCGAGGATTGGGAACAGTTCATGGAAGGCATGCGCATGGTTTTTCCGGATCGCGCCGTCGAAGACCTCCAAAATAAGGACGAGCTGTTTCACACGCTCTACGATCTCGACAACCGCTTCCAGGTTCCCGGCGAGCAGTACGTGAACACCGGCCGGACCTACGAAAAGGACGGCTACGTGCCGAAGTGGCGGGCCATTCGCGACGATCGCGGCCGCGTGATGGTGGCCATCTGCCACAACATGCATCTGGGCGACGCCTGGGAATGGGCGGACGATCCGGCGTATCCCGAAAATTTTGCGTCGATGGCTTTCCGGATCGGGCTCGACTACATCATCTACGGAATGACGCACTGACCGCAGGCAGCATCCGGGACTCGGACCGCGCATGGCGAAACAGTTCTCGTCTGTGGCATCCGAACTGAAGTGATTACGCGCATTTGAATTGGGGTCGCCAGGCGAGGATGGAACGGTCTGCGAATGTTTGAATTTCTCTTCAAGTATCCGGCGTCGATTTTTTCGAAGGGCGAGTTCGTCCTTCTCGGGGGCTGGCCGAAGTGGTTTCTGCTTCTGCTGGTGCTGGCGACGGCGGTTGGGCTGGCCTTTCTGATCCGGGCGCGGCTGCCGAAAGCCGCGGCGCCGATTCGCAACTGGCGGGCCGGCATTATCTGGTTCCTGGAATTTTTCCTGGCGACCGTGGTGCTTGTGCTGCTGTGGCAGCCGGCCATTACCGTGGCCGAGTTGAAGCCGCAGCAGAACATTATCGCGGTGCTCGTCGACGATTCGCGCAGCATGGCCATCGCGGACCAGGGCGCACCGCGCGAAGCGCTGGCCGCCAAGGCCCTTCAAGACGGCACGCTCGCCGAGCTGCAGAAAAAATTCCAGACGCGCCTCTACCGCCTGGATACTCATCTGACACGCATCGCCGATCCGAAGGAATTGCAGGCCGCGCCTGCCGCGCCCGCGACGCGCATCAATGACGGCCTGAAGCAGCTTGCTTCGGAAACCGCCGACCTGCCCGTCGGCGCGGTGGTGCTCCTGAGCGACGGCTCGGACAACACCGGCGGAATCGACGCCGACACGATTTCAGCCCTGCGCAACCGGCGCATTCCTGTTCACACCGTAGGCTTCGGCCTGGAACAGACTCCCAGCGACGTGGAGATCAACGACGCTATCGTGGCTCCGCGGGCGCTTGCGGATTCGCGGCTTTCCGCGCGCGTGAGTTTCCATCAGCGGGGCTTTGCCGGGCACAAATCTACGCTCAGCGTGCGCGACGGGGACAAAGTCCTCGCTTCGCGCGAGGTTGTGTTTGCTTCGGATGACAAGATCCAGACCGAAGACCTGTTGTTCAATGCAGGCTCCGCCGGCGCAAAGACGCTGCAATTTTCCCTGGAGCCTTTGCAGGGCGAACAAAACCGCGCCAACAATTCGGTGACGCGGCTTGTGAACGTGGACGCGGCCAAGCGCCGCATTCTCTACGTGGAAGGCGAGCCGCGGTGGGAGTACAAATTTATTCGCCGTGCGGAAGACGACGACCGCAACGTGCAGGTCGTCTCCATGCTGCGCACCACCGAGAATAAAATTTATCGCCAGGGCATCGACGATCCCAAGGAACTCGCCGAGGGATTTCCTGCCCGCGCCGAAGACCTCTTCGGCTACCAGGCGCTCATTTTCGGTTCGGTGGAGGCAGGTTATTTTACGCTTCCGCAGCAGGAGCTTATTCGGGAGTTCGTGGACCGGCGGGGAGGGGGCGTTCTGTTTCTCGGCGGACGATTTGCGCTGGCGGATGGAGGATGGGCGGGCTCGAACCTGGCCGATCTTCTGCCTGTCGCGCTTCCCACCGGAAAGAACACCTTCCATCGCGATCCCGCCACCGTGGAGCTGACGCAGGCGGGCGGCGACAGCATCGTCACGCGCCTCATCGACGACCCTGTGAAAAATATCGAGCGCTGGAAGAAACTGCCCTACCTGATGGACTATCAGGAGCCCGGGACTCCCAAGCCCGGGGCCGCCGTGCTCGCGGAAATGAAAGTTGGCGGGCGCAGGATGCCGTTCCTCATCACGGAGAATTACGGACGCGGCCGCACCGCCATCGTAGCCAGCGGCGGCGTGTGGCGCTGGCAGATGAG
Organism: uncultured Acidobacteriaceae bacterium; assembly: GCA_964600355.1. GTDB lineage: Bacteria > Acidobacteriota > Terriglobia > Acidiferrales > UBA7541 > Palsa-295. Next base: position 6,750 of record CAZRKW010000138.1, read on the forward strand.
CCAGCCGCTGGGTGATACCACGCACGACATGTTCTGGAGGCAATTGCTGCGTTGGCTGGTGACGGATTCTCCCGGGCAGGTGGCCGCCAGCGTCCCCGATCAGATGCTGTTTGACGATGGCCGCGTTCACCTTTCCGCCGACGTTCGCGACAAATCGTTTCAGCCGGCGCCCGACGCGCGCGTGGAAGCGCACATCCTGGGGCCCAATGGCGCCTCTGCGTCGGTGGAAATGTCGCCTGTGCCCGACGCGCCCGGGCAGTTCCAGGCGGACTGGAATGCCGAAAAACCGGGCTCGTACGTCACAGAAGTGGTGGCGCAGCGGGGCAACGAGGAGGTCGGGCGCGACGTGCTCAACTTTCAGCGCATGGACGGCGTGGCCGAAAACTTCCATACCGGGCAAAATCGCGAACTCCTCGAAAAGCTCGCCGCGCAGACCGGTGGGCGCTACTGGCGCCCGGAGGATTTCTCGAGGCTGCCCGAAGAAATTCCCTATTCCGATGCCGGAATCACCATGCGGCAAACCAAAGAGCTGTGGAACATGCCGGCCATCTTCCTGCTGCTGATTCTCTTGCGCTTTTCGGAGTGGCTGCTGCGCCGCAAGTGGGGTGTCGTGTGAGAATGCGCGCTGCCGTCTGCCTTTGTTTCGCCGCTCTTTTTCTCGCTGCGGCTCCCGCGCGCGCGGGGATCTACTACGTCACCGTCTCAGGGCTCGGGGGCGAACCCGACTATGAGCAGCGCTTCACCGCCATGGCCAACGATCTCGATAAGTTGCTGAAAGCTTCCGGCAGCGAGGCGCATGTCTACACGCTCTCGGGCGCTCAGGCCACTCGCGGCCAAATGACGGAAACACTCGGCCGAGTCGCGAAACAAGCCAAGCCCGAAGACGACTTCGTACTGATCCTTATCGGCCATGGCTCTTTCGATGGCGTCGAGTACAAATTCAATCTCGTGGGGCCGGATATTTCCGGGGCCGAGCTTGCCTCACTCT
>CAZRKW010000138.1:7837-10870 GCA_964600355.1 uncultured Acidobacteriaceae bacterium
TACAAATTCAATCTCGTGGGGCCGGATATTTCCGGGGCCGAGCTTGCCTCACTCTGCGACCACATCCCGTCCCGTCGCCAGTTGATCGTCAACACCACGAGCGCGAGCGGCGGCTCCGTCGGCGCGCTTGAGAAACCGGGGCGCGCCGTCATCGCCGCTACGAAAACCGGCACCGAGAAGAACGCCACCGTATTCGTGCGCTACTGGGTGGAAGCGCTGCACGACCCGACCGCCGACCTCGACAAGAATGACTCCATCAGCGCGCTTGAAGCCTTCGAATATGCCGACCGCAAAACGGCGGCGTTCTACGATTCGCAGAAGCGCCTCGCCACCGAGCACGCCGTCTTCGAGGACACCGGCAAGGGCCAGCCCGTCCGCGCCGCTGCAACTGATACGGGCGAAGGTCACCTGCTCGCGACCTTCACCGTGTTGCGCATCGGGGCCGCCCAGCTCGCCGCCAACGATCCCGCCAAGCGCGACCTGCTCGCGAAAAAAGAAGAACTCGAGCAGAAGATCGACACGCTGAAGTACCAGAAAGCGGCCATGGAGCAGGAAGATTACAAGAAGCAGCTCACCGAGGCGCTGCTCGAGCTCGCGCGCGTGCAGGGAGAGCTCGACAAATGACCCTCTTTGCGCGCCTCACCGCCGCTTCCGCGCTTCTGATCGCAAGCGCTGGCCTCGCGTCCGCCGCTACGCCCGACGATTGCCACCTGCTGCGCAAGCACGGCCACCGCGCCGAAGCGCAATCGTGCTACCAGTCGCTCACGCAGACGCGCGACCCCTACAGCCGCGCCGAAGGCTACTGGGGCCTGGCGAAATACGATGACGCCAACAACGAATTTCGCGCCGCCGTCGCGCAATCCGACCGCAACGCGCTCTATCGCGTCCGCTGGGGACGCCTGCTCCACGAACGCTTCAATAACACCGACGCCGATGCTCTATTCAAGGAAGCGCTCGACCGCGATCCCAAAAACGCGCAGGCCTATGTCGGCATGGCGCTGGTGAGCGCCGATGGCTTCGACGAAAAAGCCGTCACCTGGGCCGCCCGCGCCATCCAGCTCGATCCAAAGCTCGTGGAAGCGCACGAACTGATGGCCAATCTGGCACTCGAAGATTCCGACACCAAGACAGCCGCCGCGGAAGCCGACACCGCGATCGGCCTTTCGCCGGATGCGCTGGACGCCATGGCCATCCGCGCCGCCATCGAACTGCTCGCCGATAAGCCGCCCGACGCGTGGCTCGAGAAAATCCGCCAGGTGAATCCCACTTACGGCGAAGCGTATTCGCGCATCGGATTCCATCTCGTGTTCAACCGCCGCTACGATGACGGCGTCGCATACTATCGCAAGGCGATTGCCCTCGATCCGCAGCTGTGGTCGGCGCGTTCCGAGCTCGGCGTCAATCTCATGCGCCTCGGCCAGGTCGACGAGCCGCGCCAGCAGCTCGAGATGTGCTACAACAACGGCTTCCGCGACGCGGCCACCGTCAACAGCCTGCGCCTGCTCGACAGCTACAAGAATTTCGTCGTTTTCAAGGACGACACGACCATCCTCAAACTGCACAAGAGCGAAGCCGATCTTCTGCATCCCTACTTCGAACAAGTGCTGAAGAGCGCGATTGCCACCTACGAAAAGAAATACAAAATGAAGCTCCCCGGCCCGGTGCAGGTGGAGGTGTATCCGGACCACGAGGACTTCGCCGTTCGCACGCTCGGCATGCCGGGTCTGGGAGCGCTCGGTGTCACTTTCGGCGAGGTGGTAGCGATGGACAGCCCCTCGGGCCGCAAGCCGGGGGATTTCCACTGGGCCGCCACGCTCTGGCACGAAATGAGCCACGTGTTCATTCTGACGGCCACCAATCATCGCGTGCCGCGCTGGTTCACCGAAGGCCTCGCGGTGCACGAAGAATCCGAAGCCAATTTCGAGTGGGGCGACCGCATCACGCCCGACATTCTCGTCGCGATCAACACCGGCAAGCTTCTACCGGTCGCGGATCTCGACCGCGGCTTCGTCCGCCCCGAGTATCCCGGCCAGGTGATCGTCTCCTACTACCAGGCCGGCCGCATTTGCGATTACATCCAGAGCCGCTGGGGCGCCGACAAGCTGCTCGATATGGTGCATTCGTTCGCGCAGATTCGCACCACGCCGGATGTGATTCAGGAAAATCTCGGCATATCCGCCGATGAGTTCGACAAACAATTCATGGACTGGCTCGTGGATGACGTCGGCAAGACCGTGAAGAATTTCGAACACTGGCGCGTCGGCATCGAGCATCTCGCAAAGCTGGACAAGGACAAGAACTACGATGAAGTCCTGAAAGACGGCCCGCAGGTGCTCAGCCTGTATCCCCAATATATTTACGAGGCCAACGCCTACGAATTCATCGCCGACGCCGATCTCGCCAAGGACGACAAGAAATCTGCCGCCACGATCCTCACCGGTTACGAAAAAATGGGAGGGCGCAATCCGGGCGCGCTCAAGCAGCTTGCCTCGCTGGAAACAGATTTAGGCGAACCCAAGGAAGCCGCCGCAACCCTCGATCGCATCAATTACATTTACCCGGTGAATGAAGACCTCCACCGCCAGCTCGGCGACCTGTGGTTCGCCCAGAACAATTACAAGGGCGCCATCCGCGAGTATGGAGCCGTGGTCGCCATGCATCCGCTCGACAAAGCCTCCGCCCAGTTCAGTCTCGCCCAGGCCTATTTTGCGGACGGCCAGAAGGATCAGGCCGAAACCAACGTTCTCGCGGCGCTCGAAGCCGCTCCCGATTTCCGGCCCGCTCAGAAATTACTCCTGCAGATCGAAGACTCCGAGAAAGGGAAATGACCGATGGCTACTGCTGAAGTGAATCTCGACTCCGCGGAACTCAAGAAACGCATTGACCGCTTTCATGCCGTGCGCGACGGCATTCTCAGCCAGGTTCGCCAGGTCATCGTCGGCCAGGAGGAGGTCATCGACCAGATCCTCACCGCGCTGTTCGTCGGCGGCCACTGCCTGATCACCGGCCTGCCCGGCACCGCGAAGACGCTGA
>CAZRKW010000139.1:0-10862 GCA_964600355.1 uncultured Acidobacteriaceae bacterium
ACGGCGACGCGCGCTCGGTTTCGATCGCTGCCGCTTCGATCCTCGCCAATGTGGAGCGCGACCGCCGAATGGAAGAGTTCGACGAGCTCTACCCGCAGTATGGGCTGGCCCAACACAAGGGCTACGGCACGCCGGAACATCTGGAAGCGCTGCGGCTGCACGGGCCGACGCCTCTGCACCGCTTTTCCTATGCCCCGGTGAGAGAGTCGCGGTGCTGGGCTGCGGGCGCCGTACAGAATCCGCTGCCGCTGGGCCTCTCGGTTGTTTCCTTAGAGGGCTCTTAGACCCCAAACGGGGTTTCGCCCTGTTATCCCCTTCCTCACCTTGCCTCTTGCGCTTCGTTGACTTGAGTTTCTCGCATGCTAACCTTCCATTTGAGCTCTGTTCACCACCCCAGCGCAGCCGGGCTCGGAACACACGAACTCACACATGGCCTTCAATAAGAGCAAAGCGCTCGAGAGCGCTCTGAAGTATTTGAACCAAGGCAAGGTCAACCAGGCCATCGCCGAGTATCAGCAGATCCTGCGCAACGATCCGAAAGATCAAGCCACCCTGATGACGGTGGGCGACCTCTACGCCCGCCAGGGTGACATGTCCCATGCACTCGAATACTTTGAACGACTGGCGCAGGTGTACCTGAACGACGGATTCAACAGCAAGGCCATTGCGATTTATAAAAAGATCGCCAAGCTGGCCCCGAATGAGATCAATCCACTCGAGAAGCTGGCCGACCTTTACGTGCAGCAAGGGGTGTTGAGCGAAGCGCGGCCTCTGTTCCTGCAAATCGCCGAGGCGCACCTGAAGGCCAACCGAGGACCCAAGGCCGTCGAGGTGCTGCATCGCCTTCTGGAAGTGGAGCCGGAAAATCCGCGGGTGCAGATGCGCCTGGCCGAGCTCTATAACGTGATGGGGCAGAAGGGCGACGCCGCGAAAACGTATCTCGCCTATGGACAGCGCCTGTTTGACCGTAGCGACTCGAGCGAAGCCGAGAAGGTGGTCGAGCGAGCCCTGGAGGTGGCGCCCTCCGATCCGTCCGCGCTGCTGCTGAAGGCGAAAATACTGGTTTCCAACGGAAAAGACGCGGCGGCGCTCAAGATTCTCGAGAAGCATCCGGAAGCAGACGCCGGCACCGAGGTTACCAATCTCCTCGTCGATCTGGAGCTAAAGACCGGACAAATCGAAGAAGCAGCGGACCGCGCCCGCAACCAGTTGGTGCGTGGCAACGCGCATTTTGGGCTGCTTTTCCGGGTGACTGAGTCGCTGGTCGAAAAGGGACAGGCCGAAGAAGCCCTTCCGCTCTTCAAGGAACTTCGCGATCCCATGATTGAAGTGGGAGAGCACGACAAATTCGTGAAAGCGCTTTCGGCCGCGACCGAAAAACTTCCGGGGAATACCGAGGGGCTCGAACTCCTGGCCGGTTTCTGCCGCCATACGAGCGACCCCTTCCCCCTGACAGTGGCGCTCACGAAGCTCGCGGACATCTACGAAGCAGCGGGAAACTACACGCGCACCGAAGAGCTGCTGGAAGAACTCGTGGACCGCAATCGCGACGACGAGCGCATGGCCGCGCGGCTGGAATCGATGCGGATCCGCAACGGCAAGCCCGCCAAGCGGGAAGGCCACGAAGAAGCGCCGCCACAGAACGAGCCTGTTTCAGCTCAGGCCGGCGAGGAGCAGGCAGCTTCGGAAACGGCCGCGCCCGTCCCCGAGGAAGTTCTCGATCCGGAAACCCGGCACTATCTAGAGCAAGCGCTCACGGATGTGGATTTGTTTTCGAGCTACGGACTGACGCAGAAGGCCGCGAATCTGCTCGAGACGGTGTTGCAGAAAGTGCCCCGGCATGCACCCACGCTGGAGCGACTCCTCGATCTTTCGGTGGGCTCCGGAAACAAGCAGCGCGCCGCGGAATTGGCGGCGACGCTCGAACAGATTTATCGCGAAAGAAACGAACAGGCGGAAGCCGAAAAGTTCGCCGAAATATCCAAGCGCTTCCAGGGTGCAGGGGAATCGGCGGCCGATACACCGCAATTGCCGCTGCAGCCTTCCGCTGCTGCCGATTCTTCCGAGGTTCACGGCGTCGAGCCAGCGTCTATAGGGGCAGTTCCCGTGGACATGGCAGCGCCAGTTCCGGAAATGGCGCGAATTGAGATTCCTCCCGGCGCAGAGGGCGAAGAGGCTGTGCAGGAACGCCACCGGGCGATCAGCTCGGCGGGAGAGGTCGACCTCTCCGACGAATGGGAGGCCATGGTGCAGGAGGTTGTGGAGCCTCCGCCTCCAGCGGTTGTCGAGGCTTCCACCCTTCCGCCGGCCGAAACCCTGATCGCAGCATTTGAAAGTGCGGAAGCAATCGAAGTGCAAGACGCGTCGGAACCGGCGATACCCGATCCGGTATCTATCGATCCACCCCTTGAGATATCCCTTGATCCACCGATCGAGCCTGAAACCTACGTGATTCAGGATGAATCCTCCGCGGAAGTAGCTCCGTTGGAGACTGTCGCCGAGCTGCCCTCCGAGGCCGATCCGTTCGAGTTCGAAATCTCCTCGGCCGGGGAAACTACCGCGGAAAGCTCGGATTTCGAACTGGAACTCGCGCCTGAATTATTGCCGGTCGAGGAAAAAGGCGCGACTACGACCGAAGATCTCATCAGCGAGCTGGCCGCGGAAGTGGAAGGGATGGAAGCTCCTGCGCCGATAAACATCCGTTCCAATGGAGATGTGCCGGGAAATGCCCGCAAGGAGGTTTCCGAGCCGGCGAGTTTGCAAAGCCCCGAACCCGTCGAAGCCGAGACTTCGGCGGAGGCAACCGCTGAAAGCCTGAATCAGCTTTCCGAGGTTTTTCAGGAGTTTCGCAACGAACTAGGCGAACTTGGCGAAGAAAACGAGGACCTGGAAACCCATTACAACCTCGGCATTGCCTACCGCGAGATGGGGCTGCTCGATGAAGCGATCGGCGAATTTCAAAAAGTAGCGAAATCGGTGGAAAAAGGAACGCCCTTCCGTTACGCGATGAATTGCGCCGTGATGCTGGCGCTTTCCTTCGGGGATAAGGGCGAGCCGAAAATCGCGGCGCTGTGGTACAAGCGCGCGCTCAACGTGCCGGGCCTCGACCCGGAAACAATTCTCGCTTTGCGATACGACCTGGGCATCTCGCTCGAAATGGCCGGGGATTCGGACGAGGCGCTCGATTGTTTTCGCCAGGTGTACGCCATGAATATCGACTACCGCGACGTCTCCGACCGCATCGCTACGCTGCAACACCACTAGCTTCCCGCGACTCACGATCCGCCGGCGGGTTGCCAGTCCCGCGATAATCTCCCATAATTCTAGACTCATGATAAGCCGCCTTTTGCGCGTCGTCATCCTGATGGTCTGGCTCGAAATTGGCTTAACGCTGATTCTGGTTCCGTGGTCCTACGTCTGGGAAACCAATTACTTTCTGTACCAATATCCGGGGTTGGGCCTGTTCGTGGAGAATCCCTTTTTGCGCGGGGCCATTTCGGGCTTGGGTTGCGTCAACGTGGTTCTCTCGGTGGGAGCCTTTCGCCGCCGCGCCGTGATCATGGCGGGCCGGAAATAGAATCGCGCCTTTGGATCGCCAACCATGACGCTCCCCACCGTTGCTTTTCGCCAGCCGATCCTGTGTTACGTCACTGACCGGACGGCGCTGCAGGGCGGTTCGCGGAGCGCCGTCGATAAGGTCCGGGATAAAATCCGCAACGGGTCGTACGCGAGCATCGACTGGATACAGATTCGCGAAAACGATTTGCCCGCGCGCGAACTGCTCACGCTGGCCGGGGACGCGGTCCGCATCGCCCATGCGGCTTCGGACGGCCCGCGCGTTATCTTGAACGACCGGCTCGATATTGCACTGGCTGCCGGAGCTGACGGAGTCCACCTCGGCGGGGAATCGATTGCCTCTGCTGGCGTGATTCAGTGGTGCCGTCGCGGAAACGCGCCGCCGGAATTCCTGATAGGCGTGTCATGCCACGGGCTCGAAGAAGCGCTGGAAGCGGAAAGGGCGGGCGCGAGCTACATTTTCTTCGGCCCGGTTTACGATACTCCTTCGAAGCGTTCTTTTGGTTCGCCACAGGGAATCGCTCGGCTCACCAGAGTTTGTGAGGCTGTTCGCATTCCTGTGATTGCGATTGGCGGCGTCACAGAAACAAACGCTGCGGAAACACTTAGAGCTGGAGCGGCGGGAATTGCCGCGATCCGGCTGTTTCAGGAATCAGAGGACGCAGAATCTTTGGGGACAGTGGCAGAACGTTTGCGCCAATCTCTGGCGAGGAACGAGCAGCTTTAGCTACGCGCTGAGCCAGCGACCCACGGGCTGCAGACGCTCCACGTGATCGCAGATCACCTTGAAAACCGCCATGATGGGAATTGCGAGAATCAATCCCATGGCGCCCCAGAGCCATCCCCAGAACAACAGCGAGACGGTAACCGCGAGGGCATTGAGGCGGACGCGCCAGCCGATCAGCGCGGGGATCAGAAGATTCGCCGTCATGATGTGGAACGCCGTGAGCACCGCGACGATGCCGAGGTAAGGCGCCACGCTGTGATATTGCTTGAGGCCGATGAACAGCGGCGGAATCCAAGACATTACCGCGCCCAGGTAGGGCACCAGGTTGCAGGTGCCGGAAACGAGCGCGGTCAAAAACGGGAAGTCGAGTCCCAGGGCCATGAAAAAAAGCCAGCTGGCTAGCACTAGAATCAATCCGACCAGCGCCGTACCCATGAGGTAACCGCGCAGCACGTGAGTAACATCGGCGAGCGCATCTTTCACTTCCGTGCGCTCGGCCGCAGGGAACAGTTGCATGGTGGCATGCCACACCTGGCGCTTGGCGGCCAGCATGAAGAAGAGCAGAAACGGCATGAACGTGGCGGCGAACAGGAAGGAATACAGTGAATCCAGCTTTCCGACGAGCGCGGTCCGCACCGGATGGGGATCGGTGACTGTAATCACGCGTGGTCCCGGCGTTTCTCCCGGCTCGATTTCCGACACGCGGGCCTCGAGGCTTTCCAGCCGGCGGTCGAAATCGGCGGAGGCGGCTCGCAGCGGGGCGCGATACTTCGGCCAGTCGCGGCTGAATTGATCCGCTCGCTCCACGAGCATCCACCCCAGCACCACGAGCAACGCGATGGTGAACAGGACCATCAGGAGCGAACCCAACGCCCTCGGAATGCGCACTTGTTCCAGCCAAGTCACAACTGGATCGAGGAAATAGGCCAGCAATGCCGCCATCAGCAGTGTCACCAGCACGGTAGAAGCGAAATAGCAGAAGGCCAAGCCGATTCCGACGGCGATGATCCTCGCGCTGACGGAGCTGGCGGTGACGACTTTGGTCTCTTCGGAGGGCATCCACGTAACGATAGCACAGCCGCTGCATGAGACCGACCAGAGGGTGCCTATCCGGCACTACGGGAGTTCCAAATCTAAGACTTGTTCGCTTTTGGAATCGGCCGGGGAGGGTTACGTTTTCGATGGATGCCGTTGAGGCTTGGCCATTTTCGGAGTTTCGGAGTGTTAGAATTGCTTACTGGCTCTCCAATCAAAGGACAGGAAGTAATGGGAAAAGAGCTGTTCGGTACGGATGGGATTCGCGGAATCCCCGGGGAATATCCGCTCGACGACGCGACACTGGAGCGCGTGGGACTGGCGCTGGGGAAGCATCTTCGCGAGCAAACTGCCCATCCCAAGGTGCTGATCGGCCGAGATACGCGCGAATCCGGGCCGCACATTGCGGAATGCATTGCGCGGGGTCTTGCTTCGGCTGGATCCGAGCCAGTGTCGGCGGGCGTGCTGACGACCCCTGGCGTAGCTTTTCTCGTCGATCGCGACGGCTTTTCCGCCGGGGTGGTCATCTCGGCCTCCCACAATCCTTACCACGACAATGGCGTCAAGCTGATTTCCTCGTCGGGAATGAAGTTTTCCGATTCCGTGGAAGCAGCGCTCGAACAGGTGATTCTCTCGAAGAACGGCAGCGTTTCCGCGCTGAAAGCGGTGCGGTTGAACGGAGACGAAGGACTTTACGAGGATTATCTCAACGGCCTGCGGGCCGCCGTTTTCCCCGGGGCGAAGTTTGCGGGGATGAAAATCGCGCTCGATTGCGCCAATGGCGCCGCGAGCAAGCTCGCGCCGGAACTTTTCCGCTCCCTGGGCGCCACAGTGATCGCGATCAACGATTCCCCCGACGGCCGGAACATCAACGCGGGCTGCGGTTCGTTGCACCCGCAACAATTGCAGAAGGTCGTGGTGGAACAGGGTGCGGCGCTGGGTGTGGCTTTCGACGGCGATGCGGACCGCGCGCTTTTCTCGACCGCGGCGGGAAAACTCGTCGATGGAGACGGCGTTCTGCTGGTTACCGGGCGCTATCTGAAATCGATCGGCAAGCTGAAAGGCAACGTGATCGTTGGGACGACGATGGCCAACCTGGGCCTGGAGCGCGCCCTGGCGCAATCGGGACTCAAGCTTGTTCGCACCGCGGTGGGCGACCGGTACGTGCTGGAAGAGATGCAGCGTATCGGGGCGAACTTGGGCGGAGAACAGTCCGGGCACATCCTGTTTCTGGACGATGCCACCACTGGCGACGGCATGCTGACCGCGATCAAGATTGCTGCGCTGATTGCGATCGCCGGGCCTCTCGAACAGCTCGTGGCGGACTTGAAGATTTTTCCGCAGAAGATCGTGAACGTGCGGGTGCGGTCAAAGCCGGCGCTCGACTCTCTGCCTGAGGTCGCCCAGCTGCTGCGTCAGGCGGAAAAGACTTTGGGAGACTCCGGTCGCGTGGTGCTGCGATATTCCGGCACTGAACCCTTGGCTCGGGTGATGGTGGAAGCCGAGCGGGAGGAAGACGTCTCGCGGTGGACCGAATCTCTCGCGTCAGCGCTTCAGTCGTCGATCGGATGAAGATCCGGAATACCCTCGGAATTCTTGCTTCGTTTACCAAGCTCGATTCTTCCAAAGACTGTAGATCGAGGTCGGTTCCTTTCAGAAATTGGATGTTGGCGCGCCGAACCGTAAGACAGCGGCCCTTTTTGGTTATTTAAGCCCTTTTAAATCAGCGGTTCTCGCTCCTATCGAAATAAACTATAGCTGGCATCACGCGTGCAACTAACAACAGCGACTGCTTTTTATGTTGTTTCCCGGGGTGGGCCGGTTTCGTTGCGCCGAGGCCGGTTTTCGGGGGTATGAAGAAATGGGGGCCCGGGTGGGCCCCCGATTTTTTTGCAGACACGTTATTTTCCGCTCGTGCTTCCTGTCTCCTGAACTGAACTATCGTCCAAATAAAAAGGGCGCCCAGTACTAGCAGCGCCCTGAAGCTACTCTCACTTCTGAAGGAACAGCGTCTAGCTGCAGCCTGATGTGCTGCCGCAGTTCGCGCATTTGTAACAGCTTCCGTTCGGCGTCATGAGCATTCCGCACTCGGAGCACGAGGGAGCATCGTCAATCGCGGCACGAGGGCGAATGGCGGCTTCCGGATCGCCAGCTTTTGCGACCCCGGAAATCGCCGGAGCCTTGGCCGTGGCGGCTGGAGCTGCCGGGGCCGCGATTTCCTCGGCGACATCGGCGTCCAGGTAATCGCGGGAGATGAACTTCCCGCCCAGCCAGCGGCCGAGATAATCGACAATCGATTTCGCGTAGCGAATCTCGGGATTGCCGGTGTAGCCCGAGGGCTCGAAGCGCGAATTCACGAATTTGTCGACGATGGCGCGAAGCGGAACGCCGTACTGAAGCGCGATCGAGACGGACAGCGCGAAGGCATCCATGATGCCGGAGAGAGTGGAGCCCTCTTTCGCCATCTTGATGAAGATCTCGCCCGGCGTGCCATCGTCGTACTTTCCTACCGTCAGATAGCCTTCATGGCCGCCGATCGAGAACTTATGGGTGATCGAACTGCGTTCGTTCTTCAGTTTCCGGCGACGCGCGCCGTCCTTGAAGAGTTCCTGCTGTTCACCAGCCGGCACTACGGCCTGCGCCGCCTTTGCCGCCGCGGCCTCGGCTGCGGGTGGTTTCACTTCTTCCTTCTTGCCGGCGGCCGACAGGGGTTGCGAACACTTGGAATTGTCCCGGTAGATGGCCACGGCCTTGAGGCCCAGCCTCCAGGACTCGGTGTAGGCTTCGGAAATATCCTCCACCGTGGATTCTTCCGGCATGTTGATCGTCTTGCTGATCGCGCCGGAGAGGAACGGTTGCGCCGCTGCCATCATTCGCAGGTGGCCGCGCCACGCAATCGAGCGCCCGCCGCCCATCGGCGTCAGCGAGCAATCGAATACGGGAAGATGCTCGGGCTTGAGACCGGGAGCGCCTTCGATTTTGCCTTCCGCGTCAATGTAATCGACGATCTGAGCCACCTGTTCCGGCGGATAGCCCAGCCTCATTAAGGCTTGCGGGACGGTGTTGTTGACGATCTTGATCACGCCGCCGCCCACTAACCGCTTCTGCTTCACCAGAGCTAGGTCGGGCTCGATACCGGTGGTGTCGCAATCCATCATGAAGCCGATGGTGCCGGTGGGCGCGAGCACGGATACCTGCGAGTTCTTGTAGCCGAATTTCTCGCCTAATTCGAGCGCGGCATCCCATGATTCCTGCGCCGTCCGCAGCAGGGAGGGCTGCACGTGTTCCTCCTTGATGGGGCGAAGCGAATCGCGGTGCATGCGGATTACATCGAGCATGGGCTCGCGGTTGCGGATGTAGCCGCCAAACGGCCCCATGCGCTCGGCGATGCGGGCCGACTGCGCGTAGGACTCGCCGGTGAGCAGCGCGGTGACCGCGCCGCAGAAATCCCGGCCGCCGTCGGAATCATAGGGCAGAGCCAGAGACATCAGCAGCGCGCCCAGGTTGGCATAGCCGATACCCAGGGGGCGGAAATCGTGCGAGTTGCGCGCGATCTTTTCGGTCGGGTAGCTGGCGTTATCGACCAGAATCTCCTGCGCGGTGATGGTCACGTCGACCGAGTGGCGGAAACCTGCCGCGTCGAATTGGCCGTTATCGCCCAAAAACTTCAGAAGGTTGAGCGAGGCGAGATTGCAGGCCGTATCGTCGAGGAACATGTACTCCGAGCACGGATTGGAGGCGTTGATGCGGTCGGTAGCCTTGCAGGTGTGCCACCGATTGATGGTCGTATCGTACTGCATGCCGGGATCGCCGCACTGCCAAGCCGATTCGGACATCTTGCGCATGAGATCGCGGGCGCGGAATTTGTCGACGGGCTTGCCGTCGTTCACGTTGCGGGTCCACCAGTCGCGATCCTCGTCCGCGGCGCGCATGAAATCGTCGGTGACGCGTACGGAGTGGTTGGCGTTCTGGAAGAATACGGAAGAGTAGGCTTCGCCATCGATCGAAGAGTTGTAGCCCTGCTCGATCAGGACGTGCGCCTTATGCTCCTCCTTCATCTTGGATTCGATGAACTCCATGATGTCCGGGTGATCGACGTTGAGGATCACCATCTTGGCGGCGCGGCGCGTTTTGCCGCCACTCTTGATCACGCCGGCGAAGGCATCGAAGCCCTTCATGAAACTCACTGGCCCGGAAGCAATTCCGCCGCCGGAGAGCGATTCGCGGCTGCCGCGCAGGGTGGAGAAATTGGTGCCGGTGCCGGAGCCCCACTTGAAGAGCATCCCCTCGGTCTTGGCCAGGTTCATGATGGAGTCCATGCTGTCCTGGACGGAGTTGATGAAGCACGCCGAGCATTGCGGCTTGGCCTGCACGCCGACGTTGAACCACACCGGGGAATTGAACGCCATTTTCTGCTCGACGAGCAGGTGAGCCAGCTCGTCGCGAAACGCATTGCGGGATTCCGGGGTGGCAAAATAGCCGCCCTCGTCGCCCCAGCGGACGATGGTATCTACCACGCGGCCAATCAGTTGCCGCACCGAGGTTTCGCGCTCGATGGTATTCGGTTTCCCGTGAAAATACTTGGAGGCTACGATGTTGGTGGCCGTCTGCGACCAGCCCTTGGGGACTTCCACATTCTCCTGGCGGAAGATGACCTGGCCCTTATCGTTGCCGATGAGTGCGGTCCGCCGCTCCCATTCGACCTTGTCGAAGGGGGAAATTTTGCCGTCCGTGAACCAGCGCTGGAAATCCAGCCCGGTCGCCTTGCGAGTTGTCTGTTCTGTTTGCATGGTTCCGTTCAGGACCATCCGTGTCTCTGCCATCATCTGCCTCCGCGCCGGCAGTCTTGCCGTCGAATGTTGGCCGGGGTGCCGAGCGGGAGGCTGCTAACTTCATTTTACTCCCAATTCCCGGTAGCCGGAAAGTTGTCGCGTGGCACCGAGCGATGCACGCAACGGGCGGTTCACACGTCTCGATCAAAGCTGGGGTGGCGTTTCGCGGCACCCCGGCCGAAAAAATAGAAAAGCCCAGCCATGCCGCGCTAAACACTGTGCGCGGTTAGGAGGGGAGATTGCGCTGTGACTGGCTGAACCCGGACCTTCTGCCCCGTCGGTCGACCGCGCGGGCTGAGGGCGACGATCGACTTCCGACTTTTTCTCCGAGTCTGGGTGCGAAGTATCGAGCGTTGGAGAAAACTTGTCAAGAAAAATTCGGGCCTCGGACCACAAAATGTTTGGTGCCAATTGTCGTAAGCGTCTATCCATAGTGGTACACTCGCCGCGCCGCTACTATTCCCTTCGTAGGCGTTTTCCGGCGACAATCGTTGCAGGAGCTCCGCGTGCTCGTCCGCGCGCTAATGTGCTTTTCGCGTAAACAGTGCGCTCTTGACAAGCATTCCGCGCCTGAAAAAAATAAGATGACTGCCATGAGCACCCCGGCAATCGAGATTCTCGGACTTACGAAGGATTATCCCGTGGGCTTCTGGCGCAAGCGGGCGCGCCGGTCGCTCGACAACCAGACACTT
>CAZRKW010000140.1:0-10763 GCA_964600355.1 uncultured Acidobacteriaceae bacterium
ATGACGATCGCGCCGGATACCGACGCTGTACCTCCCGTCGAGGACACCGCAGCTCCCCCCGTAGTAGCGGACGCTGCGGCGCCTCCACCTGCTCCCGTTGCGACCGCTCGGGCTCCGCGCAAACCGGTCGAGCCCCCGGCGCAAGAAACGGCGACCGAGACGGCGTCCCGGCCCCCCGCCCCGCAAATCTCTCCGCAGCTCTCGCAGGTCGACCAGGCCAGTTACGAACGCAAGACCAACGAAGATGTCTCCGCCGCAAGAAAAAATCTCCAAGCCGCCCAGGGCAAACAGCTCAACGCCGCTCAGCAGGATCTTCTCGAAAAGATTCGCAGCTTCCTCGCGCAATCGCTCGATGCCAGCAAGAGCGGCGATTGGGCCCGCGCGCAAAACCTTGCCCAGAAGGCCCGCCTCCTCTCAACCGAACTCATCAATTCCTTTTGAACGGTCATTTTAAATGGTCGTTCTGACCGGGTCATTCTTCTTGTCAGTCATTTTGAGCGAAGCGAAGAATCCCTCTTGCTTTTCGCAGTTGCGTTGCCTTTGTTGTTGCTGTTGTCGTTGCCTTTGCGGGTGCCCGACCCTTCGGTGTTAAGGGTCGGTCTTCTGTCTCCCTGGCCGTGGGGCATTCCCGCGCATCAAAGCTTGCGCGCGCGAGGGCGTAGCCCCCCGGGAACGCCAATCTCCCGATTGGCGTTTTTGTGTGATTTTTGCGCAGCCGTTCGCCTCGCCTAGCGGCAGTCGTCCTGAGCGCAGCGAAGTACGGTTCTCCATCGCTCGCCTTTCGAGCGATGAATCCCTCCGGCCTTTTGCAGTTTGCCGTTACTCGTGGTGCGCGGTCGTCGTGCAGCCCACGATTTGCTGCTAACATCGGAGCGTGGAAAAATTCGATGTGGCGATCGTGGGCGGCGGCATCATCGGCTGCTCGATCGCTTTTGAACTCGCCGCCGAAAAACTGAAGATTGTGGTCCTCGACCGCCAGCAACCCGGCCGCGAAGCTTCCTGGGCCGCCGCCGGCATGCTCTCGCCTGCGCCCGATTCGCGGCGCGACCGTTCGCTGGTTCCGTTGGCGAAACAAAGCCTAAGGCTCTATCCCGAATTTGTCCGTGCCATCGAAGAGGTATCGGGCAAACCAGTCGATTACACGCGAACGGGCACGCTTCAAATTTTCACGGGAGCCTCGGCCGAAGCCGAACGAAACGCGATGCTGGCTGAGCACCGTGAGCTAGGCTTAGCTTCCGAAGCGATCTCTCTGGCGGACGCGCACAGAATGGAACCGGCGCTGAATCCGGATGTTCGCGCCGTTCTTCACCTCCCGGAAGAAGAAAGCGTCGATCCTCGTTTGCTGATGGATTCTCTGCTGGCGGCTGCGGCGAACCGTAGGGTGAAGATTCGCCCGGGTTTCTCGGTGGCTTCTCTCATCGAAGAACACGACCGCTGCGCGGGCATACTTGCGGCCAGTGGAGAAAAGGTACACGCGAAGCACGTCATCATCGCGGCCGGGTGCTTTTCAGGCGAAATCGCGGGGGCAGCAGGGAAGCTCATCCCCTCGAATCCAACGCGTCCCGTACGCGGGCAAATGCTCGCCCTGCGGCAGGCCAATCTGGCCTTGCGCCACGTCCTTCGTTCCGAGCGAGGCTATCTGGTCCCGCGGTCCGACGGCCGTATCGTGGCCGGAAGCACCTCGGAGGATGCCGGTTTCCATAAGAGCGTCACCGCGGGTGGGGTACGAAAGATCGTTGAGGCCGGCTTGGAGCTGTGCGCAGATCTGGGCTCTGCGGAAATTCTCGAAACGTGGTCGGGCCTGCGTCCCGGCACACCGGACGATCTTCCGATTCTCGGCTTAACAAATCTCGAGGGATTGATCCTGGCGACAGGTCACTACCGCAACGGGATCCTTCTCGCGCCTGTTACGGCCAAGCTGGTCAAGGAATGGGCCATCGACGGACGAACAACATTCGATACCCAACCCTTCTCGCCGTTCCGGTTTGAATCCGCTGAACGTAAATCAGCAAGATACTGACGTAACGCGATCGCGCTAAAACGGCATCCGGTTGCGCTGCGGTTCGCGGTTCGGAGGGCCGGGCAGCGTCGAGGCCTGCCCGGGGCCCGTGAACTGCGCCTTGTCGGAATCGAGAAAAATCGGCCGGTTGATCACGGCGTCGAGCGTCGAACCGCGCGGCAATTCCGCTTCAGGCCCGCGCGACATCAGAACAGCCGCAATTCCAGCCGCCGCGCCGATGCCTGCTCCGATCCCCGCACCCTTCGCGCTCTGTGTCGCGAGGCCTCCTATTCCGGCGCCGGCGCCCGTTGTCTTTGCGATCGTGCCGATATCGGACGCCTTGTCGCTGTCCCCAGATATTTTCCCTTCCTTATCCATGGTTTCGCCCCCGCCCGTGCCCGCGGCTCCTCCGGGGGACGCATTCAAATTCACCATGTACGCGTTCGGTAGAATCATGGTCGTAAACTTGACTCCCAACTCCGCGCGGCCCTTCACGCGTCCCGGGCGCTTAGATTCGGTAACCTCCCCGCTTATATAGGTTCCAGCAGGTATGACTACGCGGCCGTCGATCATTACGGGAAACAGGGTTTCGAAATAAACCGGATCGCCCGGCCGGGCGCTGCGCGTCGAGATTCCGTTATGCAGCACCAGCGGGATGTGCGTCCCGGTAGGCACCTCGATTTTAGCCGGTGGTTTCGTCTCGACCGCGGCCGTCTGAACCGCAGCAGGCGCAGTCGGAGGCGGAACGGGACGCGGCGGTTTCGCGGGATCAAGCTCGGACGAAGCCGGAGGGGTCGCAGGAAACGGACCGGCGTCTTGTGCCGGCAGCGGCACGCACCAAACCAAGGGAAGCAGCATGCCGATGAAGTTTCGATGCAGCCGGTTGATCTTCATGGATCCCCCGTTTCCAGGTGCTAAGGATGCCCCGCCCGGGAGGCAGGATGCCTAAATCAAAAACACCGTCTGCCCCGTTAGATCAAACCTCTTCCGGCAGCGAATATTGCGGCAGGCGACCATATTGTCGACGCGCACCATGTAAGAGCGAGCCTTGGCAAACTGCTGGCGGTCCTGGTCGTTGGCCCCGCCCGGCACCTGCGCCTTCTTGTTCCTCACGATCCATCGCACAGGGAACGTTCCTTCCTGGCGGCAATGGGGACACGTCAGCGGGATCTGCTTCGTCTCTTCTTTTTCGTCGTAAAATCTCTTCTCGTCCATTCGGTCCTATCCGGCGAATCCGGCCTGCGCCACTTCATCGAGGCTCACCAAGCGTATACCAGCATCTTTCCAGCGGGGAAGCCAATATGCAAGCCCGGCAATCGTGTGGCGCCGATCGCCCTCCGGCGTCCGATGATCGCCATCGTGCAGCAGGACGATATCTCCTCCGCGCACATGGCGCAAGCGCCGAATCATTTTCTCCGAGGATTGCCGGTTCCAATCGCGTCCTGACATGGACCACATCACAACGCGCGCCCTTTCCTCCTGCTGCCGAAGCACCGACTCGAGTTGCGGCCCTCGATACCCGTACGGCGGTCTCATCCATGGCGTTTTTCGCCCGGTGGCGGAGAAGAGCGCGTCGTTGCAGCGAGCAAGTTCACCTCGAATGCGGCCCGGAGAAAGGAATGTCAGCCTCGGATGGGTGTCGGTATGGTTTCCCACGGCGTGGCCCCGCAGGACAATTTCCCTTGAAAGCGCGGGAAATTCGCGAATCCGCTCGCCGATCTGGAAAAAGGTAGCCCGGGCCGCGTGCCGGTCGAGCAAGTCCAGCAGCGCCGGCGTGATCGCGGGATTCGGTCCATCGTCGAACGTAAGCGCCAAAGTGGAAGTGTCACCCGTGTACCGGATCGTCGGCCCAAAGAGTTGCGCGGATGGCGCTACGGCGCCCCATGCGAACACCCCGGCCGCCGCCACGGCACCGCCCGCAATCAGAGTGGGGATGGATTTCACCAGGCACGGATTTTCGCATGCGCAGCACGGCCCAGCCAGCAAAAGCTCTAACGGCATCCCCCTCGTCCCTAACCGATTGGTACAGGCTCGTACAGGTAACGGTTCGAGCACCGAGCATTCGCCAGTTCTGGACGGCTTACGCGCGTGGCCTTATTTTATTCCCCAGGGCCATTCAATAGACCAAACGCTGGCTGTATTCCCTCGGAAGTTCTTTTTTCAGAGTTCACGCCGCACCGCGTCGTGAAAATTGCGAAAGCCTCTGATACCCGGGGCGGACCGTCGTTTGTAATTCCCGCCGTCGCGCAGGGGAGCACCTGAATTGTTGAACGAAACCAAAGCGAGGCCCGGCCAGCAACGCGCCGAATCGATCGAGTCCTACACACAAGCAATTCAATCCGATCTCCGGAAAATTCAGACCCGCAACTGGTGGTCCTGGTCCAACACCGTCGTGATCGTCCTGCTGCTGACCGGCACCATCGTATCCTTCACGCTTCCCACACTGCTTCGCGAGGATGAGTTCCTGCAGTTCAACGTGAACCTCGCTGTCAGGGGCCTCGTCGGCCTGGTGCTTCTTTTCAACGTCTACTCGCTCTGGCAGCAGTTCCGAATCAAAGACCTTTGCGCGGAAATCCAGCAGAAGCAGGCCAGTTCGGAAGCGCTGTACCGCATGGCTATGTTTGACCCGCTTACCGGCCTCTACAACCGCCGCTTCGCGGAACCCCGCGTCGAAGCGGAAGTCAATCGCTGCCAGCGGAAGGGCACCGCGCTCACCCTGCTCCTCCTGGACCTCGACAGCTTCAAGCAAATCAACGACAGCCACGGCCATCCCGCGGGGGACGCGGTCCTGCGAGCCTTTGCCGAACACATCACGCGCGCCATTCGCGGCTCCGATCTGGCAGTGCGCCTCGGGGGCGACGAATTCATGCTGCTTCTCCCGGAATGCGATACTCATCAGCTCCATCATGTGCTCGACCGCCTCGTTACCTTCAAGGCGGAGATAGCCGGCAAAATGGTCCCCGTGGAATTTTCGGCTGGATGGAAGGAATACGAACTCGGCCAGACATCCAAGGAATTGATCGAAGCCGCCGACCGCGCCCTTTACGAAAATAAGCGCGGCGCGCGCTCATCGGGCGCCACGGCCCCCGGCATAAGCGTCTCCGCCGCCAGACCTGTAGCAACCTAGGTCGTGTAGCCAACTAGGTTTTGTCCAGCGCGTTTGATACGATGGCCGCCGGTTCTCCGGCGAAAAATCGTGCCTCCTCGATCCGGCCCCGCCAAATTTCCTATCTTGTTGCGATGGGCATCTCTCGCTTGGCTGCTCGTTTGGGTGCCCGCTTACTGGCGCACCTGGGGCGCTTCCAACTTCCTTCAACTCTGTGACATAGCCGTTTTGCTCACGTGTATCGGCTTCTGGGCCGACAGCCGCCTTCTGATTTCCAGCCAGGCGGTTTCCTCATTGCTGGTCGATCTGGTGTGGACCCTTGACGCTTCCTGGCGGCTTTTTCTCGGGCGACACCTGCTCGGAGGGACGGAATATTTTTTCGATGCGCACTACCCGTTGTGGGTCCGGCTGCTGTCTCTTTTTCACATCGTGATGCCGCCGCTGCTTTTATGGGCGCTGCACCGCACAGGCTACGATCGGCGGGGTTTTCGGCTGCAGTCATCGATCGCGTTGCCCGTCTTTGTTGCCTCGCGATTCACTTCTCCTGCCAAAAATATGAATTTCGCATTCACCGACCCTTTTTTTCATCGCTCCTGGGGGCCGCCGCCCGTCCACGTGGCGATCAGCTTCTTATTTATGGTCATCGTGGTCTACCTGCCCACGCATCTCGTTTTGAAGAGGATCTTCGGGCGGCCGCAGGGCGCTTGAGCCTTTCCCATTGATCCGCGCGGGCGGCTTAGCGGGCAGCGTGATCTGAAATGATGTGCCGACGCCCGTTTCGCTTTCCACCGCGATGCGTCCGCCGTGATCGCTTACCACCGACTGCACGATCGCAAGACCCAGCCCCGTGCCATGCTGCTTTGTCGTGCAGGACGAAGTGAAAAGCCGCTCGCTCTCCTCCGCGCTGAGTCCGGAACCGGTGTCGGAAACCTCGAGTTGCACGTTACCGTCCTGCTGACTCGTGCGAATCATCAGCACCCCGCCCGCGGGCATGGCGTCCATCGCATTCAAAACAAGATTTTCCAGCGCGCGATGCAGCAGGCTTGCATCTGCCTGAATCACAGGCAAATCCTCGTCCAGATGAACCTCGGGATTGACCGGGGGCCGCCCCACCGCGCTGAATTGCGGCGCAAAAAGCTTGACGACGCTTTTTACGATGTCGTTCAGGTTGACCGGCGCGAATACCGGCGCAGGCATTCTGGAGAAATCGCCATAGCGCCCCACGATCTCTTTCATCGCGCGAATTTCCGAAAGCAACGTTCCCGCCGAATCGTGAATCCCGCCTGCGGACTGCAGTTCCTCGATCGTTCTTTGAAGCCGCGAGAGCGCCTCCCCAAGTTCCTGCGCCAGCCGCCGCGCGATTTCGCGCCAGGCCGCCACGCGTTCCAGTTGGATCATCCTCTGCCGTTCCTCGGTCAGGTGCTGCGTCATCTGGTTGAACGCCCCAGCCAGCTCCGCAATCTCACTCCCGCCTCGAACGCCCACGCGCGCGTCCCAATTACCCGCGGAGATCTCCCGCGTCCCTTCGACCAGCTTCAACACGGGCCGCGTCACGCCCGCCGCCCCCCACCAGCTGAGGAGAACGCCCAGAAATATTCCCAGCGCGCCAACGCCAAGCGCGAGCAGGCGAATGCTCCGCTCGAGCGTCACGACTTCGGCCTGCGAACTTCCCACAAGCAGCACGCCGGCCAGTTCCTTGTTCCGCCCCGCGAGCGAAAGCGTATGAAATTCTTCGACGGTCGCCGCATTTTTAGTCCAGGCGATTTGAAAGCGTTGTTCGCCCGATTGCTGTTTCACCATCGCGATGAAAGGGGCAAGTCGCTCCGCTTGCAAAACGGGTCCCGTTTCGTCGATCAAATTCGAGGGCTCAAAGTTCGGTGAGAGATTCTGATACAGCAGCGCGCGCATCCCCGCCGGCAGAGCGAGCGATGCAAGGAAGTCCCCGCCAAGCCGCTGCCCCCCGACCACATATAGATTTTTGTCGCCCACCCGCACCAGCGAGACCGCCGTGATCCCCAGCCATGGTCCAGTCGGGGTGTCTATCCTCGTCAGAAACGCGCCCAGCGAAGGCCAATCCACTGGTTCGGTCACCCAGTTCAGCTTGCTACCCGACCTCCCCGGCCATTCCGCGGAGGAAACGATGGAGCTATCGCTGCCCACAAAATCGAGGAAATCAAGCTGGCGGGACTGCGCTACGCCCCTCGCGTCATTCGCGTAAAGAGAAACATCCGGTTGCGGGCGGCTCAGGTCGATCGCCATACGCACGATGCTTTCCGCATCGGCGATTCCTTGCACCTGGTGCGCGACTTCCACTTCGCGCCGCCCGAATTCGCGGTTGAATTGCGCGACCGCCCCATCCGCGTACTGGTGGTCTCGCTGCTCCAAGGTGCGGCGAGTCAGCGCCGTCACGCCCACGGCTACCAATCCCACGCATAGCAGGAGCGCCAACGTAAAGATCAGAAAGAGTTTGGTGCGGAACGTCACAATTTCATTGTTCCTGTTTAGAGCAGAGTTTGCAATTCGTCCGCTCGGAACGTCTTTGCAATCACCCCGCCGGCATCATATCCCAACCAATCTTTGCTGATCCCTCGATTCCTCGGCAAGATTCCTGGATTCCATAGTCCTTGACGGGAGGTCAAACCACCGGCCGCAGAAGTCAGATATTGCGCGAAGCTGTTAGGACTCCTAGTATGGGGAAGCGGTCGGCGGGCGCGGCACGCGCGGGTCCATCAGAATTGCTGAGATGGAAGCTGCGTTTCTTCGGAGTGGACCATCATGGCAGAGCCTGAACATCTTCCCGGCATACCCCTCGGGAGAGTCCTTGGCATCCCGCTCTACCTGCATCCGAGCTGGTTCGTCATTTTTCTGCTGATCACGGTGTCCCTGCGGACGCAGTTTACCTCCCAGCACCCGGGCTGGACTCCCACGCAGCATTGGGCGCTGGGAATCATAACCAGCGTCCTGTTTTTCGCCTCGGTGGTTTTCCACGAACTCAGCCATAGCGTGATTGCACTGCGTTACCGCATCCCGGTGAAGTCGATCACTCTTTTCGTGTTTGGCGGCCTCGCGAGCATCCAGCGCGAACCCGAACAGGCGAAGCAGGAATTCAACATCGCCATTGCCGGCCCGCTCTCCAGCCTGTTCCTGGCTGCCTGTTTCTTCCTGGTGGCGCATTACTTCCGTGGCGAAGAGATGGTCGCCGCCGCGGCGAAGTGGCTGTGGGAAATCAACCTGCTCCTGGCTCTTTTCAACCTGCTGCCGGGCTTTCCACTCGATGGCGGACGCATTTTCAGGGGAATCGTCTGGGCCATCAGCGGGAACTTTACAAAAGCCACCCGCCTTGCCTCGAATTCCGGACGGTTGCTGGCGTATCTGATGATTTTCCTGGGCGTGTGGCAGGCGCTCCACGGCAACTGGGTCGGGGGCCTGTGGACTGCGTTCATCGGATGGTTCCTGCTGAACGCGGCGCAGGAAAGTTTCGCCCAGGTGGCCATTCGCAGCACGCTCACCGGCGTCCGCGTGGAAGACATCATGAACCGCGATATACCCACCGTTCCGCGCGACATGTCGCTCGAGGAATATATCCACGAGGTGCTGCGAACCGGGAAGCAATACCATATAGTGACGGGCGCGGGTAACCCCGTCGGTCTGATTACGATTCATGCGGCGCGCTCCGTTCCGCGCGAAGAGTGGAACAACACCTCGCTCCAGGCCGCGATGACCCCCATCGATAAAATCCAGTCCGCCGCGCCCGACGAACCTGTTCTGGGCCTGCTCGAGCGCATGCAACGCGAGAATGTGACTCAAATGCCGGTAATCTCCGACGGCCACATCATCGGCGTCATAGCGCGCGAGACCATCATCCATATGCTGCAAACTCGCTTACAGCTCGGGCACCTCGCCTGAGGCCGCGTTTCGCTCGCAGCAGGATTTCGCTGCAAACGCACCCTGCCCATTTTCGGAATGCGGTATCCTACGGTGTGAATCCGGAGCGCGATCCCAAAAGCACTCGCTTCGCACCAGGGCTGTGCCTCACTTGCAGCTTTGCGCGGCGCGTGGAGTCGGCGAAAGGGTCCGCCTTCTTCCTTTGCCAGCGCTCGGCTTCGGATCCAAGATTTCCGAAGTATCCCCGGCTTCCCGTGCTTGAATGTTCGGGATACGTGAAGCAACCCGAGCTGTGAAATTGAAAGGAAACGTTCATTCGGGCTGAAAACGATCCAAAGCCTCCCCGGCGGCAGTTCACGAAAATCCTGACTTTCACGGGTATCGCGGCGCTCGCCGGCGGTGCGTTGATGTTTCTCCGCGCGAGATTCTCGGGTAATTTTCCGCCGCGAGTCATAGCGCAGGCCGGCGAGATCCCGGTGGGTGGGTCGAAGATTTTCACTTATCCCACCGATGTCGAACCATGCATTTTGCTGCGCCCGGCGGCCGAGGACTACGTCGCCTACAGCCGCCTGTGTACCCACGCATCGTGCCCGGTATTCTACCAGGTCGACGAGAATCGCTTGAATTGCCCGTGCCACGGCGGAGCGTTTTCGGTGGCCGATGGCTCCGTGCTGGCGGGACCCCCGCCGCGTCCTTTGCCGAAGATCGTCATCGAGAGGCGCGGCTCCGATCTTGTTGCTACAGGCATCGTCGCGTCCTGAGAATCTTCATTAGAGCCAAGCTTCAAGGAAGGCCTCGCTTTTGAAAAGTATCTGCGCCCGGATCTCTCTGCTCTGTCTGCTGACGCTCCTACCCGCTGGATCGCTGTCCAGCCAGCAAAAGCGCGAGGTGATCATCGATGAGGACGCCGCCGGCCCCGGCGGCACAGCGATGCAGGCCATCACCCTCCTCGTAAACTCGCCACTCACCGATGTGCTCGGGATTACCGTGGTCACCGGGGATCAGTGGCGCGATGAAGAACTGGCGCACACCCTGCGGCTCTTCGAAATAATCGGCAGAACCGGCATTCCCGTGGTGCCGGGCGCCGTATTTCCAATTGCGCGCACAAAGGAGGGCACCGCGAACTGGGAGAAGCGCTACGGCAAGGTGCCCTATCAGGGCGCCTGGAATTACGGCCAGCCCGTCCACGGCCCGTGGGAGATTCCGGTCATGCCGGAAGGGAAGCCCACGACGAAACCTGCCACCGAAGACGCCGCTCACTTTCTGGTCCGCATGGTGCGCGCGTATCCCCATCAGGTCACGATTTACGCAGGCGGACCGCTCACGAATCTGGCGTTGGCGCAGGCCATCGACCCTCAGTTCGCCGCGCTGAGCCGGGAACTGGTAGTGATGGGCGGCAGCATCCGCCCCCAGACCAAAGACCCTGAATTTGTGGCCGCTCCGCATCGCGAATTCAATTTCTGGATGGACCCCGAAGCCGCCCATCGCGTGCTGCGAGCCCCGTGGCCTCGAATCACGGTGACCACAGTCGATATTTCCGTGAAGACGCGCATGACCAAGGACCTGATCGCCGAGCTGGCGCAATCGACGAACCCCGCGACGCGATACGCGGCTAAGTACGCGCAGGAAGACTATCTTTGGGACGAACTAGCCGCCCTGGCCTGGCTCGACCCCACCATCGTCACCCGCTCAACCGTGCTCTATATGGATGTATCCACCGATCCCGGACCCACCTACGGCGACACCCTCACCTGGGCCAGCGGGCAAAAGCCG
>CAZRKW010000141.1:0-10676 GCA_964600355.1 uncultured Acidobacteriaceae bacterium
GCAGTGATTGCCACGTATCCATTCCTTGCCGTGCAACGTTTGCGCAGGTTCACTCTCAGCACATTCTGTTCCCGCGGCCTCCTTCGCAATCCGTTCCTTATCAACGCCCGCCGTCGCGTCTCTCTTCCTCCGTGTTTGGCGAAACCCGTGCAATCCGTCTCTCCGGAGAACGGCTCATGGACAGCGGATACTACGCAGCCTTCACGGGTTTAATCGCGCGCATAGACGCGCTCGACGTGGTCGCAAACAATCTTGCCAACGTCAGCACGACCGGCTTCCGCGGGCAGCACGAATTTTACGAGGCCGTCACCGCCAACGCCGGCACACCGTACCTGAGTCCGTTGAACGTAGCCATCAACAATTACGGCGTACTGGGCGGGGCGAATATGGATCTGCAGCAGGGGAACCTCCAGCCCACCGGAAACAGCCTCGACCTCGGCATTCAAGGTGCCGCCTTCTTCGCCGTGCAAACCGCCCGCGGAGTCCGCTACACGCGAAACGGCTCGTTCCACGTGAGCGCGGCGGGCCAGATCGTCACGCAGGATGGAGACCCGGTTCTCGGACCCCGCGGCCCGATCCAGGTGCCGCAGGGAAGCGTTGATGTTGCCTCGGACGGAACGGTCTCGGTCGCAAACGCCGTCAGCGGACAGATCCGCCTGGCCTCCTTCGACCCCGGCACCGCTCTCACCCCCGAAGGAAACACGAATTTCATAGCCCCCGCCGGCGCCGAGAAGCCCGCCACCGACTCCACAATGTCCTCCGGGATGCTTGAGGCCTCCAACCTAAGCGCCGTGAAGGAAACGGTAACCCTCATGGTCCTGCAGCGCCACACCGAACTCCTCGAAAAAACCCTCTCCATCTTTCTAGACGATTTCAATCGCACCGCCGTACAGGACCTCGCTCGTGACTAATCGCCGAAGCGTACGTAGCGGCCTACCTGTTTCGTTGTCTCGCCGCAGTCATCAGTGTGTTGCCGTCGCAGTTGCAGTTCCGGGTGCCCCATCCTTCGATTTCAAGGGTGGGTTTTTCTTTGGGTGTTGCAAGCGCCGTGGTTGTTCGTTGTCATCCCGACAGAGCGAAGCGACGAGGGATCTCTCTTCCCCTCACGCGCGAGGCAGCGTCATTCACATGAAGCCGCCTGCACGAAACAGATTTTAGAATTCGGCAATCTCCCCAGGAGCAAAGAGGACCCCAAATGTTTCGATCTCTCTACACCGCTGCCAGCGGCATGGAAGCCCAGGAACTCAGCCTCGACAACATCGCCAACAATCTCTCCAACGCCAACACCTCCGGCTTTCGTCGCCGCCGTCTCCAGTTCGAGGATTTGCTCTACCAGAGCGTCATCACCCCCGGCGCTCCCAGCACACAGCAGACGATCATTCCTGCAGGTTTGCAGGTGGGCCTCGGTTCGCGTCCGGCGGCCACCGAAGTGATCCAGCAGCAGGGAAACTTCAACGCAACCGGCAATCCCCTCGATCTCGCCATCCAGGGAGGCGGTTTCTTTCAGATCCTGCTTCCGAGCGGTGAAATCGCCTACACCCGCGCGGGAAATTTCACGGTCGACAACGTCGGCAACGTCGTTACTTCCGACGGAAACCCGCTTCAGCCCGCGATCACCATTCCCCCGGACGCGCTCACGATCACCGTCGGCAACGATGGCACCGTCAGCGTCACCGAACCCGGCCAGCAGCAGCCCGCGCAGGTGGGCACAATCCAGCTCGCTACGTTTCAGAATCCCGGCGGCCTAAACAGCCTGGGCCAGAATCTTTTCGCCACCACGGGCGCTTCGGGTGATCCCATCGTCGGCTCGCCCGGAGGCGCCGAAGGATTGGGCACGATCCAGCAGGGTACGCTCGAGGAATCGAACGTCAACGTCGTCGAGGAATTCGTCAACCTCATCCTCGCGCAGCGCTCCTACGAAGCGAATTCGCGAGTCGTTCGAGCTGCCGATGAAATGTTCCAGACCCTGAATCAGTTGACCACATAGGTGGTGTTCTCATGAAACCCACGAACGCTACGCGATTCGCGATGCCAACGATCATAACGATGCCGGGCGCTATAGTTCGTTTCGCTCTGGCCTTCCTTCTTTTGTCGTTTCTTTCGGCCGGCGCGTCCCTCGCCCAGGATCGCATCGAGCTGAAGCAATCGCCGTCCTCGATTCCGAAATCGCCACAGCCGTCCCGCGCCCCGCGCACGCCGCGCCCGGGCGGAAATACGCAGCCGATTCTCGTCAAAGCGGGCGAGGCTGTTCAGTTATTCCTGGAAGTCGCGGGAATGCGCATCGCCACCACGGCCATCCCTCTCACGGTGGGGCGAGAAGGCGAGCGCGTTCGTGTGCGCACCACCCTGTCCGGGAAAATCCTGGTGGGAATGGTGGTAGCCCCGCAAACCGTGAGAGTCGACTACCGATGAGGGCAACAGATGCGAATTGAAATTTCGAAACGGTTTCTCGTCGGCTGTCTGCTGGCCTCGTCCCTGCTCTTTTCGATGCCGCTCCAAGCGCAGCTTCTCAAGAAGCTGAAATTTCACTCGACGCCCCAGCCGGACGCGCTCAATTCCTACCTCGACCACGCCCGCGACTGGTCCACTCCGTTCAAATCCCCGGCGGGCAGCCTGTGGAATCCGGACGGAAGATTGAGCGATCTCGCCACCGACGCCAAAGCGCGCTATCGCGGCGACGTCGTGCAGATCCAGCTGGCCGAATCGACCACCTCCGCGCAGCAGGGAAGCGTTCAGACGCAGCGCACCTACGCGGCCTCTTCGGGAATCTCGGCATTTTTCGGTTTGCCTGTCTCCACCTCGCCGCTGGGAAATATGTTCTCGCCCAATTCGTCCCAGGTATTGAATGGCAAAGGGCAGACCGCGCTTTCCACGTCCTTGACGACCACGCTTGCCGCAAACGTCGTCGAGGTTCTGCCCAACGGGCAGCTCGTCATCGAGGCCTCGCGCGATGTGGACGTCACCGACCAGCGCCAGACCATGGTGCTGCGCGGCATCGTTCGCCCGCAGGACATTTCCCCGGCCAACGTCGTTTCCTCGACGTCCATCAGCCATATGGAAGTAAAGCTAACCGGCAAGGGCGTCATCACCGAAGGCACACACCCGCCCAGCGGTATCGTGCGCATTTTGCTTCGCGTGGTGGGTTTCTAAAATGGGTGTTCGATCCCTTATCTCGGCTGGAATTCTGCTTCTGTTGCCCGCGAGTACGGTCGCTCGCGAAACCTCTGAGCCGAAACCCGAGCAAAGGCTCGTGCACCTGCGCGATATCTCCACCGTCGAAGGTGTGCGCGACAATCTACTGATCGGCTACGGCTTGGTCGTAGGGTTGAAGCGAACCGGTGACAGCCAGCAGACGCAATTTTCCACGCAGACGCTAGCCAACGTCCTCCAGCGCATGGGCTTGCAGATTCCGGTGGCCTCGGTGCAAATTCGCAACGTCGCCGCGGCCTTTGTCACCGCCACGCTTCCGCCGTTCGCTCGCCCCGGCACGCGTATCGACATCACCGTCTCCTCGATCGGCGACGCGAAAAGCATCGAGGGCGGCCTCCTCCTGCTCACCCCGCTTCATGCCAGCGATGGCCAGGTCTACGCCGAGGCCCAGGGCGCGCTCACCATCGCCGGATACACCGCCGGAGCGCACGGCAACACCACCACCGTGAATCAGCCGACGGTCGGAATGATTTCCAACGGCGCCATAGTCGAGCGCGACATCTCCGTCGATCTCTCCCATCTCTCGCGCGTTTCGCTTCTCCTGCGCGAACCCAATTTCAGCGTAGCCCAGGATGCCGCGCAAGCCATCGACAAGGATCTGGGCCTCGGCGTAGCCCATGCCATCGACGGCAGCCTCGTCGAGGTGAACACCACCGGCATAGTCCGCGACGGCATGCCCGCGCTTCTGGCGCGCCTAGGCGATCTCTCCGTCCGCATCCCGCAGGTAGCAAAGGTGGTAGTCAACGAGCGCACCGGCACCGTAGTCCTCGGCCGCGACGTCAGCCTCGGCGCTTGTTCCATATTGCAGGGCAGCCTCACCGTGAATATCGCCACCATCCTGGAAGTTTCGCAGCCCTCTCCGCTCTCGAAAACGGGCACCACAGAGGTTGTGCAACAAACAACCGTCCAGTCGCAGCAAGCTCCTGCACAGGCCGTGCAGCTAAAGGAAGGGGCCACCGTGGAAGATCTTGTCCGGGGGCTCCAGGCCATCGGGGCCACTTCGCGGGATATCGTCGCCATTCTGCAGGCCGTAAAGGCTGCGGGGGCCCTCCAGGCGGAGCTTCAGGTGATCTGATGAATACTTTCAATTGCAACCTTTCGAATGCTTCAAATTGCATACACCCGATGTCCGCGTCTCCGTCAAAATACGCACCTCCCAGCGCCGAGGCGAAATTACGGAAAGCGGCGGGCGAATTCGAGTCCATGCTGCTCTCTAAGTGGTGGTCTTCGATGCGCGAAAGCGGCCTCGGCGGCCTGGACGAAACAGACCCGGGGCACGACACCCTCGACCAGCTGGGGATGCAGGCGCTTTCGACGGCGGTCGCGGGCGCAGGGGGGATCGGCATCGGCGCGATGTTGGTTCGTGATTTGCTCTCTCATCCGCAGGTGAAACCGACATCGCACTGAAGTGGCAAGTGGCGGGATCTAGGCTATTTAGCTTGAGCCGCCGCGGGAGGCGCAGCTGTGAAAAAACTCATCAAGTTTGCGCTGGGATCGCCGATTGCCTTTATGAGTGCTGAAACTGAGCAGTTAAACGGAGCGCACAATTAATGTTTTCTCATCGTCGACCGATTTGTTCATTGTGGGCGCCGTAAATGATTCATAGAGTGGGAGATTTCTCATGAGAATCGAGCCGAACTTAAACGCAGCGCAAACTACCGAGTCGGTCAGTAGTGCTACGAATGCGAATTCTTCGCAGGCGGCGCGGCCGCTGCAATCTGCGGTTCAAAATTCGAGCGACCAAGCGAACTTGTCACCCGACGCGCTGCAGCTTTCGAATTTGAGCTCGGCCCTGGCGAACGTGCCAACGATCCGGCAGGAGCGGGTGGCGCCACTCGCGCAGTCGGTGCAAAGCGGGGCGTATGCGCCCAGCAATCAGCAGATCGCGCAGGCGCTGGTGCGCGACTTCCGTTCAACGAATACGGCGGCGCAAGCGTGATCGGCGCGTCGAGCGGGTAGCGGGTAAACAGGGGAGAAGAAGCGGCAATGGTGGAAACGTCCTCGATCATCGTGGCGCGCATCGAACCTACCACGGAGCCGCGCATCGAATCGGCCGTCGGGGCGGCCTCCGCGGATCGCGAACCGCAGGGCGACGCGCCTCCGCTTGCGCGCAAGGGAAAGCGGCGGCTCAAGGCGAAAGCCGTGGGAGCTTCGAGCGAACAATCCGCGCCGGACGAGCTCGACGATTCAGAGAAGCATCAGCTCGATACGCTGGCGTGAAAAACCGGCGCGACATTTTGGGGCGAAGCTGCCGTGACACTGATTGGAAATTGACGTGATATGGCCCAGGAAAATCACAATTCACTCGCCGCGCTCGAAACGCAGCTCGATCTTTCCCGAAAACTGAAGTTGGAAATCGCGGAAGCCCGCGCCGCCTATGCGGCGTGGGATCTCGACGCGATTTACCGGCACATCGGCGCGCAGGCCGTTCTGTGCCTCCAGCTACAGAATAACTCCGAGGCTATGCGGCCCGGCCATGAGCCTCCGGCAGCGCCGGGCGGCGGAGTTGTGGCGCAAGGCCCAACGAATTTCGACGCACGGAATGGCGCGCGGGCGCATGAACTTTCTGCGGAGCTGGCGGCGGTTCAACGCGAAATCCGCGAGCTGAACAGCGAGCAGATGATCGTCGTCGAAGGCTCGCGACGAACGCTGCACATGATGGCGAACGCGCTCGCGACATTTTCACCCACGTATGACCGCCCATCCGCGCGGCCGTTTCCCGCACCGGCAAGGCCATCGCTGTGAGCCTCTCATCCAGCCTCTCGATCACGGTGCAGGCAATGCTCTCCGAGCAGGGGGCGATGGCCGTTGTCAGCAATAACATCGCGAATGTGAACACACCCGGCTACACGCGCGAGGTTGCGAACCTGGTGGAAACGCCGCCGGTCGATTACGGGAACCAGCAATATGGCACCGGCGTGACGATCGCAAACATTCAAAGCGTTCGCGACAACGTGCTGCAGTTGCGCCTCAACCAGGAAACGCAGAATCAGGGGAAGCTCAACACGCTCTCGGACGGTTTGAATCAGATCCAGACGCTCTTCAACGAGCCCGCGGGCTCCGGGCTGCAAAGCCTGCTCAGCCAGTTTTTCGGCAGTTTCCAGCAGCTTTCCGCCGATCCCACAAACCTGGGTCTGCGCCAGGCCGTGATCAGTTCCGCGCAGAGCCTCGCCGCGGGGTTCAACCAGTCCGCCTCGGCCCTGGTGACCCAGCAGCAGGATGCCGATCAGGGCGTGGTGCAGACGGTGCAGCAGATCAACCAGCTCACCGCGCAAATCGCGCAGTTGAACGGCCAGATCTCGAGCACTTCGGGCGCCGGCCAGAACACCAATTCTTTCCAGGACCAGCGCGGGCAATTGATCAACCAGCTTTCGCAGCTCGTGGACGTGCAGTCGATCACCGCCGACGGCAGCAGCCTCACTCTCACCACCGGCGGCGGCGCCGAACTCGTGGTGGGCAACCAGAGCTTCGATCTCACGACCCAGACCAACGCCACAACCGCCCTGCAGGACGTTTACTCACAGGGCGCCGACATCACCTCCACGATTCAATCGGGAAACCTTGCGGGGGACTTGCAGCTTCGCGACCAGCAGATTCCCTCGATTCTTTCCAATCTCGATACGCTGGCGAACGGCATCGCTACTTCCGTGAACACGCAAAATGCCGCGGGCTTCGATTTGAACGGGAACGCAGGAGGCAACATTTTCACTCCACATGCGGCGGTGGCGGGGTCGGCGCTCAATCTCTCCGTGGCGATCACCGATCCGAACAAAGTGGCGGCGAGCGGCGACGGCACCCCGGGCAACAACGCCAATGCGACCGCGCTTGCCAACCTGCAGAGCGCCCCGATTGTCGGCGGGCAGAATCCCATCGCCGCATATTCGGGGCTGGTATTCCAGATCGCCAATTCCGCCGCCACCGCCTCGAGCCAGCTTTCCGGAGAAAATTCGCTCGTGCAGCAGTTGCAGGACCAGGTGGGCTCGGTTTCCGGAGTTTCGCTCGACGAAGAGGGCGCGAACCTGATTCTTTACCAGAACGCTTACAACGCGGCGGCCCGCGTGGCCGGTGTGGTCGCCACTCTGTTTCAGACAGCCATCAATATGGTGCCGGCGACCTAGCCCATACACCAGCCATGTCGATCCGCGTCAATCCGAATATTCTTCCCGATCTCCAGTCCGGCTTGGACCAGGCCCGCCAGCAGCTCAACCAGGCGGTCCTGGAGCTTGCCTCGGGCCGTTCCATCAATCAGCCGTCCGACAACGCGGCCGGCACGAGCGCCCTGATCCTCAACCACGCGGCGCAGAGCCAGACCGACAGCTACCAGCAGAACGTGAGCGACTTGCAGTCGAAGCTGCAAATCGCGGATTCCTCGCTGAACTCCGGCGTGACCGCGATCAACCAGGCCATCTCGCTGGGAGTGGAAGCAGGCAACGGCACGCTCTCGAACGGCGACCGGCAAGCCATTGCGCAGGAGCTTTCGGGAATCCAGCAGCAGCTGGTGGGGATCGGCAACACGACGGCGGGCGGCACGTACCTCTTTGGCGGTACGCAGGTGGAGACGGCCCCTTTCACCGTGAATTCGGCTGCCGCGGCGGGCGTAACGTACAACGGGAATAGTTCGGTAACTTCGGTGCAGATCGCCAACGGGCAGAGCGTGAACGTCAATGTGCCCGGCGACCAGCTGTTTTTAAATCCCTCGGGAAGCGTGCTGGGCTCGATCAACCAGCTGATCACCGCGGTGCAGAACAATTCCGGGATCAGCGCCGCGGTGACGGCCCTCGGTCAGGCGTCGACCGAGTTCGACACGCAGCGGCTTTCCTACGGCACCGCGCTCAACGAATTGCAGACCACCGGCACTTTCCTCACCAACGAGCAGCTGCAGCTTTCGACGCAGGAGACCAACATCGACGGCGCCGACATCGCCAAAGTGGCCACGCAGTTCAGCCAGGCCAATATCGCCTACACGTCGCTGCTCGAAGGCGAAGCCAAAATCCTGAACCTGCCCAACATCCTCAGCTTCCTTCAATAAATGGCGTTTCGGTGCCGGCTTCCGGGGCTTAGATTTTGAGGGGCTTATTACGCAACTGCTTCCTCCAATCACCGATTGACGCATTTCGTCCGTTGCGGTTTACTAAAAGCTGTTTACAGGGCCCTGCCTGATGAGATACAAGGTTCGCCACGATAACCAAGATGTAATGGGTGGCGAACTCAGTGGCAGAGGAAAAAAGGGGCCTTTATAGCATGTTGGGCGAGTTCTGCCGCGAAACGGCGGTGCTCGTGTTCGTATTCTCCAGCTTGGATTTGTGGCTGTACCGCCAAACCACCGATTGGGAAGTTGTTAAGCACTTCCTGCAGTCTATAGCTGTAGCTTTTTTGTTTTTGGCCACGGGCATGGCATTGGAAAAATGGAGGAAAACATGAGCCACCAGCGTGAATTGCTTATGGCGCTTTACGCAGGTGTAGCGGGCGTTTTGCTGCTGGTTGGATTTATCTTCAAGGAAATCCGCGATTATCGAGAACGCCGCAAAGCACCGCGGCTTCAGTTCGAGGCCAAGATGGCAGGTCACCCCAAAGATGCGGGGCGCGTAGCTTTACCTCGCTAGCACCCGACTGCGTGCTTTATGACTGGCTCCCTCACGCAGTTTGCCGCGCCTTCATCCAGTAACAGGGCACTTCCTTAATAGAACAGATTCGATGCGGAGCCGATTTGCCTGGCGCCTATGAAGCAAGGAAGCAACGAGCATTCTTCGTGCGGTTTAGAATAGAATGTAAACTTGCAAGGTAGACTTGCAAGATCAACTGTTGTCCTGTATGCTGTAGCTCTCGTGCCGCGAAAGACACTCAACGCCTCCGTTACCGACTTTAGCGATTCCATTGGGCTGCTGCGGCGGCGCTTGCGTGCGGCGAGCGCTTCGCAGGAACTTTCCTGGACGGAATCCGCCGTCATCGCGCGACTGGCTAACGACGGGCCGACTACTACCGCCGATCTGGCGCGCGCGGAAGGGATCAAGCCGCAGTCGATGGGAACGACCATCGCGGCGCTTGAGGAAATGGGCATCGTGGAGCGGAAGCCGCATCCGACCGATGGCCGCCAGGTATATATAGCGCTGACCAGCAAAGGCGCTGCCGTGCGGAAGAGCGGCAAGGATGCAAGGCGCGCATGGCTGATGCAGGCCGTGCTCCAACTGGATGAACGGGAGCGGGAGACGCTGTTCAAGGCGGGCGAGATCATCCAACGAATAGCTGAAGGGCGAATATCGGAAGGGCACGTTGCTGAGAGGCGCATCGCGAACGGGCGCTTGGCCTAAACGTGCCTGGTGGAGAATTGACCGGTGATCAGCAGGGATGAATGAGGATGCGACTAAACTGGATTTAAAGGAGAGGGGAACAAATGCCGCTGACAAAACTCGATAGCACTAGCGCACTTGTTGTGATCGATCTGCAAAAGGGCATCGTCGGTATGCCTACGGTTCATCCTGCGGGCGAGATTATTGGCAATTCCGCGCGGCTGGCGCGGGCTTTTCGGGAGAAGGGGATGCCGGTGGTGCTGGTGCACGTGACGGGGATGACTCCGCGGCGCACGGAGGCGGCGTTTCCGAAGTTTACGCCACCGGCGGATTGGGCCGAGTTTGTTGCTGAGCTTGACCAGCAGCCTGGCGACTGCGTCATCGCCAAGAAAACCTGGGGCGCGTTCCTGGGCACCAACCTTGATGAATACCTGCGGCAACGCGGCGTGACGCAGATCGTGATGACGGGCATTGCCACGAGCATCGGCGTGGAATCGACGGCGCGCAGCGCGTTCGATCTGGGCTACCACGTGATGTTTGTCGTGGACGCGATGACGGATCGCGACGCCGACGCGCACCGCAACAGCCTCGAAAAGATTTTTCCGCGCATGGGCGAGACCGACACCACCGAAAATGTGCTGAAATGCTTGCAGGAGGCGTCCGGATCCGCAAGCCGGCCATAAATGCCCACGTGCTGAAGACAAGGGAGAGCGGCGCGGGTTCTGTCCTGCTGGGCTCGGTGTCGCACGCGTGGCGAGCGCTGCGTCACCGCAACTTCCGGCTTTTCTTTTTCGGGCAGACCATCTCGATGATCGGCACGTGGATGACGCGGATCGCCACGAGCTGGCTGGTCTACCGCCTCACCCATTCCGCGCTGCTGCTGGGATTTGTCGGATTCGCGGGGCAGATTATTTCGTTCCTGCTGGGGCCGTTCGCGGGCGTGTGGGTGGAGCGCATGAACCGGCGCCAGTTGCTGGTGTGGACGCAGGCTGCTGCCGCCGCGCAGTCGCTCGCGCTGGCCGCGTTGACGCTGGCGCACTCGATCAACCTGTGGGAAATTATCGCGCTGACCGCTATCCAGGGATTGATCAACGCATTCGACATGCCGGCGCGGCAATCCTTTCTTGTGCAGATGGTCGACGACCGCAACGACCTTGGGAACGCCATCGCGATCAACTC
>CAZRKW010000142.1:0-10608 GCA_964600355.1 uncultured Acidobacteriaceae bacterium
GTCAACAACCACAGTCTACTCGGGTCTAAGGGGCCGACGTTGTTATGAGATCACTTCTCCCGGGCGATGCCTTGCCACGCTAGCGGCGTTAAAAGTAGAATGCCCCGCCATGAGCGACAAACACCTCACCGTTCTATATCAGCGCCCCAGTACGAAGTTGCGTTTCTGCATGCTGCTAGCCGTTGCGCTAGAGCTCGCTGCGGTCATGCCGATCCTCGCACAAAATCAGGCCGAACCTGACTTTTCTGGCACTTGGTCGCTCAGCCTCGCCAAAAGTAAACTCGGGAAACACGCCGATGTTCATTCACAAATAGTCGTGATCACGGCTTCGGGATTGAACGTCGTGATGCGCTTTATAACGGACGGCAAAGAATCAATGCATTCGTATGTTGCTGACGGGAAGGAACGCGTGGTGACCGATGTACGGGTAGGCAAAACGACCGAAAAGGCCTACTGGAAGAAATCGTCATTCATCACGGAAACCATCGGGCGAATAACGTCTTCGGAGGTTCCCCCCGTCAGTGATGAGATATTTCGCGCCAAAGACCGATGGACACTCTCGCCTGATAGCCGGGTATTGATTGAAGAATCCGATCTTCTCGGAGGCCATATCTGGTTGAACGTGCTTCCAGCGACCGTTCACCTTTCGCCGAACCAGTAGCGTCACTTTTGGAACCTTCGCCATACCGCTCCCCTGTGTGAGTAATACTGAGCGCTTGGAAACCCAGCAGGGCGAAATGGAAAAGTGTGACAGGGAGTGTGACAAAGCTTCTAAGTCACGTGGTTTCTGAAATTGGCTGGGAGGCCTGGACTCGAACCAGGATAATCAGATCCAGAATCTGATGTACTGCCAATTGTACGACCTCCCAATTTTTTAAAGAATTGGCGTCCCACAACTTTAACGAAACTCGTAATCGAAAGCAATTTTGAAACGAATTTTTTGCAGGGGGCGTTGCAACGAAAATCCGCGCGCTCGCGGCCCCGGAGTTATTCAAAATACAATCGTCCGGGCCGATATCTACGGACTTTCCGGCATTCATCTAACGAGCCACAGAAACGAATCTGACGTTGGTTCAGCAATTCTCAGCGAAGTCAGAGGAAATCCGAGGCAAAATGATACGAGACAAATGGTGCCGACACTGCCGGACTAGGGATGCCCGCCAATTGAAACGAAATGGAATTAAAGATCATTTGCTGGGGGTTTTCTTCCTCTGCCGCTACCAATGCCGCGGCTGCACCGCGGTATTCTACAAATAGCTCTCGTCCAGTAGGCCTCGTTTGGCGAAGATTTCTTTCAGGAAGAAGACCCCGCCAATCGGGAGATTGGCATTCCCGGGGGCCTTCTATCGAAAGGGAGCCCGGTTTTTACTCCAAGCTCCCTTCCAACCCGCCTTTTATTCTTTCGGCAATCGGTAAGCCACATACTCTCCAGTGTAAGTGCCGCCGCTGATGGCTAGCACGATGTACTGCCTTCCGTTGAGCATATACGTCATCGGCGACCCGCTCTGCGGCGCGGGCATGTAGATCCCGCCCACTTCCTTGCCGGTCATCTTGTCGTACGCATGCAGGATCCCGCCGCGGCCTTTTCCGGGAACCGTGGTCACCAGCGGATCGCCTGCAATCACGAGCGACTTCGTCACCAGCGTGCCGGCGTGGAAAGGCTGCCCGGTTTTCGGGATCGTAAGTCCCTTGAGTGCCGGGTTGTCGCGCACCACGTCCGGCGTTTCCCCGTGCGGCACCTGCCACACGAATTCGCCCGTATCCAGATTGATCGCGGTAATCGTCCCGTAAGGCGGCTTGATCAGGGGCATTCCTTTCACATACAGCTCCTCCTGGCCAATGTGCCCCTCCACATAATTCATATCCGAAGCTTCCGGCTTGGGCTTGAAGAGGCTCATCACCATCAGACAGGCGTTGCACGCCTCCACATAGAAGATGTGCGTCTCGGGATCGTACGATCCTCCCGGCCAGTTCGTGCCGCCTGCGGTGGTTCCCAGCGTAAGCGTGCCGCGCAGCGTGTCGGTATGCACCACTGGCGGCGTAAACGCCGGCCCGATTTTGAATTGTTCTGAGAGTCGCAGCGCCTGGTTGCGAAGGTCGGGCGTGAAATCGATCAAGTCATCGACACCAACGCCATTCCGCGCGTACGCCTGCGGCTTGGTCGGTATGGGCTGCGTAGGCGAATACCACTCCCCCGGCACGTCGCCTTTCGCCACCGGTTTTTCTTCGATCGGCCACACCGGTTTTCCCGTAACGCGGTCGAAGACATACAAAATCCCCTGTTTCGTCGGCTGCGCCACCGCCTTGATCATCTTTCCGTTGACGGTGATGTCGGTCAGCACGGGCGCGGACGAAATATCCATGTCCCACATCCCGTGATGGACCAGCTGGTAGTGCCACTTCCGCTGCCCGGTTTTCAGGTCGACCGCAACCAGCGTCTCCCCGAACAATCCATTTCCGGGACGGTGCCCTGCGTAGTAGTCGCCGGTCGGTTCCTCGACCGGCAGATACGCGATCCCCAGATCTTCGTCCACCGACATCTGCGTCCACACGCCGGTATTTCCGTTCGTAGCCCACGATCCATTAAGCCACGTGTCGTTCCCAAATTCTCCGGGTCTCGGAATCGTACGGAACGTCCAGATCAGCTTGCCGGTCCGCACATCGAACGCCCGTACCAGGCCTTTCGAATTGTTGTGCGTCACCGGAATTGAGCCTTCCTTGAAAGACGACCCGATCAGCACTTCATCTTTCGCCACAATCGGCGTCGCATGCAGCCCGATTTCGCCCTTCACCAGGTCGATCTGCGTTCCGGTGCCATACACCACGCCCTGTTTCAGGTCCACGACGCCATTCTCGCCGAAGCCCTTCGCCGGGACGCCCGTCTTTGCGTCGAGCGCAACCAGCCGGTAGCCCGGCGTGATATAGAGCACGCGCGATTCGCTGCCGCCGCCCCAGTAAGCCAATCCGCGGCCCGAAAGTTTTCGAGGCGCTTCTTCTCCGCGCTCGCCTTCATTCTCGCTGTGCATCCAGAGCAACTCGCCCGTGGCAGCGTCAAGCGCCACCACAGCGCGGCGCGTCCCGGCAGTCGCATACAGCACCCCGCCCACTTCGAGCGGCGTCCCTTCCAGCTTGTACTCCGGCCGCGGCCCGTAGCTGTCGGTCTTGAATCGCCACGCCACCTCCAGCTTGTTGAAATTGGAAGCGTCGATTTGGTCGAAGGCCTTGTATCGCGTGCTCGCAAGATCGGCGGCGTACGTGGGCCAGTCGGGGCTGCTCGCGCCACCTTGCGCCCCCGATTGCGCCTTGCTCTTCGACGGTAGCGCTCCAAGCCCAACCAGCAGGAGCAGCGCCGCGATCGCGCAGAAATCCCGCCGTCGTCGGCTCGTGTGTCCCGCGTTGCTTGCACCAATTCTGTTCTCAGTCATTTTGATCCCCACTCCGTCTCGCATCACGGTCTGAATCTAAGGCTGCAGTCCCAGGATCATTGCCGGATTCGTCTTCGCCATCATGTTGATCTCATCCACGGAGAATCCCTGTTTCTGCAGCGCAAGCATGAAATTGAGCAATCCCTGCGGATGAAACTCCTTGTGTCCCGCCCCGCCATAATCGGTGCCCAGCACACAATACTTCGGCCCCACACCGCGGATTCCCTTCGCGTACTCTTCCATGGAGAGCTGCGGCTTCGGAGGAAGCACGGTGTTGTAGGTCCACTCGATGAACGCGCCCTCGCGGGTAGCCTCCTGCATTTGCGGGATGGTCAGGTGCGTGAAGATACCCATCGGATTGGTCGCCACGATGTGCGCCACGCCGCGCTCGTGCGCCTCGTGGATCACCATCATCGTTTCAGGGCCCGAAATGTGCCCCGTTTCCAGAATCAACTGGGGATTCTTCGCGATGAAATCGATCACCTCCAGCACCGAGGGAAGCAGGTGTCCATCCTTGGAGACCGGCACCGTCGGCCCGTCAATGTGCAGATAGTTTACAAACGCCTCCGCATCGATCGTAGGAAGCCACACCACCCGCCCGTAGCCGCCCTTCATCATCGTCATGCGCTTCACAGCTTCCAGATTGATACCGCCCACGGACTTATCCAGCACGATCCCGCCGAATACCTCCAGCCCGGGCACTTCCTTCCGCACCAGGTACGCCACTGCGGCCGTCGACTCCCAGTGGTTCTTCAACACCAGCCCGCGCATGCCGCTTTCCTTGGCCAGCCGGGCCAGGTCGTCCGCGTCGATCGACCGTTCCATGCTGTCCGGAGACGTGTGCGCCCGGAAATCGATGGCGCCCTTCAAATTGATTTCCGACTGCCCGCGCGCCGGCCAACACAGCAAGCACACGCCTGCCAGCACACTCAAAAGTGCCGAAATCTTCCTGAATTCCCTCATCGAAATTCCTCCAACCAGCTAGTCGGTGGGATAAGCGCTTCCTTGGCCCGCAGATATTAACACAAGACGCAAGCCCCTCAGGATAGAGGTACCGCCTTTGTCATCCCAGCTTCTGATGGGTTCAACCCGGGAACGCCATTCTCCTGAATGGCGCTTTGTTAGGCAGTCGGAGGATTATCTTCGCAAAAATTGTCGGATTGGAAGTCTCTGGTTAGGCCACTTCTGGCGCGTCGAGCAAATCCGTTTCGCCTCTAAGCTCGGATCCAGCACCGCGTGGGCAGAAGGCGGGTGCCCCACCCTTGCGTTTTTCAAGGGTGGGTCTTTCTCTTGACGTGCGCTTTTCGTGGTCATTCTGAGCGAAGCGAAGAATCCCTCTTCAGCCTCACATTCGCTACTCAGATTGCTACTACCTCGGTTTTCGTATTCTCCGTCGTTGGTCGTCACAAATTCAGGGCAGGGAAGGACGGCTCCTATTTATCCGAGTAGTACCCATCCCGCGCCTGCACGATCAAATCCTTCTGCTTCGCCGCAAGATGAATCTTGTGATACCCCGCGCCGGCATTGCCGTGGTCCGGCGTGTACCCGATGCTGTATTGGTGCCGAAGCTCTTCCTCAATGCGCGCGTAAATCTCCTCAATCGACTCTTTCTTCGACACCTCATACATCTGTGCGCCAGTCTCGTGTGAAAGCCGCTGGAGCACCTTTTTGCCGTCAACCGTTTCTCCTCGCGGTCCCCCACCTCCACGATGGCCTCCGCCCCCGCCGGGCCAGCCTCCGCCTCCGCCGCCTCCGCCAGGCCACCCGCCGCCCATGCGCGGTCCCCCGAACCCGCCTCGCCCGCTTCCAGGTTCCTCGCCCGAGAACAGGATCGAATACACCAGCGTGTCGGCGCGTTGCGCGGATTCGATCGCCGTCTCCAGCGATTCCTTGCTCCCGTGATCGACGCCATCGGTCAGCACGATCAGCGCCTTCCGGCCCTGCTGCTTCTTCATCACCTCGTTCGAAGCCAGATAGACAGCGTCGTAGAGCAGCGTGCCGCCCCCGCCTCCGCCTCCGTGCCCGTGTCCCCGCCCGCTGCCTCCGCCCTGCCCTCCGCCGTATCCGCCGCCACTCGAGTCCCGCTCGGGGTTCTCGATCAATTGAAGCGCGGATTCCAATTTCTGCCGCGACGAAGTCAGGTCCTCCAGCAGCTCCACCTCATGGTCGAAATGGATCAAAAACGCTTTGTCCTTATCCTCGCGCAGCATGTGATCGAAAAAGCTATAGCTCGCCGTACGTTCCTGCCCCAGGACGGATCGCTGGCTCATGCTCGTATCCACCAGAAGCCCCAGCGTCAGTGGAAGATCGGATTCCTGCGAAAAATACTGGATCGTTTGCGGGCGTTCATCCTCTTCGAGCGTGAAATCGTCCTTCGTCAGGTTGCGGACGATCTCCCCCTTCTTGTTCCGCACTGTCGCCAGCACATTCACCAGCTTCACATCCACCGAGATGTCCGGCTTCTGCTGAGTCTGGCTTAACACCGGCCGCTCCGGCACGACCACTAGGCAGCACAGAGCCGCCACGCACACAGACACCGCAGCCCCGCAAGTCGCAAGGGAATGATGGATTCTAATGTTCATGGATATGTGATGCGTCTGCCCCTCAAAGCGTAATTCCACCTGCGAGGCAAAAACGTTCCAGCGTTTTCGAGTAAATGCGCTACTACAGGGGCTTTTTTTTTTAGGAGTACGAAAAGAGGAGTCTAGACGTGCTCAAGTTGCGCCAGGCGGAACGGATCGCCCACCTTCTCGTGGAGTTCTCTCCAGAGCTGTTCCGGCTGCGCGAGAAACACCTTTACGACGCGCGGGTCAAACTGCTTTCCCGAATATCGCGCTATCTCGTCGCGCGCCGCCGAAATAGGGAGAGCTTTCCTGTAAGGCCGGTCGGAGATCATCGCGTCCAGCGTATCCGCCACCGCGAAAATTCGGGCCCCGACAGGAATCTGTTCTCCCTTGAGGCCCCGCGGATAGCCCGACCCGTCATAGAATTCCTGGTGCGACAGCACGATCTCCGCCGCCTCTTTCAGAAACGGAATCCGTTCCAGTACCGCGAATCCAATCTCGCAATGGCGGCGCATGATTTCACGTTCTTCGGCCGTCAACGGTCCGGGCTTCCGCAAAATCTGGTCCGGGATGCCCATCTTGCCGATATCGTGCAGAAAAGCGCCGCGCGCAATGTGCCGCAGAAGCCCCTTATCCACGTCCATGGCCCGCGCGATCGTAATTGTGAAGGCGGTCACGCGCTGGCAGTGGCCTTCGGTTTCCGCGTCCTTCGCGTCCAGGGCCCCGCCCAGGGCTTCCAGCGTGTAGTCGTAGGATTGCTCCAGGTCCTGCAGGGCGATCGAAAGCTGTTGCGTTCGTTCCGCCACCAGGTGTTCGAGGTCGCTCTGGTAGGTGCGATTTTCAATCACCAGTTGCCGGTGCTCCAGCGCCCGGCGCACGCTCAAATGGAGCTGATCTTTTTCAAACGGTTTCAGGATGTAATCGTAGGCGCCCGCCCGGATCGCTTCCAGCGCGATCGAGATGTCGTGCATCGCCGTGACCATGATCACCGGCACGTCGGGGTCGTCCATGCGCAGCTCGGCCAGAAGCTTGAGTCCGTCCATCTCCGGCATCACGATGTCGCTGAGCACGAGATCGAAGGAATCCTTGCGGAACGCATCAAGCGCCAATCGCCCGTTCGAGCACACCGTGCAGCGATAGCCCTGCGCCTCCAGAAGCGTCGAAATGACTTCCCGAATCGCCTCTTCATCGTCTACGACGAGTATTTTTTCTGCGTCCACCATGGCCCTATTATCCAACCATTATTAGAGAGGACACACACGCAGCAAGCGCTTCGTTGTTCTATCTGACACGTACGCTATAGTGTTTCCAAGCGGGCTTCCAGCCCATTAACTAGCCAGTGGACGTCTCGGAAG
Source organism: uncultured Acidobacteriaceae bacterium (assembly GCA_964600355.1). Classification (GTDB taxonomy): domain Bacteria; phylum Acidobacteriota; class Terriglobia; order Acidiferrales; family UBA7541; genus Palsa-295. Next base: position 7,345 of record CAZRKW010000142.1, read on the forward strand.
TAGCTGTGTCTAAAGAGTTTTGCCGGTAATACGAACTGCTGCTCCGATGGCATACGATTCCAACACGGTTCTCTTAGCCACCGCTTTCTTCGAAGGCGCCGCCGCACTCATCCTGCTCGTCATTTATTCCTTACTCACCACCGCCCTCCCCACCCGATTCTTCCGCTACTGGATCACCGGATGGTCCTTCTTCTTCATTCTGCAGATATCCAAGATCGTGTCGCGCCTTCACGGCGTTTCCGGCAACAACCCCACCGTGTATCCCTGGGCGATTGCCTGCGGAGCTTTCTTCCTGGCAGCGGCCTTTGAGTGCGCCGGATGGCGCAAGCATCTCAAGTACGTATTGTATTCCGGCGCTGCGCTATCCGGCGGATTGCTGGCGCTCGACCTTGCGAACCAGTCGACACTCCTCCAGTGGGGAAAAGCCCTCCTGGAGTCCGGCCTTTTCGTGGCGGCAGGGTGGATCCTATGGCGCTCGCAATCCCGGCATCGGGGATTCGGCTGGAAACTCCTTGCGTGTGCGTTGCTGCTTTCCGGTCTCCATGGTTTGGACCGGCCCATTTGGGTTGGGCAGCCCCTTTTTCTGTTCCGCGTGGCCCTGCAGGGGGTTCTTACGTTGACGGCGGGCATTGCCATGGCCGTCCTCGCCCTGGAGGCCGACCGGGCGCGCAACGAAGATCTCAACGAGAGGCTGCGGCGCCTCGCTCTGATCACCGCGCAAGCCACTCAATCTTTGCGCGTTGAAAAAGCGCTCGACGGAATCCTGCGCCATCTCGTCGAAAGCCTGAACGCCAGCCACGGCATCGTCTTTCTGCTCGACGATTCCTCCGACGCTCCCGCTCTCGAAATTGCCGCGTCGGTCGGTTTCAGCGAGGAATACCGCGAACAATATGCGCGCGTTTCGCCCCACGAACCCTGGGTTCGCGACATGTTTCGCGGCTCATCGCAGCTCGCTTCCGGAAGCGTCCGCGAAAATCCCGGATTGCTCGATTGCCTGGGCCCGGAAAAGCTCGTCGCCGGGGTTCTCGTGCTCGTGCCGGGAAAGGACGCGCCGCTCGGCTTGCTGGCCATCGGATCGAAAATTCCGCGCAAGTTTGACCACGACGAGAAAGATTTTCTCGTCAACGTATCCAATCTCCTCGGCTTGACCGTCCAGAACATCGCCCTTTTCGAAAGCGCCGCGGTCTCCCGGACGCAATGGCGCGACACCTTTGATTCGATCGACGACTTGATCTTCGTCCATTCCAACGAAGGCCGCATATTGAGGACCAACCGCGCCTTCGCCGCCAGCGTTGACATCGAGCCGGTCACCGTCGTCGGCAAGTATGTTCGCGAAGTGTTGACCCGCGGCGCGGCTCATTGGATCCGCTGTCCCTATTGCGAAGGCGTCGCCGGAAAAGCCAAGGAGATCGATCCCACGTTCGGCGGATATTTTCTGGCGACGAATTCCACCCTCCACGGCACCGAAGACGGGCGCCTCGGCACCATCCACGTTCTGAAGGATTTCACGAGCAGGCGCCTCGCCGAGAACAAGTTCCGCAATCTCTTCGAAAAGGCCCAGGAAGGAGTTTTCATAGTCAGTCCCCAGGGCCGCCTGCTGGATTGTAACGATGCGCTGACGCGCCTGTTTGGCTATGAAGATCGCGCCGAACTAATTCAGACCTACGCCCCCGAAAATTTCTATCTGAATATCGCGGACCGCCGCCGTTGGATTGCGCGGCTCGATGAATTCGGCGAGGTCAGGGATTTTGAATTTCAGTTCCGCCGTCGCGACGGCGAGATTCGCACGGCTCACCTTTCCGCCTTTTGCACTCAGGACGCAGCAGGCTCCTCCGTCGCGTATCAGGGGTTTCTTCTCGACATCACCGAACGCAAGCAGGCGGAAACGGAAATCCGCCGCCGCAACGAAGAGCTGCTCGCGCTCAATGCCATTGGCGACCTCCTCCGGCAATCGCTCACCCTCGATGACGGCCTCGCCCAGGCCCTTGGCAAAGTCGCGGAACTTTTCAGCGCCGACGCCGGGGCTGTGTATCGCCTTGACGAACCCGAAGACGTCCTGCGGCTATCCGGAGCCGTAGGGTGCAAATTCGCCGAATCCCGCAGTTTTGCCTCTATCCCGTCCGCCGGCGCGTTGCTCAGGCAAATACGCGAGTCTCATGCCACCCTTATTCCCGGAACCGCCCCGGAGCTTCCGGAGGATTTCCGGACGCTTCAGACTCACGAAGGGATTGTTGCCTCGCAAATTTCCGTGTTGTGGGCCAAAGACCGCATCATGGGCCTTCTATTCCTTGGCTGCCGGCAGCCGCGGGAATTTTCGCCAGCCGAGCTCAACTTACTCGGTGCAATCGGAAACCAGTTCGCCACCACCATCGACAAATCTCTCCTGCTCGAAGAAACGCGTGAAGCCTACGAAACCTTGCGCCAGACGCAGGAGCAGTTGCTGCAAAGCGAAAAGATGGCCGCAGTCGGCCAGCTCGTGGCCGGAGTCGCCCACGAACTCAACAACCCGCTCACCGCGGTTCTCGGTTACAGCCAGCTTCTTCAGTCGCAGGAGTTCACCAGCCCTCGCGGCGCGGACTATCTAGAAAAGCTCTACAAGCAGGCCCAGCGGACGCATCACATCGTCCAGAGTCTGCTGAGCTTCGCCCGCCAGCATCGCCCGGAACGCACCCCCGTGGACCTCAACCAGATCCTCGAAGACACGCTGATCCTGCGCGGCTACGACATGAAGTCCGCCAATATCACGCTCCACCGGCAATTCGATCCCCGGCTGCCCACCACCGGCGCGGATTTCCACCAGCTCCAGCAGGTGTTCCTGAACATCTTGAACAACGCGGTAGATGCGGTCTCTGAAAACGCGGGCGGGGGTGAGATCTGGATTCGCACCCAGCGCCTTGGCGATCGTCTGTGCGTCGAATTCACCAATAACGGCCCCCCGATCAAGAACCCTCAGCGGGTCTTTGATCCTTTCTACACCACCAAGCCGGTGGGGAAGGGAACCGGCTTGGGCCTGAGCATTTGCTACGGCATCATCAAAGAGCACGGCGGCGAGATCGAGGCTCGCAATTCGCCCCGCGGCGCCGCGTTCACTATCCTGCTTCCTTTGGTCGCTGCCACTTCATCGCCGCACCCCGAGCAGACCGCATCCTCGGGAGAAAGCGTCGTCGGCAAAGTGCTGGTGCTCGACGGCGAAGAGGCGGTCCTGCAGCTTGAGGAGGAAATCCTGCAGGAGCATGGCTTGTGCGTCCGGACCGCCAGAAGCGC
>CAZRKW010000143.1:0-10557 GCA_964600355.1 uncultured Acidobacteriaceae bacterium
GTTGACTTCATGCCGAAAATAATCGAATGAGTCACATTGGAGACGTTCAAGCATTCCCGAGTCGGTCCCCTGAGGATTCGAGGGCGGCAACGGTTGATTCATTATTGGGACACTCCCGAGAGATACCTCACGGTCACGCTAATTGAATTGTGCCACCGCTACCAGGATCATTCGCTTCTCCCGCATCCGATTTCTTCAATCCAGGTGGACCTTCGGGTCCACGGACATGCCCGGGCGCAACTTATCGAAATCCTTCTGATTCGGGTCGAAGCGGATCCGCACGGGAAGCCGTTGCACGATCTTGACGTAGTTCCCCGTCGCATTTTCCGGAGGAAACAGGCTCGACTTGTCTCCCGTGGCGGCCGGCATGTTCTCGACCTCGCCATGAAACGATTCATCCAGTGAATCCACTTCGATAGTCACGCGCTGGCCGACGTGCATCTTCCGCAGTTGCGTCTCCTTGAAGTTCGCGGTGGTCCAAACGTTGGCCGTTTGAACCACGACGATGAGCTGCTGCCCCACCGCAACCCTTCCTCCGATTTCCGTGCTCCGCTGGCTGGCGATGCCGTCGACCGGAGAGACGATATGGCAGTAGCTCAGGTTGAGCAGCGCGGTATCCAACTGGGCTTTCGCGGCGTCCACGTCCGCATTGCGTGAGGCCACATTTGCTTTCTGAATGGCTATGTTCCGGGGATTATTGGCCTCGTCCTGGGAAAGTTTGCTTCGCTGCTCCAGGAGTTGCGCTTTGCGCTCCTCGACCATTTTAGACGAAGAATCGGCCGCAAATTGGGCCGCTTCGACGAACGCATCTCCCGAACCGGAGTTGGCCACGTACTGGTCGTATTCCGACTTGGCGATTTCGTCCTTATCGACCAACTCTTTGTAACGCACCAGATCCATCTGGCTCTTTCGGTTGTTGGCCATCGCCTGGCGGAGCTTCGCGAAATTGCTGTCGTAGTCACGCTGCGCGCTGGCCACGGCTCGCCCGAGATAAAGCAAAGCGAGATGATACCGAGCGCTGTCGACTCCGGGCTCATTCTGGAATTGCGATATAAAATACGTCAATGTATCGACGGCATTTGCCTCGTGATCCGTTAAGGAGGCTTGTACTACCCCAAGTACGAGTGTTGCCTCGCTCTGTGAGCGCGGTCCTGAGGATCTCTTGCGATAGAACTGAGTATTGGTATCGCCGCATCGATTTTACCATCGCCAATTAGGACCTCGGAACGATAAAGGGCAGCGTAGGGCGACTCTGTAAGACCCTGGGCCTGCTTGATGAACAGCGGCATTTCAACCATCGGAGCACTTAGACCACTCGTGCGAGTGTGATGTGCACGGAAGACCATATAGGCAATTGAGATCCCAATTGCTAGAATATTCGCGGCATAGATGATTCGCCATGTTTTAGAGCCTTTTCCCGCTGGCCTTTGTTTATCCGAGATAGTAGCAGAAGAGAAGACTACCTCCATAATGAAGAATGCGGCGACAGAATCGAAAGCAATGCTACTACGAGGTAAATGTAACGAGCAATAAAGTTTTAGTATTCCCAGCGAATGACCACACGGCGAAAATTACGGAGCCAGGCAAACAAACGCAGACGTGTTGTTTTTCCGGCGATCCCTCGGATGCCGAAGAACGCTTCGATTTCTGCGTATCGCACGGGACGTGAGAGATGCTTGAAAAGCTGACCCAGGATATGTTTGCCGCCCAATTGAACACAACGTTCCGCGCGAGCCTTCCGGATAGCGGGATTGCCGAGTTGCAGCTTTATGAGGTTGCGGAAGGGCTCTCCACGCCAACGCAAGAGCAGTTCTCCCTGTTCTTCCACGGGCCGAGGGAGACGAATCTGGGCCAGGGTACGTTTGCTCTCGATCATGATCAGATGGGAGCCTTTCCGCTGTTTCTTGTGCCCATCGGGCCGGACGCCGAAGGCATGCGCTATCAGGCAGTGTTTAATCGCGTTCGGGAAAAGGCGCGATGAGCGCGCCGAGTAGCGCCACGCCGGACCTGCGCGATCGAGTAAGCTTGCGCGCCGCCGGCGCGGAGGATGAACCGCTCCTGCTGCGCGTGTATGCCGCCACGCGCGCACAAGAGATGAATCTGGTTCCCTGGGATGACGCGCAGAAGCAGGCGTTCATCCGGATGCAGTTCGACGCGCAGCACCGGCATTATACGAGCCATTATCCGGGCGCCCGATTCGAAGTGATCCTGCTCGATGGAGAGCCCGTTGGGCGGCTCTACCTGGCGCAACTGGAAACCGAGTTTCGAATCATGGATGTTGCGGTTCTTCCCGAAAACCGGAGAGCGGGCATAGGGTCGCTCGTGGTGGAAGAAGTGCTCAAGGAAGCTCAGGCCGCGAGCGTTCCCGTGACGATGTCCATGGAAACGTACAATCCTTCGTTGCCGCTCTTCGAGCGCATGGGATTCCACGCGACGAAAGTGGATCCTCTTACGGCATTCATGGTATGGAAGCCGATTTCCGCAGGCGACGGAAACGTGCCGCCGGGCGCTTCGCCGCAGGACACTCTGGACATTGTGGAGCCTACTGAATGAGGCGGTTGACCAGAGCGGTGTAATACATCGGATCCGCGCCGTCGCCGGAAGGAACCACGAAGAGAGCAAAGCGCCCCAGCGCTCCATTCCGGAAAACATAAGTGCCCTGCGATAGAGGATCCCCGGAAAGGCTTTTGAAGCGCAGAGCGAATACCTTCGTCTTCGAATCGCTCAGGGCTTGCAGCGCTGTTTTTTTCGCTGCTCCCGAGCCCTTCCCTGGTTTCGAAAAGGCGGGCGGATCCTGAACCTCATCCAGAATCACCAGCGCCGAGCCTGAAGAATCCGAATAAACGTCGAACACGCTTCCTACCCAGGGCTTGAAAGTCTCCGCCGTCATTCGAGAGAGATTTTCATGCTCGTCTTTGCCCGGCAAGGAAGAAGCGGCCTGCGGAGCGGGGACCCCAGCGAATATGTTGAACGGCACAGCCGCCGAGGCGGCCGTTAAAGCTCCGAGTGTCAGAACATTCCGGCGAGTCACATTCATGAAGTAGTCTCCTGCCCAAGGTTCCGAGCAGCATCGGGCTTATGCGCCTTGAAGTCAATCGGCAATTTCAGGAGCGATTCACTTTCGCTTCAGCAGAGGCTCCCACCCGCGTGCTTCCGTGTGATTAGTACTTACAGTACCATCGGTTTTGCCAAGCATGTAAACATTAATTAACTTGACAGCATTAGTGGGAACCGCGTAACTTGCGACTCCACCTGTACGCGTCTTTTCCTTATTTCCAGGGGGAGTGCTCGTGAGTAATCCTTACGTCGGCGAAATCAGAATGTTCGGGGGGAACTTTGCGCCCAACGGATGGTCGTTCTGCGATGGCACGTTGCTGGCGATTTCGGACAATTCCGTCTTGTTCGACCTGATCGGGACTACATACGGTGGGGACGGGGTACAGACGTTCGCCCTGCCTGATCTGCGGGGCCGCATGCCCGTACACACGGGCGGTCCTCAAAGTTATGTTCTGGGACAGAATGGCGGGGTTGAAAATGTGACGCTCACGGTGAACCAAATCCCGGCGCACACCCACGTGGTTTCGGCGCAGTCGGGAGCCGGGGGCCAGGTGAGCTTGTCGAATGCGTTCTGGGCGCAGGATTCAGCCGCCAACCTGTTTGCGGCATCGGCGAATGCACCGCTGTCTTCGGCAGCGATCGGCACAGCCGGCGGCAGCCAGCCTCACGATAACCTGATGCCGTATCTTGCGATCAATTTTATTATTTCCCTTTATGGAATCTTCCCATCGCAGACATGATTGCCAGTGGTTACAGCGAACGCCGACGTTGCTGGGGTAGCGGAGCGAATCCGGGGATGAGGAGAGCGGATGTCTGAACAGTTTCTAGGCGAAATTAGAATCGTCAGCTTTAATTATCCCCCCAAGGGCTGGGCATTTTGCAACGGGCAGTTGCTGTCGATACAACAGAACGCGGCGCTGTTCTCGCTGCTCGGAACAACCTACGGCGGGAACGGGCAGACAAATTTTGCCCTTCCCAACCTGCAGGGAAATGCACCGATTCACCAGGGATCGACTTTTGTGATCGGGCAGGTTGGAGGCGAGAATTCCCACACGCTCTCTCTGACGGAGACCCCGGGGCACACGCACCCGGCCAAAGGGTACGATGCGGCTGGCAATGCGGCGCCTGGCGCCACGACGGTTTGGGCCCAGGGGGTTGTTTCGGGCCAGTCCCCCCATAGCCTGTACAGCGCTACCAGCAATACGACGATGAATCCCTCCGTCCTGGCAAGCGCGGGTGGAGGGCAGGGGCACGAGAACCGCCAGCCATTTCTGGTGCTTAATTTTGTGATCGCATTGACGGGAATCTTCCCGTCGCAAAATTGAAGGAGTTAGAGAACCATGTCAGACCCGTTCGTAGCTGAGATTCGGATCGTTGGTTTCAATTTCGCGCCGTTAGGGTGGGCCTTGTGCAACGGGCAGATTCTCCCCATCAGCCAAAACACGGCATTGTTCTCGCTGCTTGGCACCAACTATGGGGGCGATGGCAAAAGCACCTTCGGGCTTCCCAATCTGCAGGGAAGCGTGCCCATCCATGCGGGCGGCGGCCAGGGGCCGGGATTGAGCCCCTACGTCGTTGGCCAGACGGGCGGCGAGCAAACCGTGACTCTCCTCTCGTCCCAACTGCCCGCCCATACCCATGGCGCGCAGTTCTCCACCACGGCAGGCAGTCTGCCCAGCCCCACGAATAATGCGTGGGCCAAGCCCCCCGGTGGCGGGCACGGCCAGCCCGCGGCGGAGCAGGCGTATTCAACGAATGCTCCGAACGCAGCGATGAGCGGAGCAGCACTCTCCTCGGTGGGAGGAGGACTGCCGCATAACAACATGTCGCCCTATGTCGTGATGAACTTTGTGATCGCCATGCAAGGAATATATCCGGCGCGCTCGTAGTCGCGCTACAGCCGTCTGCAAGCGGACTGGACGAGAAACGAATGTATATCCGCGCGTTAGTACACGACAGATTAGTTAGTCATAAAGTACATTTTTAGCTGGACAAAGCGGAAGCTTTCGCATAGCTTGTCCTCTCCCCGCTTGAGTGCCTCTGCGTCCCGTCACAGGGCCGCTTACTGAAATTGCCGCTTGAGGATTCTTTGCATTGCCGGGCCCGAAGTGTGTTGGAAGAGCGCAGAAGTCACTACAGGAGCGAGCATATGAACCGAGCGAATTCCGCACCCAGCCTTGCAATCCGACGCTCGAAGCCAGCGCGACAGGCATTATTTGGCGCTTGCGCCGCTCTCGCGTTTTTTCTCGCAGCGTTGACCGTGAGTGGCAACGGCAGGCAGCCCGCCGCTCATCCGCACGCGACACCCCGGCCGAGCGCACTTCCGAAACCTCCGCAAGGAACTGCGGGCGGCGGTTCGGACGCCTTCATGGACTCGGGCCGGTCCGTCTCCGCTGTGTATTCCGGAACCCCGCGCGCCCAACTCGCTTTGCGGCAAAAGCAGGTCAAGCCATTGTCGATGGCCACCGCCGACTTCAATGGCGACGGCATTGCGGACCTCGTTGTCGGCTATTCCTCGGCCACCGGCGGGGTGGTGAGCCTGCACACCGGGAATATTGACGCCTTCGCGCCGCAAAGCCAGGCGTCGTGGCAGGCCATCGCCGAGAGCCGTTTCCCGTCGCCCTTCCTTCCCGCAGCGCAGGCAATCGACGTGCCGGTATCGCCGGACTTTCTGGCGGCCGGCGATTTCAATGGCGACGGCCATCCCGACATCCTGGTCGGGGCGCGCGGCGGCAACGCCTTGTATCTGCTGGCGGGGGACGGACAAGGAAATTTTGCGGCTCCACAGAGTGTGGCGCTCGCGGGCTCGCTGACAGCACTGGCAAGCGGCCACATCGGGGCGTCGCAGCCGTCTCTTGACGTCGCCGTGGGAATCGCGACGGCGCAGGGGCCGCAGGTTGCGATCTTTCGCGCGCAGGCGGGGGCCCTCACGGAAGTCGCCACGTATCCGCTGACGCAGCCGGCAACCGCGTTGGCCTTCGGCAATCTGGAGGGAGACCCGTTCGGCGATCTCGCCATCGTGGCGGGCGGCAATGTTTTCATTCTTCACGGCGGCGACGTGCCAGCGGGCGTGGTCACCGGCGCCGCGCAGGGAACATCGGCGCAGTTGGAAACGGTATCGCTGCCCTTTTCCACTTCCGGAATCGCCCTGGGCAAGTTTATCAACAGCCGCGACGGCCGCACGCAGATGGCGCTGCTCTCGCCCGATGGCTCGGTCCACATCGCGGCCTCCGGCACGCTCGACACGCGGCCCTTCACTCCGGCTGAAGCACGCGCCAATCGAACGAAAGTTTTGAACGATGGAGAAACCCGTAGGCAGGCGCTCTTGCAGGGACTGCCCGATCCGCTGGCGCAGAGCCTGGCCGCCGCCCAGGCAGCCTCCAAGGGCTGGCAAGTCGCGGAAGACATGCCGGGAGTTGGTCCGGTATCGAGCGGGGCGGCTTCGCAAACATCCATCGTGCAGACATACGTCTCCAGCAGTACCGCACAGGATGTCGCCGTAATGGACTCGTCTTCGCGCCGGATTCATATCCTTTCGCATTCCTGGCAGAGCGGCGCTTCCGGAACGATTTCGCCGGCAGCCGGCTCCGCCGGAGCCCATGCGGCCATTTCCGTAAATGCCCCCGGCTCGCTCGTGGCCGTGCTCCCGATGCGAGTGAACGTGGATGGACGGCCGGGAATGGTGGTTCTGAGCGACGGCCAGGTGACGCCGACGGTTATGATGCCGCTGCCCGACCCGACCTACACCGTCAACCGCACCGATGATCCGGCGGTTTCCACGGTTCCGGCCACGGTGGCCGGTTATTGCAACGGCGTCGCGAACGATTGCAGCCTGCGCGAGGCGGTGATCAAAGCCAACTCGACCGCCGGAACCGACACGATCATGGTGCCGGCCGGAACCTACACGCTGACGATTCCCCTAGTGGGAGGCGTGAGCAATCACGACGCAACAACCGGCCGGCTGGACATTCTGGAGGGCGTGAGCATCGTCGGAGCGACCGGGGCAGGCGGCGTGCCCGCCAGCATCATCCAGGCCGGGACGAGCAACACTAACGGCATTGATAAGGTTTTCTCGGTGAATCCGAATTTCGACACCGCGTTTGCGACCAGCTTTAGCAACCTCGAAATCCGCTACGGCAAGAACGCGGCCCCGTACTACACCGACAGCGGAACAGGCGACGGATTCGGCGCGGGCATCGACTGGGAAGCAGACGGCACGGGAACTCTGAGCGTCACCAACTGCAATATCCACGACAACACCGCAACAGACGGCGCCGGCGCGGGGCTATTTCTTACGAACAGCAATTCTGAAGTCGGTGGCGCCACCGTTTCGGGCAGCACGATTTCGACCAACAAGGCTGAGTCATTAGCCAGCGGCACGGGTGCCCAGGGCGGAGGCATCTTCTCGGGATACACGCCCGATGGTGGAACCACTCCCGTGGGCATGAGCGCGACAACGATCTCCAGCAACACAGCTTCGAATGCGGGAACTGCCGATAGCGTGGGCGGAGGGCTGATCAGCGTCGGCGGAAACTACAACCCCTACGCAATAACGATCACCGGCAGCACGATATCGGGGAACACCGCGAGCCTGGATGGCGGCGGCATTTACACACTGGCGCCGATTTCAGTCGACACCAGTACCTTGCAAGGCAACAGCGCCGGCCGCTGGGGGGGCGGCGTCTATACTCATGCGTGCGGGCCAGCGTCGATGAGTGGCTGCTTGACCGCGAGTACCGCGGGAACCACAATCAAACACTCCACGATCACCGGCAACAATGCTACCGCGGCGAACGGCGGAGGCGGCGTTTTCCAAGACGGACCTGGCGCAGCCGCGACCCTGCTCTACAACCGCATCGTGGGCAATAAAGTCGGCGGCAGCACCGGCGTTCTCGGCACGGGCGTGGTGAGCAATCAGGGCGCTTCGGGCGGTAATCCGGCATCGTCAGCCACCGCCAACGGCAACTGGTGGGGCTGCAACGCCAACCCCGGGCCTTCCCTCGCCACCGGTTGCGACAATGTGGAGGGCACCAACGGCGGCTCGGAGACGCATATTCTCTGGCTGGTGCTGGGCTTGTCCGCGGACGCCACCAACCTGCTCAGTGGCGGTACCGCTCATCTGACCGCAACCGTGCTCAAAGACTCGGGTAATAACACGATCGGCACCAGCGATCTGGGCGCGCTTCTCGGCTTGCCGATCGCATTCAACGGGACCAACGGCTCGATTTCCGGGGCCGACACGACGATCCAGCCGACCGGTAACGCGGCCGCTACGTTCACCAACGGTTCCACCTGCGCGAATAGCAGCGCGAGCGCCACGTTGGACAACGCAACCCCCTCGGTAGATTTCACCGCGCTCTGCCCCGACCTCACGGCCACGAAGCGGGACAACGTGAGCGGAAGCGTTCCGTTGAGCGCGCCCTCCTGGACCTGGACGGTGACGGTGGCAAACAGCAACAGCGCCACAAGCGCGCCCGCCGTCTTTGCATCGGGCCAGACAATCTTCTCCGACTCCTTGCCCGCCGCCAACATTTCCTACATGAACGTGACTGCCGGAACGTTTTCCAGCATCACGAATAGCGGAAACATCAGTTGCGGCGTCGCCAGCAGTGTGCTGACGTGTACCGCCAGCGGCGCCAGCGTCACGATCGGCACAGGCGGCGTCTTCGGAGTGTCGGTCACCGCCACGGCCACCGCAGCCGGCTCTTATGCCAACCCGACAGACGGAGTCTGCCAGGTCGATCCCAACAACAACGTGATCGAGAGCAACGAGAGCAACAATACGTGCAGCGACACGGTCACGGTTGTCGCTCCGCCCACGATCATGAAGCAATTCACGGCCAGCAGCATCCCGCTCAACGGCACAACGACGCTGACGTTCACTCTGCACAACCCCAATTCAGGGACGATACTCAGCGGCGTGGCTTTCAGCGACACATTCACGGGCGGTCTCCAAGTGGCAAGCACCCCTGGCCTGGTTAACAATTGTGGCGGGTCAGTGATGGGGGCCACGGCCACCAGTACTTCGCTTTCTCTCGGCAGCGGAACGATTTCAGCCGGCGCCTCTTGCACTATCTCACTCAACGTGACCGGCACGACGCAGGGCACGGTTTCGAACACAACCGGCATCATTTCGTCGACCAACGGCGGAGCCGGTACGACCAGCAGCGCGGCCTCGCTGCTCGTATATGGGCCCGCGACTCAGATGCTTGTGAACGCCGGCAACAACCAGACCGCGATGACGGGAGCGGCTTTCACGACCATCCTTTCGGTGACGGTCGAAGATTCCAGCAACGATCCGGTGCCGGGAGTGACGGTGACGTTTACCGCGCCCGCTACGGGCCCGAGCGGCACCTTCGTCAACACCACGAACACAACTCAGGCAAACACGGGAGCCAATGGCGTTGCCTCGGCCACGACGTTTACGGCGAACGCCACAGGGGGGGGACCCTACAACGTATCGGCGAGCGCAGCGGGTCCGCTGACCGTGAATTTCATGCTCACCAATATGGCGCCGACGGTGATGGTGCCGGGCGTGGTTGGGGACACGCAGAGCGCAGCCACATCGGCGATCACGGGCGTTGGCCTTTTGGTCAGCAGCACGCCGCAAACCTCCACTACGATCGCGCCGGGAATTGTCATCAGCGAGAATCCCGTGGCTACTACCACGGTGATGGTGGGTTCCACGGTGAATCTGGTGGTGTCAACGGGGCCGACGGTGCCGAGCATTTTGGGCGATACGCAGACTGTGGCGTCGGCCGCCCTGATGACCGCGGGGCTGACGACCGGAGCGGTGACGACGGCATCCAGCGCTACGGTGCCTTTGAATGAGGTGAGCAGCCAGAATCCGATCGCCGGGACTACCAACGTGGCGGTTGGGTCTGCGGTGAGCTTCGTGATTTCGACGGGGCCGACGGTGCCGAGTATTCTGGGGGATACGCAGAGCGCGGCGGCGTCAGCGCTTTCGGCGGGCGGCCTCACAACCGGAACGGTCGGGATGGCCACCAGCACCACCGTGCCTTTGGGCGAGGTGATCAGCCAGAATCCAACGTCGGGGACCACCAACATCGCGAATGGTTCTCCCGTGAGCTTTGTGGTATCGACAGGCCCGACGGTGCCCAGCATTTTGGGCGATACGCAGAGTGCGGCGTCGTCAGCGCTTTTGGCTGCCGGCCTCACGACCGGAACGGTGACAATGGCCCCCAGCGCAACCGTGCCTTCGGGTGAGGTGAGCAGCCAGAGCCTGACGGCGGGGACCACCAACATCGCGATTGGTTCTCCGGTGGGCTTCGTGCTCTCGACGGGTCCGGCAGTTCCCGCCATCGTGGGCGATACGCAGGCGGCGGCTTCGGCAGCTATCGTGAATGCGGGCCTTACAGTGGGCGCCGTAACCACAGCGGCAAGCCCCTCGGTGGCCGCGGGTGTGGTAATTAGCCAGAGCCTGACGGCGGGAACTTCGGAGGCGGCGGGAACGCCGGTGAGCTTTGTGGTTTCCGGCGG
>CAZRKW010000144.1:0-10540 GCA_964600355.1 uncultured Acidobacteriaceae bacterium
ACCTGCGTATTCGTGAACGGAGTCGTAATCGAGGCATTTATGATGTTGCGCTGAATCGAAGCTCGGGCCTCGTTCACCAGGTTGTTGGTTGCGATCGAGGTAAGCTTGAATACCATGTCCTGGTTGAGAAAGTTGGTGTGCGCGCCGCTGTCCGGAACGCACCCGCCGCCCGCGGTGGTACACACGAACGCAAATGTCGTCGGGTAGGTGGCGTAGAAATAACGCGTCGATATCGTATTCTTGCTGTTGAGCACGTAATCGAAGTTCCCCATGATCTGATACTCGTGAAAAATAGCTGGGATACTGTAGGTGGTTGGCTGGAAGCCTCCGTTGGTCGAGCTGGGAATGTAATAGGTGCCGTCGGGATTTTTGAGCTGCAGGATGTTGATGGCGACGGGATTGATGTTCGATCCATTGCAAGCAACCTGCACGCTATTCAGGCTCGGGCTGCCCGCGGTCGCCGCCTCGTATTTGGCGCCATTGCCATGATTCGCCGGGCAGATTGCCGCGCCCAGTGCCGCCTGGAAAGCCGCGGTGTTCTCGCGGGGACCGGTTGGAATCGGAGGCAAAGTCACACCCGTGGAAAAGCCCTTCGGATCGAGCCCGTTCTTCTGTGCGGTGTCTTGAAAAGAAGTGAAAAAGAAAAATTTGTCCTTGATGATGGGGCCGCCTATTACGCCGCCCCACTGGTTCTGATTCAATACTCCGCGCGGGGTTCCGGAATACTTGGCGAAGAAGTCTTCCGCGTTGAGAACGGTGTTGCGGAAGAATTCAAAGGCGGTGCCGTGGATGGCGTTGGTTCCGGACTTGGTGACCACGTTTACGTTGGCACCCGCGCCGCGTCCGTAACCGGCGTCATACTGCGACGTCTGGATCTTGAACTCCTGTAGCGCATCCGGATTCGGGATGCCGAAACCCACGAAGCCGTTTGTATCTCCGGCGTTCCCCGGGGCCTGAGAATTCACGATGCTCGCCCCGTCCATCTGGAAATTGTTCGAGGTCGCTGGAGCGCCGTTGACGGCCACGTCCTGCAGGCCCTTTCCAAGCGCGGTAGCGTTAAAGACGCTGCTGTTGGCCCCGGCAGACAAGCCAATTAAGTTTGTGTAATTGCGAGTGGTCAGGGGAAGACCGCTGACGGTCTGCGAGCTCATTACGGTGCCCAGGGTCGCGTTCGAGGTCTGGATCGTCTCGGTTTGGCCCTCCACGGTCACTTGTTCCGTCTGAGTGCCCACTTCCAGGTGCCCGTCTAAAACTCCCGTTTCCGTCACAACCACAGTGACCGAAGGAACCTCTGATGCCTTAAACCCGGCAGCTTCAAACTTGACGCGATAGGTGCCGGGAGACAGCAAGGCAAACTTGTAGGAACCATCCGCCGAGGTGGCGCCGGTGCGCACCTGCCCGGTGTCAGTGTTGGTGGCCGTTACGGTAACGTTGGGCACGACGGCGCCTGTGGCGTCGGTCACAGTTCCTGCTAACGCACCGGTGGAAGCGGACTGCGCCCAGAGCGAAGGAGAGGGAATAAGAAGAAGACACGCCAGTGCAAACAGAACGACACCAAACGCCCAACGACGAGACTCGGTCATAGCTATCTCCCATTTCCTGGAAATTGCGGCTTCCAGGCGTGAACCTATTGCTTGGCCCCACATATGGAACTACCAGCTAAACCTCTGATTGGTCCCTGAACTCCACCTGATATGTTGGCGTTTCGTGTATTGATGGGAGGATTTAGCTCTTTCGCCGCATCTTGTCAAGAGTAATCTGCTATTTTGTCAATCCGCTATTTTTGTCGTTTAGCGCTTTTGGCGGGGAGGAAGCAGAGGCGACTGCCCTTCTTTTAGCTGCTGGTCGAAGGCGATCAGCTCGGCTGCGGCTGCGGAGTAATTCGTCATCAACTCGACCAGGTCGACGGTGCCGCGGCGGCCAAACAGACGCAGGACCTTCGCGAACGTTTCGGAGGACACGCGCTTGCGGCCAAACATTTCGCGGCCGAGCGCGATGATGGCGGTTTCCTTTTCGCCGAGTCCGACAACAGGCTTGTCGTATTTGATGGTGTCGATAATCTCCGGGTCGAGATGGTGTGGATTGCGCGGATCGCGGGCGTGCGGCTCGTTCTGCGTCCATTCAAACTGGGAGTCCGCCTCGCGCGCCGTCACAAGAATTGCGACTTCGACGACGGGATCCGGCAAGCCTGATTCAAAGTTGAGGTATCGATCGGCTTCTTCCAGGGATCTGGCTACGGGGCTATAGAGACGGATGGAATGAACACTGGCGGGCAGCTGGGTTCCTGCCGGCAATGCGTCTACAACTTTCTTGCCGTAGTCGTCCATATCGCCGCGCTTCGGCAGAGGCAGGCGGTCGCGCGAATCCGGGTACACGTCGTGAGGAAGCTGCGCTGCACCTGCGTCGGCAGTTTTCATGGCATTGCGGTCGTGAATCCTGGCGCCCGCGAGCCCGGCCGCAACGCAGACGAGAAAAAGAATGGCGACGTTTCTGCGCACGGTCATTACCTGCCTCCTTGCGAACGCATGCGAGCGGATCAATCTGCGAAGCGATTTTAACGAGACGGTCTTTCCGTGCTGCATGGAGTGGGATGCCACTTCGCGCCGTCGGGCTCGCGCAAAAACTGCTCGCTGGTGATGAAATCTTCCCGGAGATATTTCGGATCGTGCACTACCGTGAGAACGATCAGGTAGGAACGGCTGCCCTCGCCGTCGCCGTTGCCCTCGCCGGGTCCCGCGCCTGTTGCCATGTCAACGCGGTTGAAATACTCGGTCAAAATGGCATCCTGGCTGTAGGGCACTCCGTTCTTGCGATAGTAGCCGGGGCGCATGTGCATGGTGACAACGTGCAAAGTGCCGCCTTTTCCCGGCACGGGCCCGCCCGAACGCGGCCCGTATCCATTGCCGATGCTTTGTTTCTCCCACGCGGCGAACGAATCTCCCTGCCAAGTTGGTTCCCCGCCCTTCCACTTGGGCCCGTCGAAGTGCAGCAGGCGGCTCTGCGTACCGGCGTCGGTGTCGATTTGCAGGGTGTTATCGTCCTTCCAGGCGACGTGCAGCCTGGTGGGCAAGCGCATGAGGGCGGCTGCGCCGTATGGCCGGCATTGATTTCCTTCGGCATCATCCTTGGCAAGGTCCCAGCTGTCCGCTGCCTTCTTGCCTTCGGCGTTGAGGGGAATGCTGGCGTAATCGCCTTTCGCGGGTGTGACCATGCGCCAGCGCCAGTCTTCGTCAACAATGGAGACCCAGTAGCCGGTGAGGTCAATTACGGCGGAGTCCTTGCCGGTCTGAGGCGCGGCGGAAGCAAGGCTTTGGCGGTCGAGCAAACCAGGCGTAGCTCCGATGATCCCCAACACGAGTGCGGCGGCGATGATTCTCTTCATCTTCGTCATTTAGGATGCTTGTCCCGCGTGAGGTTGCGATACACGGCTTCTATGAACTGATCGGTGGTCCAAGGACCGGTCTGAGCGCCGTAGAGTCCGTCGAAGCCAAAGGTTGGTTCCGCGGCTTTCACTTCGTCCAGAGTCTTGCCCTTGCCGACTAAACTGGCGACACGCCCGCGGACGATTGCCAGCATGTCGCGGTAATTGGACACGTCGGTGCGATCGCAGAGCCTTCCCTGCCCCGGAATCACGTATGTGCCGCCCTCTTCGTTCTCCCTGGGGACCAGAACGTCGTCGATCATGGTGCTCAACGCATCGATGATTCCGTCGATGGTGCCGCCCTGCTGCTCGTCAATCACCGGATAGCGCGAGGGCACGAAAAGCTCCCCGGTGCTGACCACGTCCGACCTGCGGAAGAAAACGAAGCTATCGCCGTCGGTGTGCGCCGCAGGGGCGTGATAGATCACGATAGGCTCGTCGTTAAAGATCTTCCAGTTGCCGGTGTCGTAGGTGTCGGTCGGCCAACTGGACTCCGGGAATTTGATGCGGCTCCCACCGGCCTGCGTCATGTGATTGAGGACGGCGATATAGGCGACAATCGATGCGCCCTCGCGCGTTTGGCCGAGAATGTCGCCTGTCCTATCGCCCGCTGCGCCGGCCAGCTCTTTGTTGCCGGCCTTGGCGAGGACGGAATTGCCTCCCAGGTGATCCTGGTCGATCGAGGTGTCGATAATGAAGGCGACGGGATTGCTGGACAGCGTCCGGATGGCTGCGAGAACCTTCTCCGCCATCTCCGGCGTTCCGGTGTCTACCACGGTGACGGCATTGTCGCCGACTTGCACAGTCACGTTTCCGCCCGCTCCCGAAATCATGTAGACGCGGCCTTGCACGTGTTGAATATGCAAGTCGCCAGGGCTTTTTTTCTCCTGGGCCCGCACGCTGGAGGCCAGCAGCAGGGCGACCACAGGAAGGAAAAACACTGAACGCATGGCCCGGGACACGGCCGACGACTTCTCGGTCATTGTTTGTCCCGGTCTGTTGTCTTCTTCGGAGGAACCGGCATTCGTTTCAGTTTTTCGAGGTATTCCGGATACATCGTCTCAGCGCCACCGCGAACGGCCTCTTCCGGGATTCCATACGTTTGCGAATACTCGTCGAGGAAGGGATTTTCTCCCGGCAGATGAAACGCGACCCAGCCCTTGGGATGTTCGATCTCGACAGACGGAATGCACGTGGAGGGCCTGGTTTTATAGCCCACGTCCTCGAGCCAATCGGAGGTGCGAATGAAGGGTTCGGTGAGGTACACCGGGTCGTTCACGATGGTGATCACCGTCAGATAATTGCCATGGCGGATGAAGTACTCGATGAGCGTGGCTTTATCGCCGCGCGGAATTCCGTTGCGACGAATCCATCCCTCTTTCAGATGGGTCGTGGTCACCTTCAACATGTCCTGTACCCACTCGCCTGTTGAGAAGCCCTGCCAAGTATGGGCGGCATCGTCGGCGGGGTGCGGGCGATGATCCATATAGATCGTGCGCAGGGGCTGCATCCACATCATCTGCGTGTGCCACGCCGTAACCTCCAGCGTGACGGGATTGGCATCCGCCCAGATCCTCATGCTGCCGCCGCCACGCGCGCCGTAATCCGCGGGGTGAGGCTCGCATTCGTGTTCCGGCTGCGTCCATTTCTCCGCATCCCAGCTATCGGCTCTGGATCGCGCCTCTGCGTTGAGAGGGATGCCCGTGTAATCACCGATCTCCGGACCCATTCCGCGCTCGGGCCCATCCTCGTGCCGGATAGTGTCCCACCCGCCGGAGAGATCGACTTGGGCGAAAGTGCACATCGGAAGAAATACAAAAATAGCCAAGAGAATGACGGATGTTGTGCGCAGCGCAAACCACGGTCGAATGGACATAACCAGACCTTGCCTCGTCGCGAGCTATCTTAGTACTTAGGCTTCAACGTACTCTTCAACATTCGCTTCCACGTCCGCTTTAGCGAATGCCTCACTTGGCCAGCGGATCCGGTCGCAACTGGAAGTGCACCATTTGCGGCGTTTGGCCTTTGCCGCCCTCCGCGTGCCAGATGACCCGCGTCTCGGTGGAGGCCCAAAGCCCGCGGCCTTTCCAGCCTGTCTTGGGATCGTCGATGCGGCCGTCCATGTCTCGCGTGTAAAAGCCCATCGGATACGGGACGCGGAACGTGAGCCACTCTTTTGTATCCGGCTTGAAAACCTTTAAGGAATCGGAGTCCGTGCCGAGCACAACCGAAACGTTATTGCCGAGGCCCAGGGTGTTGTAACGATCGACCCAATTCAGGTAATGCCAATCCGTACGGATATCGGTTCCCTTGAACACCGGGCCGGGGATGGGATAAATCGTCCAGCCTTCCGTACAATGCTGGCCGGTAGCCGTGGGCCCGTTCAGCACCTTGCATTTGCGGCGGTCAAAGCTGGCGAGTTCGCTGCTCCCGGCCAGCGCCGTCCACACCACGCCGTTGGTATCGATGTCGATGCCGTGCGAGGCGTAATGCATTTCGCCCGGAAACTTTGGATTGTTGAAGGGAGGTTCGTAGACTTCCGTGGCACAGGTGGCAGGCGGATTGGAGCCAGTTACCGCCCGGACGATTCTGCCCGGCAGAGGGAAGGGGCCTGCGTACCAGACGCTTCCGTCCGCTGGACTCACGGAAATGCCGTAGCCGTCGGGCGTGCCGATGCGATCCAGCTTTGGATCGGGAGGCTGATTGAGCATTGTAAACGGCCCTGTTTTTCCGTCACCGTTGTAGTCAATTACGGGAGCGCACCAGCCCTGCGCTTTTGCGGCATCGTGCGTCTCGTCCCACACGCGCGTCTTGAACCAGCCGAGTCCGCCGCGGCGGAGGGAGAAATAAACGGTTTCGTCCTTGTCATTGGCGACGGCAGCGTGGCTCTGGCCGAAGCAGAGGTCCACAGCTGTAATTTTTTCCGTCTTGGGATCGTAGATGTCCACGCCCCAACCGGGAGGATTCTCCCAGGGCTTCAGGACGCGGCCCGCGCTCTGACGCAGGTCCAGATCAATGCGTTCCACATCCGCGTTTTTGGTATTTCCTTCCTCCCAGGTTTTCGCAAACACGTTTCCGGAACTCGACTTGCAGAAATCGGGCGCTTCCGGTTTGCGATTCTGCATGTTGATCCAGAGGCGGCCTTTGCTGTCCATCTGGGTGTTGGCCGGATTCACGACATCTTCCTTCCACACCAAATCATTGCCCCAATAGGGAGATGGCGCGGTGATCTTCTGCTCCGACCAGGGGGGCATGGATTTTCGGTCGGCTTCGTTGCGCAGCGGGAGCCGGATGGTGCTGGCGGAATTTTCCTGCGGGTCGACGAAAACCAGGTTGCCCCTTTCCCAATCGGCCTCGAAAGCGGGGCCGTTCGCGTTCACGCGGGGATTCCATTTATAGGTGGTGACCAGGCCATGAAAGAAAGATTCCGGCGCGCCCAAATCCCAAAGAGTGAGGACCACGTTGCGTTCGAGCCCCTGCGGCCGCGGAGGCATGGGCGGAACTTCGCCCGCGGTGATGCGGGAAGTCCAATCGGCAAACATCGCTATGCCACGGTCATAACCAAACTGGCTCATGGTGCCGACCATTCCACTGCCGATTTGGCCGGAGCGTATCCGCCGGTCCCAGGCAGCGGTGACGGAGGGAAACGTGCCGAGGTTCTTCGGCATTTCCCGCGTGATTTTGGTGCCCATCTGGTGGCAGGCCTGGCAGCCGGACTTCACCAAATCGATGTAATGCGCCTGCGTGGGAATCTCATTGTGCGTGCCGTAATTCACGCTATTGGCCCCGGGAGCCGGCATGGGAAAAGCGCCCTTCGGAGGAATCTTGAGCAAGGAGAGCCAGTAGTTCGGCGGGTAGTATTGAGCGCCGTCAACGGGAGTGGGGGCGATCACGGCGTGGAGAGCCAAAGTCTTTCCCGGCGCTGACTCGACAGGAGTTGAATCCACGAGGCCATAGCCGCGCACCCAGACCTTGTAATTGGCCTTGGGGAGTTCGGGCAGGAGGAACCTGCCCTGATCATCAGTGACGACGATTTTGCGCAGCTTGGTCTGAAAATCCTTTGTCTCCGCAATCACCCATACGCCCGCCTCGACGCCGTGCGAACTGGTAACCACGCCCCCGATGTCGTCAGAGCCCACCGCTACATCGCCGGCCGCCGCGGGGACAGTCTTTCCCATGGGCATGGCGTCGAGCCGAACAACTGCAATGCGGCCGAAAGCGGCGCAGATCAGAAAAAACAGAATCAGGAACCGAAAGACCACGCGTTTTTGCATTCGGACTTTCCTCTCAGCAGCGTCCATTTAGACCAGATTCAATCGGTGACATCGTTTCATCTACGCGATACGCGGGCTTACTTCGCGAGTGGGTTGGGCCGCAACTGGAACTTCACCACGTTGCCCTTTGTCCCTTTGCCGCCCTCGCTGTGCCATATGGCATTCGGGCCGTAATCTGCATACATACCACGGCCTTTCCATCCGGCGTTGGGGTCGTCGATTCGGCCGTCCATTCCGCGCTGATAGAATCCCATGGGATAGGGCACCCGCAGCACGACCCACTTTCCCGTGCTGGGTATCAGCGCGAGCAGAGAGTCTGAGCCAGTTCCATCGGCTACCGGTATATCGTTGCCCAGCCCCAGCGTGTTGAATTTATCCACCCAGTTATAATAGTGATGATCCACGGCGATGTTGTCGGTGACCCCGCTCTTGAATCGCGGCCCCGGCGAGGGATACAACGTCCATCCTTCCGGGCAATGCTGCCCGTCGGTTGCTGCCTCTCCGGTCAGCACGGCGCACTTGCTGCGATCGAAGCTGGCCATGTGGCCGCTGCCCAGCGCGGACCAGACGATGCCCTTGCTGTCGATGTCGATCCCACGCGGCGAGAAGGCCATTACTTTTGGATATTTCGGATTCTGGAAGGGTGGTTCGTAGACTTCCGTTGCGCAGGTCTTCGGATCGATACGGAACATCTGGCCGGGAACGCCCGCCCGCGCACCCCACACGCTGCCATCGATCGGATTCGGGGCTACGCTGTAGACTCCCCGCATGTTGATCTTCTTGTCGATGCCCTCATCGAATTTGCCGTTGCCATTGATATCGAAGTAGCCGCCGCACCAGCCTTGAGCGGCCTGCTCGTCCCCGGTCTCATCCAGCACGCGCGTTTTCACCCAGCCAATCGTGCCGGTGCGGATGCCGTCGACGTACACGGTCTCGTCTTTATCGTCCGCGAACACCACGTGATGCGCTTCAAAGCACGTGTTCACGAGCTTGAATGTTTTCGTTTTGGGATCGTAGACGGCCAACTGGCGGAAGCTGACGTTGAGCGGAAGATTTTTCGCGTAGGGATTATCGGAGCCTTCCTTGCAATACGCCGGCTGGCTGTCGTCTTTGCGGCTTCTGGCCGAAATCCAAACGCGGCCCTTGCTGTCCATCGCCATGGCCGCCGGGTCGGCGGGATCGTACCAATACAGCTGATCGCCCCAGTATGGCGAGGGCTGCTGCATACTCTGCGGAGTGCTCGACGGGAGGCTCGGATCGGCCACAGGCACTCTTGTTTCCGATGCAGCGTTCTTGACCGGATCGACCATCAAGAAACCGTCATTGCCCCAGTCCGCGCCATAGATGGGGCCGTTGGCGTTGGCAGTGGGATGCCGCCAGTCCGTGGAAAGCTCGTCATGGACAAAGCTTGCGGGCCCGCCCCACTCCCACAGGGTAAGCACCACGTTGCGCTCGACTCCTTGCGGCCGCGGCGGCGCCGGCGGCAACTCGCCAGCGGCGATCCGGTTGGTCCAATCGGCATACATCGCGAGGGCGCGGTCGCGGCCGAAACTATTCATCGTGGTACTCATGCTGGCGCCGTTTTGCCCGACCTGAACACGGTGGTCCCACGCAAGCGCCGGTGAATCGAATTGCCCGAGGGACGGCTCGAGTTCGCGCGTGGCCTTGTCGCCGAGCTGATGACACACCTCGCAGCCCGTCTTCATCTGCTGCAGCCAGTCTGCCTGCGTCTTCATGGTGACGGCGATGCCATTTCCCTGCGGGCCGGTGCCCGGAAAGTTTTCTTTCGAGGGCACGTTGACCAGCGAGTACCAATAATCAGCCGGATAGTACTGCGCCGCCGCCTTCGCGTTGGGCGCGATCACCGCTGTTAACGCCAGCCGCTTTCCTGGGGTGCTTTCCACCGGCTTCGAATCCACCAAGCCGTATCCTCTGACCCACACCTTGTAATTCGCCACCGGCAAATCGGGGAGCAGATAGCGGCCGCGCTCATCGGTCACCACGATCTTGCGGAACTTCGTCGGCGTGTCGGTGGTTTCCGCGATCACCCACACCCCGGCTTCCGGCCCCTTCGAACTCGTGACGATCCCGCCGATGTTATCGGCATCCACCTTCACAAGATTGGCGGCGGCTTGCGCGGCCGCTATGCCGGCTTCCGAGCGAGCGTCCGACCGGGCGTCTGCGCCAGCGATTGCCAGGGCCAGGACAAAGCTCGCCCCTGCCAGAGCGAGTAGAGAAACGATGACTGATTTTTTGTGCAACATGGGTCCCCCTTTACACGAATCCTCTTCCGAGAAGACCTGTTAGTCCCTCGGGCAATGGTTGTCAAGAGCAAACTTGGCCCAAAAATTTGCGCGTACCGGCTGTTACCCCTATCGCGCGAGTGGATCCGGGCGAAGCTGGAAGTGCACCATCTGCGGCGTCTGCCCCTTTCCCCCTTCCACGTGCCAGATGACGCGAGTCTCCGTGGCGGCCCATAGCCCGCGGCCTTTCCATCCTGCTTTCGGATCATCGATGCGGCCGTCGATATCGCGGGTGTAGAGGCCCATCGGATAGGGCACGCGTATGGTAAACCACTGCTTCGTATCCGGTTTGTAGATCTGCAACGAATCGGAGCAGGTGCCCAGGACCACGGAAATGTCCGGGCCGAGACCCAGGGTATTGTAGCGATCCACCCAATTGACGTAGTGCCAGTCCACGCGGGCGTCGGTTCCTTTGAACATGGGGCCGGGCACCGGATAGATCGTCCATCCTTCGGGACAGTGCTGGCCGGTGGCCGTGGGTCCGTTTAGCACCTTGCACTTGCTGCGGTCGAAGCTGGCGAGTTCGCCGCTGCCGGCGAGAG
>CAZRKW010000145.1:0-10468 GCA_964600355.1 uncultured Acidobacteriaceae bacterium
CAACGACGAGCGCATTGCTCGCGTGGGACAGTTTGCTGATCTCCGCGATGTCGTTTATCTGCAGCCGCGGATTGGTGGGTGACTCGATCCAGACGAGGCGGGTCTTTTTGCTGATCGTCGCTTCCACCGCTTTCAGGTCGCTCGTGTCGATCTGCCGGATCACGATCCCGAACGGCTGATACACCTTGTTCAGGATGCGGTACGTGCCGCCATAAACGTCCAGCGGGATGATGATTTCGTCGCCCGGCCGAAGGTATGCCTGCAGGATCGCGTTTTCCGCCGCGAGTCCTGAAGCGAAAGCCGCCGCATACGGGACGCCTTCGAGAGCCGCCAGAACTTCTTCGAGGCGCTGCCGCGTGGGGTTGTTTGTGCGCGAGTAGCTGAAGCCTTTGTCCTGCCCGGGGGCTTCCTGCTCGTAAGTAGACGTTTGGAAGATCGGAGCGACAAGCGCGCCGGTTTCGGGTTCCGAAGGCTGGCCCGCGTGGATGGTCTTTGTGGCAAATCTCATGGTGTTACTCCCTTTTGTGCGCTCCGCGCCTGCGGGCCTGCGAATTAAGCAGAACCTTGGGGCCTGGATGCGCTAAATTGGACGACCGGCATCCGGCGCAAATCGCTCCGGTTGCAGGAGGCCGTTTGACTTCAGTTTGGGAGTTGAATCTTCAATGACCGGGTCCCGGTCAACTGAGGATCTTATCTCTCCCCACTGGGCAGGAATTAGCACCTTGGCAATTGCAGCCAGGTTGCTGTGGCGTCAGCGGGCCTGTCCCCTCAGCCACTCTGGATAAGCGCTGCCGTAAAGCAGCACCGAAAAGCTATCAAAAACCCCTGATAAATGTCAAGAACATCGCGGAGGGAGGGAAGCCGCGCGCCAGGGCGGGCCATGCGGGAAGGATTGCCGATCAGGACGCGGAGCGCGAAGTGCCAAAAGGCGCTCGCCTCGTTCATTCAGTGCTGCGTGACCTTATTTCGCGTCTTTGCTGTGAGGGAGCGGGGGAGGCGGCGGCATCTTCGCCAGCTTGTCCTGGTACTCGGGATACGTCGTTTCCGCGCCGCCGCGAGACGCCTCAACCGGTATGCCATACCGCGACGCAAATTCCGTGAGCCACGGATTCTGCCCGGGCAGGTGATAGGCGACATAGCCTTTCGGATGCGGCACTTCGACGCTGGGAATGCACACGTTGGGCAGGAAGCGCTTGCCCAGATCCAGTATCCAGTTGGACGTGCGAACGAAAGGCTCGGTCAGATAGACGGGATCTTCCACATCCGAAACCAGCGTGAAGAAATCCCCGTGGCGAATGAAGTATTCGGTGAGGGTGCCGTGTTCGCTGCGCGGAAGGCCGTTACGCCGCACCCATCCTTCTTTCAGATGAGTCGTGGTCACCTTCAGCATGTCGCCTTCCCACTCGCCCTTGGAGAAGCCCTGCCAGGTGTGGGGAGAGTTCTCGGATGGCTCGGGGCGTCCATCCATGTAGATCGTCCGCAGGGGCAGCATGAACCGCAACTGCATATGCCACGCGATTACTCCCTGCGTGAAGGGGTCTATTTCCGACCAGATGCGCATGTCTCCGGGGCCGCGCGGGGCATAGTCCGCCGGATGAGGATCGCACTCGTGCTCGACCATCTCCCACTTCTGGGCGTCCCACGCGTCAGCCCGGACGCGCGCGGCGTCATTGATCGGCATGGCGGTGTAGTCGCCAATCTCGGGGCCGGGCACGCGCTCGGGCTCGTCCTCGTGCATCTTCTGGCCCCACTGCCCGGACAAATCCACCTGAGCGAATGCAGGGCGGCCCATTGCTCCTAGAAAAAGCAGCAGAAAAGTAGACAGGATGGGCCGGCAGGCGTTCGATATCTTCATTTTTCTCGCTCTCGATTGATGGCTCACTTGGCGAGGGGGTCGGGACGCAGCTGAAAGTGCGCGACGGAGCTCGTCATCCCTTTCCCACCTTCCAGATGCCAGATAACTCTTTCCTCGTTGCCCGCCCAAAGACCGCGCCCCTTCCATCCGGCCTTGGGATCGTCAATGCGGCCGTCGACGCGGCGGGTATAAAAATCGAGCGGATACGGTACACGCAGTGTAACAAACTTCTTTGTGTCCGGCACAAACGCGATCAGCGAGTCGGAGCCGGTTCCGTTCACGATCGGCACGTTGTTGCCGAGGCCGAACGTATCGTAGCGGTCCACCCAATTATGATAGAACGAGTCCGCCAGGATGTTGGTTCCCTCGAATTTTGGTCCCGGCACAGGGTAGAGGGCCCAGCCTTCGGGACATTGCTGCCCGGTTGCCGTGGGCCCGTTGAGCGGACCTTTGCACTTGCGTCGGTCAAAGCTGGCAAGATCGTTGCTGCCGCCGAGCGCTGCCCACACCACGCCGTTGGTATCCACCGCGATTCCCAGCGTTGTAAATGCCTCCACGCCGGGGCGTTTCGGATTGTCAAAGGGAGGCTGATAGACTTCGGTCTTGCAGGTTGCCGGCGGATTCGCGCCGATTGTCACCCGTACGATCGTGCCGGGAACGGCGGTTTCTTTGGTGAGGTGACCGCCCGCGTACCACACGCTGCCATCCACGGGATTCACCGCGATTCCGTAAGAGCCGGTGGCTTCTTCCGCTACCCTGTCGAGCTTCGAATCGGCTGGCTGATCCAGCTTCGTGTACGGGCCGGTCTTCCCGTCGCCGTTGTAATCGAGGATCGCGGGGCACCAGCCCTGCGACTTCTCCGCGTCGTGCGTCTCATCCCAGACGCGAGTCTTGATCCAGCCGATCGCGCCAACGCCTCCGACGCCTGCATTGCCGAAATAGAGCGTCTGGTCGTCGTCATTCGCAAAGGCCATGTGGCCCGAGGAGAGGCACGTGTCGACGAGTTCGAATTTGCCCGTTTTAGGATCGTAGACACCGGCACCCTTGGCAACCGATCCTGTGGGCGCAGGGAAATTCTTGGCAAAGGGGTTCGACGAGCCTTCCGTGCAGTAGCCGGGCAGGTCCGCGCGCGTCTGCGTGTGGAACCACAGGCGGCCCTTGCTGTCGAATTGCGGCGCGGCGGGATTTACGGGATCGTCCCACACAATCTCGCTGCCCCAATAGGGCGAGGGTGCTCCCACGGCCGGCGGAGACCATGGCTTGAGCAGCTTGCGGTCACTCTCCTTGTGCAACGGAATCTTGATCATCGAAGTAGTGTTCTTCACGGGATCGACGATAGTGACCGCGGCAGCCGAAAACTCCGTGCCAAAGATCGGCCCGTAAGCGTTCTGCGTGGGGTTGCGGGAATCCGTGCTGACCACGTCATGGACGAACGATCGGTCGGTATCGAAATCCCACATTGTGATTACGATGTTGCGCTCGACGCCTTGCGGACGCGGTGGCGCGGGCGGCACCTCGCCCGCCGAAATTCGATTGGTCCAGTCCGCGAACATCGCGAGGCCGCGGTCGTGCCCGAACTCGTTGAGCGCCTGCGTCATCTCCGGGCCCACCTGGCCGGACATCAGCCTCCGCTCCCATGCGAGCGCCGGCGAATCGAAAGTACCCAGGCTCGGCTCAAGATCGCGCGTCGCTTTGTTTCCCATCTGATGACAGACTTCGCAGCCCCTCTTCAGCTGAAAGAGGTACTGTGCCTGCGTGATCTGCGAATCCTTGCCGCCGGCGGTCCGCGTCTTCAGCGGGAAGGCGCTCCCGGGCGGGATTTTCAGCAGCGAGTACCAATAGTCGCCGGGGTAGTATTGCGCCGCAGCCATGGCTGACGGGGCTGTGACTGCACTCAGCGCCAGCGTTTTCCCCGGCGCGGCGTCAACCTTGGGCGAGTCGACGAGTCCGTAGCCGCGCACCCAGACCTTGTAATGCGCCCTGGGAAGATCGGGCAGCATGTAGCGGCCGGCATCGTCGGTCACCACAATTTTTCGGTAGGTGGTTGGCAATTCCTTCGTCTCGGCAATCACCCACACGCCCGCCTCGGGACCCTTCGAACTGGTGACCACACCGCCGATATCGTCGCTGTTGACGCTCACTTCGTCGAGCGCTCGTTGCCCGGCCCGAGTCTTCAATAGCGATGCTCCTGAAAGCGCCACGGCGCCCAGCACCAGACTCGCAAGCACACTTCGATTGGTCATCGCTTGCACTCCTTCCCAATGAGCGATCCCCACAGGCTTCCAAACGAGGCCGATTGTACACCCGCCCATCCCATAGACGGCAGGCATCGCACCGGCTCATCCGACCCGTTTCGCGTCCGGGGCGTCCGCCGCCGCGTCTCGTTACGACGCAATCTCAAGGCAGAATTCCAGAATGAAACAATAGAATCCGCCCAAATCCTGCCCCAATGGCCACCTGCACTACCTTCCTATTGCTGGGCAAGGACGAACACCGCTATTTTCAGTTGCATACATATGTCACATTTACTTAAACTTGCTCCCGGCTCACAAAAAACAGCAGCAGGGTGGTTGCTTCAGGCCAACCCGCGCAAAGTGGATATGCACCGAGTCCCAGCTTTCCGATCGACAATTTTGCTTTTGTGTCTTTTCCTTGGCTCGGTGTTCGCCGCCACGGCCATTGGCACCTCCGCCAAGCCGCGTCCGAATCGCGCTACGCGCAGTTCCAAGAAGCCCGCCAAACACCGTTTCCACATTCCTTTTTTCGGCGGCTCCGATCCCGGCAGGGATGACAACGCCACCAACGACGATCCGCTGATCCGCCAGGCGGCGCTCGATGCGCTGGGCCGCGAAAATGGATCTGTGGTGGCCGTGGATCCGACCAACGGCCGCGTGCTCGCCATCGTGAACCAGAAGATGGCGTTTTCCGCCGGTTTCGAGCCGTGCTCCACCATCAAGCCATTCATTGCCATCGCCGGACTTTCCGAAGGGGTCATCACGCGCGACACCATGCTGCAGGTAGGGCGCCGCCGTTACATGGACCTCACCGAGGCCATGGCGCACTCCAACAACAATTTCTTCGAGTCCGTTGGAACGCAACTCGGGTTTGACCGGGTCGTGAAATACGATCGCATGTTCGGTCTGGGACAGCGCGTGGGGTACAACATTCCCGAAGAGCAGCCGGGATCGGTGCCGTCGTCGCCTCCGTTTTTCGGCGGCGTGGCGCGCATGTCGAGTTTTGGAGCGAGCATCCGTATCACTCCGTTTCAGCTCGCGTCTCTCGTTTCATTGCTCGCCAATGGCGGCACGCAGTACTACCTTCAGTACCCGCGCAGTGACGCCGACCGGCAGAACTTCGAGCCGCGCGTTCGCGAACAGTTCGATATTCGCCCTCTGATTCCCGATATTCGCGAGGGCATGCTCGCGGCGGTTCTCTACGGCACCGCCAAGCGCAGCTACGATCCCTATGGCGAACAGGCGCTCGGCAAGACCGGCACGTGCAACGACGAAGGCGTCGGCGGACGCCTCGGTTGGTTTGCCTCGTATGCCGATCAGGCCAATCCCCGAATTGTGATCGTCGTGCTGCTCCACGGCGGCGCGCGCATCATCAGTGGCCCGCACGCCTCTGAAATCGCCGGCCGCATGTACCACAATCTCTACCAGCGGAACTACTTCGTCGACAAGGACGCCAGCCATTCCGGCACCTATGCCGCTTCTGCCAGCCCGGCCGTTTCCCCGATCGACCCGCCGGCCGCCACCCGGTAGCTTCGTTTCTCTTCCAAGCCGAAATCATCTTCAGATTCTGACGAGTTTTCGTTCCACGCGTAATTCAATAATCCGCTGCAACTAGCGCTCTATTTCCCGCCGGACGTGGAGGCTGGCGCGGCTGCGAGAGGAGCGGCGTGCTCGCCGATGCGGAATTGCGTCCAGGGGCCGGTGTCCATATCCTCCATGATCGGCGATTCCCAGGAATAATCGTGGTGCGCGCTCAGGAATTTCGCGGCGTCGAAATCGGTGCCGCAAGGATGGCCGATGCGTCCGGTAAAGGTCATGGCTTCGGCCATGCGGGAGTCGATCACTTTGCCCTGGACGGCGCCGGAAGGATCGTAAGGTTTTACATCCCAGGCGGGCTCGCCTTCGGAGGACGATTCGCCGTGGCCGCAGAGGGTGCGCAGATTCGGGCCGGTTTGCTTGGTGAAGGCGTCGTAGTGGTCGGAGAGAAAAACTTCCGCGAGGTTGGTGTCGATCTTGCCCTTGTTCTCGTTGATCAGCTGATCCCACCGGACGTGGCGGGCGTTGGGCGAACTGGACGCGTTATCGGGATTGAATGTCGTGTCGTCCTTGATGACGTCGGGATCGCTGGGGAAATTGGACCCGGCGAAATAGCCGTCGGTGGTGCGCCAGAGCTTGGTGTGGCGCAGTCCGAGTTCGAAACGGGCGATCTCGCCCGTCTTGCGGTCGGCGAGCAGCCAGTCGTTGGCATAGCCGCCGTTATTTCCGTCGAGCATGATCTTCGTGAAATCGTCGATCGAGCCGGCATACTGCATGGCCTTGCGCGCGCGGACGAATTCGGGCTTGCCGTTCGGGTCCCAGCCGTGGAAGCGGGCAATGGTGGTCTCGGTGATCATGAGTCCGCCGGTATTGACGCCGAAGTCGTCGTCGCTGGCGATGATGCCGGGCAGGCCGTCCATCAGCACGCGGTAGCCTGTGCGCGGCACGATATCGAAGACGACGCGCCAGCGGGAACCTTCCACGTAAGAGGTCCAATTGTTGTGGCCCATCACGATGCGATGGTCCTTGGTCCAGCTTCCTGTGGCGACGAAGGCGCTGCAATGGCCGTAGACGGGACGGTCGGCGGGATGCGCGGCGTTTGCCTGTTTAGTCTGCTCGTTGAGCCAGGGGACGTAGTAGTCGGGCAGCTCGGCGAAGGCGTTCATCGCGACTACGTCCCACAGATCAAGCTTTAATCCATGCTGATTCAAGCCGTCGGTGATGCCCTGGAGTTCCTGTTGATACTCGGCGTCGATCTTGGGCCAGAGCATTTCGCGGCCAGCGCGGCGGAAGAACTCCCAGCTGCGGGAGGTGTTGTGGGTCATTTCCAGGCGCACTACGCCATAGAAATCGGCGATTTCGGGAGCCATCAGGTAGCCGTGCTGGACGCCGATATCGTGCGGGGCGCCTTCGAGGTGGACGTAGGTCCAGCCGCCCCGCTCGAAGCGGTAGCCGCGGCCGAGGGTTACGTCGTAGCTGCTGTCCTGCCGGGCGATGCGGGATGGGGCGGCATTGGCGGACTGACTTCGGCTGGCGAGCAGAAGCGCGAACGCGAGCACAGGAAGAAGCAGAAAAGGCAAGGCGCGGGTAGAAAAAGGCCGGCGCGCCGGCAGTGCTAAGAGTGTCGAGTGAGCGGGTGTGCGTTTCTTTGTTTTCAAGGAGATAGCTGTGTTTCCGTTCGTCCTAGTGTGTCGAGTCACGAGCGGTGCTTTTTTCATCTTTTCTCTGTTCCTGTAATGCTGCTCTGCAGCCCACATTAGCACGGGCGGGGTGAATTGTAAGGGTGTAGTTGTCGTGGTAAAGGGGGGCTGCTGTGATGGGGAGCGCGTGAAGGCGGGGCCTTCGCTTTGCTCTGTGCGAGGCTAGGCGGACCGCGGCGCCGAGGCGGGACAAAAAACGCCAATCGAGACATTGGCGGTCCCGGGGGGCGATGCTCGGGCGCGCCGAAGTTTTGACAGGTCCCTCACCCATCCGCGCTTGGCGGGTATGGGTGAGGGATAACAATGAACTGCAACGGCAGGACAAGGCATCGCACGGATGCTGCGGTTCTACATGCATCTTTTGTTGCGATCCCGGGCGAGCGAGGCGAGGATAAAGGCTGGCAAAATCGAAAGAAAGACCCACCCTTAAAATCGAAGGGTGGGGCACCCGCAACGGCCAAGACAACTACAAAGACAAAGGTAACCACGACGGCAACTGTGACGACGGAGGGATCCTTCGCTGCGCTAGAATGACTGCGAACGTCTACGGCAACGTCTACGTTAACGTCTACCACAGCGGCTACGGCTAAGAAACGGCGATGGCAATGGCGATGGCAACTGCTACGGCTACGTCGAAGAGATAGTCTTTGCCTTGCTCAGAATGCCCGCGGAAAGCGTAGCTTTTCGCGAGAGATCAAAAAGTCATATCCTCTCAGAATGAGCGCCCTCGTTTGGATGGCTGCGGCCGTTTGGGTGACTGTTTTTGTTTGGCTTCTAAATCTTTTGAGCAGTCATTCTGAGGGCCGCTCTGCTGCCCGAAGAATCCCTCTTCGTTTCACCAGACTCGTGCACCGCGCCTCCTTTGCGTCCCCGACTGTTCCGAAGCCCTCGCTTCGCAACCGGAAACTCGCATTCATCTTCTCCCTGGCTTTGATAGCCAGCGCCCTGTCGTGGGGCGCGCTCCCTCAATCCCACAAGAAATCGAAGCTCCCGCACCCCCGCGTGCTCGACAGTGGCATTGTCTGGACGCGCGACCCCTCCACGGGCGAACTCCGCGCCGTGCCATCCGGAGTCAGCGCGATAGCCGGAGGCGCTGAACAAACGCCTCCCTCAGCGATTCAAGTGGTCACGCAAATGGTCGCGGTCACCTGCAGCGTCGCGACGCCCGAAGGCGAATCCGTCCCCGGCCTCACCGCCGACGATTTCCGCATTTTCGACAATGGCGCCGAGCAGAAAATCTCCTACTTCGACGCCTCCTCTCAGCCCGCCAGCGTCGCCATGGTGATCGACGCCAGCCCCAGCGTCCTGCGCGATTCCGAAGCGATGCAGAAGGCCGCCGACGCTCTGGTAGGAGCGCTAGCGCCGCTCGATCAGGCAGCCGTGATCGACTTCTCGGCTCACACCTATCTGCAGCTCCCGTTTTCCGACGTCCGCGAACTCATCCGTCGTGCCGTCGCCCGCGTAGACCCGCGCCAGCTCCTGGACGACACCGGAGGCTCGCACATCTACGAAGCCGTCTACCTGGCCGCAGACAATCTTTTCCCCGGACGCAAGGGCCGCAAGTCAATCGTCCTGCTCACCGACGGCCAGGATAGCGGTCTCGGCCTTCGCCTCGATGCGGCGAGCGGATCCCCGCAAGCCGCAGCAGCGGGCAATCGCCTCACTTTCGACGATGTGGCGCAGATTCTCGCGAAGGAAGATATCCAACTCTTCGCGGTCTCCACCGAAAACCGCCCCAAGGTGATGACTCCGGAATGGCTCGCAACGCACGAGAACGAAACGCTCGCCTCGCGCGCCGTTCGCGATCTCGGCATCCCCGCCTATACGCTGTACCTCGCGGAGCTTGTTCGCCGCGCGGGCGGCCAGCTCTATTTCCTACGCGAAACACCCACGATGGCCGACACCTTCCGCGAGATCGCCGCGAAAATCCGCGCCGAATACACGCTCGGCTTCTATCCCTCCGCTGAACCAGGCCCTTCCGGCGCGCCCGCCAATCCTTCCGGCCGCCATCAGCTTCGCGTCGAAGTCGCCGGCCAGAGCGGCGCGCTCGTGAGCCATCGCGCTGCCTATTACGTGCCCTCGGCTCCGTAATTCCCGCCTCCGAACTCCTTCCCTAAGAGGATGTGACCTTTGCGATTTTTTGCGGGTGCCCCACCCTTGCGTTTTTCAAGGGTGGGTCTTTCTCCTGGCGTGCGCTTTTCGTAGTCATCCTGAGGCACAGCTTTTCCGCCGCATTGCCCTTAGTCTTTTCCGCGAATCGTGGTTCAATAGCGAGCCCATGTTTCCTCGGAAAACGTTTCGCCGAAAAATTTTCCGGCTAAGGCTGCCGTCGCGGACGCTCGCGCTCGGCAAACGCACGCTCGTGATGGGTGTGCTCAACGTCACGCCAGACAGCTTCTCCGACGGCGGCCTTTTTCATCATGTCGACGCAGCGGTGGCCCGGGCGCTCGAAATGCAAAGCGCCGGCGCGGACATCCTCGACATCGGCGGCGAATCGACGCGCCCCGGTTCCGAAGGCGCTCCTGCCGCCGAGCAGTTGCGAAGAATCCTCCCGGTGCTCGAAAAGCTGCGCGGGAGGCTGGCGATCCCCATTTCCGTCGATACCAGCAGCGCCGAAGTGGCCGAAGCCGCTATTGCCGCAGGTGCGGAAATCGTGAATGACGTTACCGCCTTGCGCGCCGAGGCACGGCTGGCGCAAGTCGCAGCACGCCGTAAGGTCCCGGTGATTCTGATGCACATGCACGGTGAGCCGCGCACGATGCAGAAGAAGCCTTTCGCGCGAAACGTAGTAAAAGATGTAGCAGCCGGCCTGCGCCGCGCCGTCGCCGTGGCAGTGAAGGCAGGAATCCCCCGGTCTCAGATTGTTCTTGATCCGGGCATCGGTTTCGGTAAAAGTTATGCGCAAGATTACGAACTGATCGCGCGATTGCCCGAATTTTCGAAGCTGGGTTTTCCCTTGCTGGTCGGCACCTCCCGCAAGAAGTTCATCGGGCGCGTGCTGGGCGGCCGGCCCGTAACAGAACGGCTCTATGGCACGGCTGCGACAGTGACGGCGAGCATCCTGGGCGGCGCTCACATCGTTCGAGTGCACGATGTGGCGGAAATGGTCCAGGTGGCTCGCGTCGCCGACGCGGTGCTGTGCC
>CAZRKW010000146.1:0-10254 GCA_964600355.1 uncultured Acidobacteriaceae bacterium
CGGTTTGCCCACCTCAGGGGTTAAAACCCCTTTGTCCACGGCGCTTTTTTGGCACGGCTGAAGCCGTGCCCTGACGAACTCCATTTGCTAGATGGCTTGATGGATTCTAGTTGCTGATTTCCAGGGTTAGCCAGACTGGTTTGCCGTCGTAGGTTAGAGTTACTTCCAAGCGCTCCTGGCCGGTGGAATAGACGTTGAAATCGCCACCCATTACTACCGTGGGTACCGAGAGCATGCAACCGTCGGAGAGACCGGAGATTTTTCCTTTGAAGTTGCCGGCGACCATGTTACAGATCTCGCCCATGGCGTCGCAGACCTGACTGGAGTCGCCCTGGCCGCCGAGCATTTTCGTGGCGATGCTGGCGGCTACGTCCTGGGGACACCGGATGCGGAAAACGGCGCAGAGCGTTCCCGCCAGGCCTACCATGGCGGAAACCTCGCCCTTCTGAGGCTCGGGCGGAAAATCTCCCGGCTGCACTTCAGTGCCCACCATCATTTGAAAGACTTCGTGGGCGGCGGCGTGGATCAGCGTGGGCCAGGTTGCGTCCGGGCGGAAACGCGCCGCCGATTTTTCAGAGAGAGCTGGGTTCATCGCACACCTTCCAGGAGCGGCGTAACGCGCTCCTTGACCTGATCGGGAGTGAACGGCTTGCGGATATATCCGCGGGCGCCCGCGGACAAGGCTTCCACCACGCGGGATTCGCTGCCTTCGGTGGTGATCATTACGACGGGCGTGTTTTTAGAGTTGTCCAGGCAGCGCAGGCCCTGGAGAAATTCCAGGCCATCCATCGCGGGCATATTGATGTCGCTCAGGATCAAATCGACGCCGGTCTGCTGGAGGGCGGCAAGGCCTTCCACGCCGTTGCCGGCCTCGAGCACTTCGAGTATCTCGATGCCCGCCTGGCGAAGGCTTCTCTCGACAATCTTCCGCATCACGGCGGAATCGTCCACGATCAGTACGCGTATGGGTCTCATTCCGATTCCCTCCCGCTGGAGCCATTCACGGCCGCGGAGACCGGTCTATGCTGTTTGCGAAAAGCAGGCTCGATCTGGGGAATAAACGAGACGATGTCCCGGACGAGCATATCTGTGAGTTCGAAAAATTCGGCTTCCTGAGAACCGGGAGGAACCCAGGGAGACCGGCGCTTCCGCGGGCCGCCTGAGGCAACGCCGAGCGATTCTAGAAAATTCGCGAGGCAGGACATTTCCGCGTGCGAGGCCGCGTGGCCTCGAGAGTTCTTTCTGGAGGGCTTTGCCGGGGCGGATTTCGATCCGACGGGATCGCGCAGATCGTCCGCAACGGGCCGCTGCCGAAGCAGAGACCAGAGATAGACCAGGACACGGAGGCGGTCCGTCCCGACCACGATTACCGCTTCCTCGATCGTGGTTCCCACGGTATCGGGAGAAAACGAGAGATAGCAGGCGAGCCTCATGAGCAAGGCCTGCAGGTCCGGGCGGGCTCTCATTTCCTCGCTTACACGGCAGAGGTCCACGGGCGCCGCGTTGAGCAAGGTTGTTAACGAGGCGGCCGGATCTGGAACTGTTGAATCGGAGGGCGGCGATTGGCCAGCTCCGCAGGGGGGCTGTTGCACGCGCGTCTGGGCCGAGCGCCCTTGCACATGATTAGAGAAAGCGGGACTGCTCATATCTCGCTGCATTGTGTCCGCCAGGATGTTGCCTTGACCTTGCATGAGAAACCTCGCTGGTCTTATCGGCTTTGGGGAGGGGGGCTTTAGATGGAACTTTGGGGCCATGGCAGGGATTTCGGGGCGGGGAGAGGCCGCGCTTTTGTGGCGGAAGATCGAGCTGACCACTCGCCAAAGCTAGCGGGACATGGCGACCCGCTCGGCGATTTTGCCGGCGGGCAGGCGGAATAAAAGGTCCCAGGAACGCCCGGAGGCGCGGAGACGCACCCAGAGAAAACGCCGCGGGCGTGCCAGGATGAGTTCGTCGGCATTGAGCTTCACGGCGTAATCGCGGATGGTGCGCGCCATTTCGGGCGCGTCCCAAAGAGTTTCGAAGACAATTTCCGCGGGGCGCGAGACGGTGCGGATTTCTTCCAGGGCCCTGTTCATGGCGGATTCGCTGACGATGCAGGGCTCGGTATGGCCGCCGATGAGCCTTTCGACAGCGTAAAGCGCGGTGTGGTCGATATCCTCGGAGAACGCGACGAAGAGCAGCTGGCTCGAAGGCAGATAGTGAACCGGGATCATGTGCGAGGCTTCGAGAAGAGCGAACGGCAGCATCTGGGAACATTCCCGGTAATGCTGGTCGCGCTCGATGGGAAAAACGGCGCAGCCCCATTGCGCGGCCAAGGCGGCGGAAACATCCTGCGCGGAGGCGGCGCCCAGGCGAACAAGCCACTTGCCGAGACGGTCCGTTCCGCCTTCGCGCTGGGCCTGGAGAGCGGATTTGAGCTGCGAATCGGTGATCACTCCGCGGCCAAGAAGAAGCAGGCCCAGGGGCACGCGATGAAGGTGAGGCAGCGGCTCGTCGGGTAAGCGAAGGAGACTGTTGAAGACGCCGGTAATGGCGTCCTCGAAGCAGTCGAGGCAGCAGTACCAGCGGCCCTGGAGCAATACGCCTTCGTTATTGCGCCGCCGAAGGACCCTTCGCAACGGATTGCGAAAGGGACATTGGGGATTCTCGCACTGCACCTTTTTCTCCTTGAGATTTCTATTCTCCTCGCGCGTCCGCTGCGAGCCGCGCGATTCGCGAAACCGGCGCGGGCTGCGTCTACGTCTGCAAAGATTTCAGGCGCTGCTCGGGCTGGGCGATATCGGTGATGCGGAGCCCGTAGCTGCCGTCGATGATGACCACGTCTCCGCGGGCGATTACGCGGCCGGCCACGAGAAGCTCGGCGGGCTCCTGAATCTGGCGGTTTAGTTCGACGACCGAGCCGGGGCGAAGCTCGAGAATTTCACGCAGCACCATCTCGCACTGGCCGAAGCGCAGGCTGGCGTCGAGTTCGATGTCGAGCAGCAGGTCGAGATTCGAAGGCGACGCGGCGGAGGCAGAGGCGACCGCAGGGGCTGGCGGCGGAATCGCGGGCGGCGCGGAGGGCGCTTTCGATTCGGCTGATGCGATGGGCGCCGTGTCCGGAGGAGCAGCCGGTGAGGTTGTGCCAAAGTTGGGCCGCCCGGTGGGGGCTGCTTGCGCCGGTCTGGCTTCGCGCGCCGCGTCGAGCACGCCGATGACGGCGTAAAGCTCGCGGCTGATGGACAGCAGCCATTGGATGGGCGGCACCTGAGGCGCAGCAAAAATTCCCTGGACGCTCGAGGCGGGCGTCCAGTCGGGGCGAGTCAAACCCTCTTCCAGCTGAAACTGCACTTCCCCTCCGTATTTGGATTTGCAGGAGGTGGCGGCGAGGCCGGCAAACTGGCGGAAAATTTCGTTTACTGCGTCGGCGTGGGTGTCGGCGAAAGCGACGGAGGCGTCCATGGGCTCGGACATGAGGAGCTGCGCGAGGCGAACGGCGTCGGACTTGGCGATTTGGAAGGCGTGTTCGCCTTCGAGGCGCCCGGTGACTTTGAAGCGCAGCCACAGGGACTGGTCTTCCGTTGCGGCGGAAGTCTCGGCAGCGGGCGAGCCGGGTTCCGAATCCGCGCGCTTGGCGGTGCCGGTTACGGGCGCGCCTTGCAGGGATTCGAGTACGCGCGCGGTGCAGTCGGACCAGACGCTAGCGTATTCGACGTCGGCGCTGGATGCGGGGGAGAGGAGATCGGGGCTCACCGGTGGTCCTCTCCATCCATCTCGGCAGCAGGGAGCACATCCTGAATCAGGCCGCCGCGCCTTGCGCCGCAGCTTACCGGGACACCGCGGAAAGCGGCGCATCCGTTTACGGCGATGGACATGGGGACGTTCAAGAGATGGCGCAGGCTCAGGACGCCGCCGAGTTTCAGGTCGACGATGTCGCCGATGCGAACGGGGACGTGCGGCAAGTCGAGCTGAAGCGTGAATTCGGCGTCGAGGAGGCGTTCGCGGAGGCGCGCGGCTTCGTCGGCGGAAGGGCGCCGCTGGCGGACCATGCCCTGCTGGGCAAGTTTACGCAGGAGCATGTTGGAGACGACGCCGGGGAAAATCACGTTGAGGTTGCCGCGAACGTCGGTGAGGCGGATCTCGAAGCTCAGGTTCAGGACGCGCTCGGCCGGGCCCATCAGGCTCATGATCTGCGCTTTTTTCAGGCGCTGGCCGACCTTGAATTCGAGGGGCAGAACTGTTTGCCACGTGGATTGAAGCTCGCGGCAGAGAATGGCGACGATGCTTTCGAGGATCTGCTCTTCGATTTCGGTGAGGTCGCGCGTTTCGGCGAGGCTCTGGCCGTTGCCGCCGAGCAGCAAATCGATCATTGGGAACACGAGCGGGAGGTCGAGCTGGACCGAGGCCCACTCTTCGAGGGGAGAGAGCAGCACCGTGGCGAAGTAGGTTTGCTCGGGCAAGCGGCCGAGGAAATCGGTGTAGGCGAGCTGCTCGACGGAGGCGAGGCTTGTCTGGAAGGCGACGCGGAGGTAGGCGCCGAGGGAGTTGGCGAGGTTGGGCGCGAAATTTTCGTGCAGCAATGTGACCTGCTGCACCTGGTCTTTTCCGAGCTGGCCCGCCTGGCGAAAATCGCATTCGAGCACGGCGCGCTTTTTTGCCGGCTGCGCTTTGACGGCCGCGCCGCGAGCGGCACGGAAGAGCTGGTCGATCTCCTCCTGGTTTAGAATCTTTTCCATCGAGCCTCCAGGGGCGCCCTTGCGGACGACTCTCGACTGGGAGCGCGTGGCACGGGGGGCTGGGCGGTCTTGGAACCGTTCCCGATCAGTTCGCGGAGGCGCGCGCGCAGACGGATCACCGCCGCGGTATGAATCTGGGAAACGCGCGATTCGCCGATGCCCAGCACCGCGCCCACTTCCTTCATCGTGAGTTCTTCGAAGTGGTAGAGAGCGAGCACCTGGCGCTCGCGCGCGGGAAGCTCGCCGATGGCCTTTTCCAGCAGGCCGCTCATTTCCGCGCGCAGCGTCAGATGGTAAGGATCCTCCTGGTCCGCCGCTGGACGATTCTGCGCGGCCAATTCGTCGCCGTTGGGATCGTTGGCGTCGGCCTGAAGGCTTCCAATATCCAACCCGCGCAAATCACCCAGGAGGTGTTGCAGGCTCTCGAGCGTGATCTGGAGCTCCGCCGCGATTTCCGGCTCGGTGGGGTCGCGACCGAGGCGGGCTTTGCAATCGAGAACGGCCTGCTCGAGGCGTCGCGCCTGGCGACGGAGCGCGCGCGGACTCCAGTCCACCTGGCGAAGGCTATCGAGGATGGCACCGCGTATGCGGAATTCCGCGTAGTGCTTGAGCTGTACGTTCTTGCTGGGATCGTATTTGCGCACGGCGTCCATCAAGCCGAGGATTCCGGCGTGGACGAGGTCTTCGAGCAGCACTTGCGGCGGCAGGCGATCGTGGATGCGCCTCGCGATGTATTGCACCTGCGGAAGGTGATCGAGAAGCAATTGCTCGCGCTGAGGGCCGGTGAGTTCCACGACGGCCTGAGCTGGCCTCTCCGTGATCTCGGTCACTTGCTTTCTCCTCGAGTTCTCGTTTTCGTTATCCGTGCTGCTGTCCCTCGCCGCGTCATTGCACGACCCCGAGCGATTGCACCGATACGGCTGGGGGTATTTCCGCCGGAGAGAGGACTACTACGCGCGGCACGAAAGGTTCGAGCAATCGCCTCAGATGAAAGCGCGCCGGGCTCCCGCAGAGCAGCACCGGCGAAGCGACGGCAAACTGATCGCCCGCGATCCGCCGAAGGCCTTCGAGCACGCGGCGGAGAAACGTGGTTTGAATCGCGGAGGATCGCCCCGCGGGGGCGGTAGTCTCAAAGGCCCGGGCAATCTCATCTTCGAGCGCGGGATCGAGAGCGAGCACCTTGAGCTTGCCGTCCTCCTGCAGGAGCGGCTGAACGAGGGCGCGGCTGAGCGTCTGGCGCACGGCTTCGACCAGGGCCACGAGGTTGCGGTTGGTGGCGGACGCATCGATGAGCGTTTCGAGAATGGTGGCCAGATCGCGGATGGATACCTGCTCGCGGAGCAACTGCTGCAGGATTTTTTCCGTTTCGCCGAGGCTGAGAACGCGCGGGACAAGTTCCTCCACGAGTTTTGGATGGGTTTCGGAGAGCGAGTCGAGCAGGCGCTTGGTTTCCTGCCGCGTGAGCACTTCGTGCGCGTGGCGCCGGATGATTTCGGCCAGGTGCGTGGCAATCACAGAAGTCTGCTCAACGACGGCGTATCCTGCGCCGATAGCGACATCGCGCAACTTCGCGGGAATCCAGCGCGCTGGCACGCCGAAGGCAGGTTCGCGCGTTTCGACGCCTTCGAGCGGCGGAGGCGAGGCCTCGGAGCTGATGGCGAGCAGCCAGTCCTGGTAGGTTTCCCCGCGCGCGAGTTCGACGCCGCGCAAACGCAGCACATATTCGCGCGGCTTCAGGCGCATGTTGTCGGTGATGTGAATGGCCGGCACGATGAAGCCGAGTTCGGTGGCTAGGTGGCGGCGGAGGGCGCGAATGCGGGGAAGCATCTGGCCGCCCTGTTTCTGGTCGACGAGCGGGATGAGCCCAAAACCCACCTCGACACTGATTTCGTCAAGCTTGAGCAAACCCTCGAGCTGTTCCTGCGCGCCTGGCTTGCGCTCGACCTCCGGCTCCTTTCCAGGAACAATCACGGTTTCCTTGGTGCGGTAGCCCAGAAAGGCCGCGCCGCCA
Organism: uncultured Acidobacteriaceae bacterium; assembly: GCA_964600355.1. GTDB lineage: Bacteria > Acidobacteriota > Terriglobia > Acidiferrales > UBA7541 > Palsa-295. The sequence continues at coordinate 6,727 of CAZRKW010000146.1, forward strand.
GCCAAAAGGAGGAAGGAAAACTTGGGAAGGCCGGGTATGAGCGTCAGCGTGAGCATCACGCCCGAAGCGATGAACAAGGGGCGGCGCTTGGACAGCAGTTGCTTGTGAAGTTCGGCGCCGAGCGGCTCATCGGAAGTGGTGCGGGTGACCACGATGCCGCCCGATACCGAAACGAGCAGCGAAGGGATCAGCGTGACCAGGCCGTCGCCCACGGTGAGAATGGTGAAGGTGGTGAGCGCCTCCTGAATCGGCAAGCCCAGCTGAAAAACGCCGATCAGAAAGCCCGCGACGATGTTGATCGCGGTGATGAGGATGGTGGCGAGCGCGTCGCGCTGGCTGAAACGCGCGGCGCCGTCCATCGCGCCGTAGAATTCTGCTTCGCGCGTGATTTGTTCGCGACGGGCGCGCGCGGTGCGCTCGTCGATCTGGCCGGAGTTGAGATCCGCGTCGATGGCCATCTGCTTGCCGGGGAGCGCGTCCAGGGTAAAACGCGCGGAAACTTCCGCGGTGCGGACCGCGCCGTGATTGATGACCAGGTATTGAATGGCAACCAAGGCGAGGAAAAGCACGAATCCGACCACGTAGTTGCCGCCCACCACGAACTGCCCGAACGATTCGATCACCTTGCCCGCGGCCGCCGTGCCCTCGTTGCCGTGGAGCAAAATCCTCCGTGCGCTCGCCAGGTTTAAAGACAGCCGGAAAAGCGTGAGAAGCAGCAACATGGACGGGAAAACGGAGAATTCCACGGGGCGCAGAATTTGCAGCGCGCCGAGCAGAACAAGAACCGACAGGGTGATGCTGGTCGCGAGCAGCAAATCGAGAAGGAACGCCGGTACCGGCACCACCATGACGAACACGATGGCCACCGCCGCAATCGGCATGAACCATTCCCGGCTGGCTTTTAGCGCCGAGGCTACCGGCGCAGGCGCGGGCGTGGATGCTGAGGCCATGATGTGTCGCTATCTCCGGGTCTCGCTTGGGCCGGGATTTTCGCCGTGCGGATTGGGAGCAGTGCTTCCCTGCCCTTCCGGTCTGGCTTTCGCCTGCGCCTCGGCCCGAGCTTTTGCCTGCGCGCGGTAGATGAATGCGAGGACTTCGGCCACCGCCGTATACAGCTTGGCGGGAATCGTTCCGCCCACTTCGACCGTCCGATAGAGCGCCTGCGCGAGCGGTTTGTTCTCGATGATGGGGACTTCGTACCAGCGCGCCTCGCGCTTGATCTTCTGCGCGAGCTCGCCGCGGCCCTTGGCGAGGACGAGCGGCGCGGCCATCTTTGCGGGAACGTATTCAAGGGCGACGGCGAATTCGTCCGGGTTGGTGATCACAACGGTGGCGCGCGCAACCTGCCGCATCATCTTTCTGCGGCGCATTTCGCGGAAGCGGCGCTTGATCCTCCTCTTGGTGGCCGGATTTCCCTCGAGGTCGCGATGCTCGTCGCGAATCTCCTGCTTGCTCATCCGCATGGACCGCTCGTAATTCGCTCTTTGCAGCCCGTAATCGACGCCCGCCCAAACGAGCAGCACCATGCCACCCTTCCAGGCAAATTCGTAGAGCACGTGCGCGAGCCACGACAAGGCGGCGGAAAGGCCCATCTGCGAGGTGTGGGTTACCTGCAACCAGTCGCGCGAAAGAATGCCTACGGCGAGATACAGAAGCACGCCGACGGGCACGAGCGATTTCAGCAGCGTGCTCAGCGAGCCGAGCGAAAAGATCCGCGAGATGTTGTTCACCGGATTGAGGCGATCCCACTTCGGCTGTAAGGCCAGCGGCGTGACCACGAAACCGCCCTGGGTGATCAATCCCATCACCGAGACTCCCCAGGCCAACCCCAGGGGAGGAATCACCCAGCGAGCGATTCCCCACGCCGTCCAATCGAGGATGGAACCCATGCTGGCCAAATCCGTGCGCGAGCCTGTTGCGAGCAGATGCCTGAGAAGGCCGCTCCACGCAGGCAGGAAGCCGCCATTGGCCCAGCGCAGAAGCGCTGCCACGGCGAGCAGCGTGAGCGCGGACGGCAATTCGCGGCTGCGCACCAACTGGCCGCGTTCGCGCGCCTTCTCCCGGCGGCGCGGAGTGGCGCGTTCTGTTCGCTGCTCATCCGCCATGGGTCGTCCATTTCACTTTGAGTGAGCTGTTCATGGATGGAACGCGAGCAGGGATTCGAGGTTCGTGAGCGCGTGATAGAAATACCGCTCCAGCAGATGAGGCCAGAAAGCCACCGATCCATAGAGCACCGCGATCCCCAGCAGGAATTTGAGGGAGATGCCAAAGAACAGCGCGGGAAACTGCGGCGAGGCCTTGGCCACGAAACCGATGGTGAGATCGGTGAGCATGGTCGCCAGCACGATCGGGAAAGCGATCTCCGCGCCGATGAGCCACATCGCGCCGGACATTTTGATCAGTCCCGCGGCGGGAAAGTGCGCCGTTGCCAGACTTCCCGGAGGGATCACGCGGAAGCTCATCGCCGTGGCGCGCAGCAGCCAGCGGTGCACGCCGAGCTGCAGGAAGATGAGGATGGCGATGAGGTCGTGAAGCGTCGAGAGCACCGTCACTTCCACCTGGGAGTTCGGGTCGATCACATTCACGAGCGAGAAGCCGAATTGAAAGCTGGCGATCTGGCCGGCGAGTTCCATGCCCTCGAACACGAATTGCGTGGCGAAGCCGATGACCATGCCGAGCGCTATTTCGCTCAAGGCCATCATCAGCCAGCCGGTGATGCCGGAGGACGATGCCACCGAGGCGGACGCCGCCGCGGAGGTTGACACATAAACCGGGAGCAGCAATGCGGTGAGCACGAGCGTGAGTCCGGCTTTCACTGGAGCCGGAAGTGCGGCGTTGGCAAAAAAAGGCGCGAAGGTCATCAGACCGCCGACGCGCATCGCCACCAGGACTCCCTGGCTGAGAAACTGCTCGATCACTTATCACCTTCGTACCTCACTGCGCGAAATGCCGGAAATCATGAAAAAGAAACACGGTGAACATCACGAGCCTGCGCATCATCCAGGGTGTGAGCCAGAAGGCGAACGCGCCTACCGCGGCGATCCGCGGCACCGTGGAAAGCGTGGCGTCCTGCATCGACGTGAGCACCTGCGCAAGGCTGATGAGCGCGCTGACGGCCATGGCCGCCGCAAGGATGGGCGCGCTGACGACGAACGCTGCCTCGAGCGTACGGCGCGTGAGTTCGATGGCTTCGGTCATGGGCATGCGGGCATGTCCTGCGGCACGATTCGCCTCACGAAAAACTTTTCAGCAGCGAACCGACGACGAGGTTCCAGCCGTCCGCCACGACAAAGAGCAGAATTTTCAGCGGCGTCGAGATGATCACCGGAGGCAGCTGGAGCATGCCCACCGAGGTGGTGACCGCGGCGACTACCATGTCCACCACCATGAAGGGCAGGTAGAGGACCGCGCCAATCTGAAAGCCGACTTTCATTTCCGAAAGGATGTAGGCCGGAATCACCACGCGCATGGGAAGCTCGGAAGGCTGCTGCGGGCGGTTCAGCTGGGCGATCTCGGTGAGCAACGCGA
>CAZRKW010000147.1:0-10210 GCA_964600355.1 uncultured Acidobacteriaceae bacterium
CTCGTCGGGCTCATAACCCGGAGGTCGTTGGTTCAAATCCAACCCCCGCAACCACTTTTCTTCGTTCCACCCCGCAGCGTCAGTCAACTTCGAATCAGCACCTCATTTCAAAGGGGTAAGTTTCCAAGCGGGATTGCTCACGTGAACATAGATATCAGTCGCAGACTGATCGGCGCTTCGGCCGTACTTTCGGCGGAACGAAAGGTTACGGATGTTGACATCCATGGATTGGTGCGTCGTTTGCTTCTTTTCGATAAGTACGTTCTAGTTTCAGTCAGACTGCAAGAGTTCCCATTCTTAGCAAATCACCTGGGCTTCACGGGGTTGCGCGACCTACTATCAGCGAAGCTAATTGAAATCAGATGCGAGTGTTTGCAACTCTCTCAAACCGGGCAATCGGGTCTGCTCGGCGACCCTGTGCTGCCCCTTTTCTCCTATCGGTTCCATTGGATCGACGCCCATGACGGAGCTAAGTATGTCCACGACTGTCTCCAGGGAATGCACACAGTTCCCGGCATCGAGCGCAAGCAGATACTTAGACTAAAAAGAGCTATTGCTGGTGCAATTCGGCGAATACCCGAGGACATAAGAACCCAACTGTATCCGGCCTTCGAACATGAACTGATCCATAATCCGGCTCTCGTAAAGACGGCCGTTGCGATGGTGCTAAACTCGCGTCATGGGCTCAGCGATATTCCCTTTTCCATCACATTGCACCAAGAGGCGACTGATACTTTCAGAGTCGAAACGGATATTCATAACCGTGCAAGGATTAGCGAAGTCGAAACCCATAAAGCCGTGGAGGCGGGACTCTTGGGAGTTGCAGGACTCTCGCAAAGTATTGGAGAAATGAAGTGCTATTCAGCGATTTCTGGATTTCGCGATGAGGACCTTCCATTATTCCGGAAGAAGTTCGATTTTTTGGTCGGTGCTGTCTCAGCTCAAGCCAAAGAAGAAAACTTCAGACGTGTAATCGATATTGCTGGCTTGCCTGATTTTCCGACTGATAACGAGCGAATAGACGTACAAAGGCTGCTCGAAGTAAGAGAGTCAAACGAGGCCCGACAATTCCGGGACTGGCTAGGTGGAATTGGGCAGGTGGAAGATGAAGAGATTAGGCAGCGAGTGGCGGGGCTCAGGGCTAAAGTTGGGGTGAAAGTGGGTGGTGAAGCTGGAAAAGCGATGCGATTCCTCGTGACGAGTGGACTGAGTTTCATTCCGGGTGCAAGTGCAGCGGCGCTTGCCATGGGCGCCTTTGATCAATTTGCTCTCGATAAACTTCTGCCGCGATCCGGTATCACAGCATTTGTGGATGAACTCTATCCGTCTATTTTCGAAAAAGACAGAAGATGACATGCTCTGTCACTTTGGGAGTAAGGTGGGTCCACCGCCGCAACCGGCTATCTTAAATATTTACAGAGGCTTGCCCGGATCGGGCGGGCCCTTCGTTTTTGGGTACAATTGTGGTACTCAAGAATTCCAACTGTGCCCTGGAAAAGGATCGCGGCGTGAGAGACAGATTTACGAGAAGGCGCCGCACACTGATTACGTCTCCGCTCGAATGGCAAATGACCGCTGCGCCCGTGCCGCATCCGCCGATTCCCGTGCTTGCCGAACGCGGCGGCACGCAGCTCCAGACGCCCCGCCCGACACTGCTCGTCGATTCGCGCGAGCAGAATCCATTCAATTTCTCGCGCTTCAAGGGATGGTTTGCAGGAGTCGAAAAGAAAGCGCTTCCGCTGGGAGACTATTCCGTAGCCGGGCTGGAAGATATCTGCGTAGTGGAGCGAAAGGATCTCTCGGACTTGGTCCACTCGTCCACGGTCGATCGGAAGGCCTTTATCGACCGGCTCCGGCTCATGGCTCGGTATCCCCATCGCTTGCTGGTGGTCACCAGCACGCTGAGCCAGGTGAAATCTCCCTTTGCGCACGCGAGCGTCGATCCCAATCGAACCACTCAGTTCCTGGTTGCCGTGCTTGCGGGGCTGCAGGTGCCCTTCGTTTGCAGCGAGACGCACGAGTTAGGCGAGGAACTCGTGGGTTCGTATTTGTATCAGGTTCATCTCTACCACTGGCTGGAATCCAACGACCACGGCCGTTTTCTGTCCGATAACGACATATAGAAGTAGACCTATCCAAGCCCCCGAAGCGCCCAGCGCGGGCGCTCAGTCGCCGGGTTGCTCCGCGCTCACCTGGAAGCGGCTGCGTCGCGAAGCCGCCCACCAATGGCGGAAGCGGTCGGCGTAAAGATAAACGACCGGAGTCGTGTACAGGGTCAGCATCTGGCTGAAAATCAATCCGCCGATAATCGAAATGGCCAGCGGACGCCGCAGCTCCGATCCCATCCCCCGCCCCAGCGCCAAAGGCAGCGCGCCAAACAGGGCGGCCATCGTGGTCATTAGAATCGGGCGAAAGCGCAGCAGGCACGCCTGGTAAATCGCGTCGATCGAGCTTTTCCCTCCCTGCCGCTCGGCCGTCAACGCGAAATCGATCATCAGAATCGCGTTCTTGATCACGATGCCGATCAGCAGAACGATCCCGATCATCGAGATCACCGTCAGGTCCATGCGGAACAGCAGCAGGGCCAGAATCGCGCCGACTCCCGCCGAGGGCAGCGTCGAGAGAATCGTAATCGGGTGGATGCAGCTTTCGTACAAAATGCCCAGCACAATGTAAACGGTGATCACCGCCATGGTGAGCAGCAAAGGCTCGCTGGAAAGCGATTGCTGGAACGCCTGCAGCGTTCCGGCGAACATTCCGTGGATGCTCTCCGGCATCCCGATCCCTTGCTCCATCTCGTCGATCACCCTGGCCGCGTCGCTCAGCGCCACGCCCGGAGCCAGGTTGAACGACACCGTCACCGACGGGAACTGCCCCTGGTGGTTCACCGAAATCGGAGCCGTCTTCGTCTGCAACCGCGTAATCGCGCTCAACGGAACCGCGCGGCCCGAGGCGGACTTCACGTAAATATTCGCAAGCTGCCGCGGGTCCTGCCAGAACTGCGGCGCCACCTCCATCACCACGTAGTACTGATTCTGCGTCTTGTAAATCGTGGACACTTCCGCCTGCCCGAACGCGTCGTAGAGCGTGTTGTCGATCATCTGCGGCGTGATTCCCATGCGGGAGGCCGTCGCGCGGTCATACACAAGGGAGCTCTGCAACCCTTCGTTTTGCTGGTCGCTGTTCACGTCCAGCAGTCCGGGCAGAGACTTCATCTTTGCCAGGACGATCGGTCCCCACGTCACCAGGTCCTGCACATTCTCGCTCTCGATGGTGTATTGATACGTCGCGTTGCTCTGGCGTCCTCCCACGCGAAGGTCTTCGCCGGCTCGCAGGAACACGCTCGCGCCGGGAATGGACATCAGCTTCGGGCGCAGCCGGTTGACGACCTCGGTCGAGCTGACCTTTCGTTCCTGCAGCGGCTTCAACGCGATGTACATTCCCGCCGTGTTCGTCGCTCCGTATCCGCCCGTAAAACCCATCACCGTTCCCACGCCGGGATCGCTCTTGATCATCTTCACGAAGCGGTCCGTCAGGGTCCTCATGGATTGGTACGAAATATCCTGAGGCGCCAGCACGCTGCCTTGGATGGTTCCGTTGTCCTGTTGCGGGAAAAAGCCCTTCTTGACGGTCATGAACAGAAACACGTTGAACAGGATGGTGCCCGTAAGAATCAGCATCGTAATGGCGGGATGTTGCAGCACCCAGCGCAGGCTGCGGTCATAGCCCCGGAGGATGGCGTCAAAGAACCGCTCCCCCTGGGCCTTCAGCCAGCCAGGCTTTTCCTCGCTTTTTTCCCGCAGCAGGCGCGAGCACAGCATCGGAGTAAGCGTCAGTGAAACGAGCAGCGACACCAGGATGGCCGACGAAAGGGTCACCGCGAATTCGCGGAACAGTCGCCCGACCATCCCACCCATCATCAGAATGGGGATGAATACGGCGATGAGCGAACTGCTCATCGAGAGCACCGTGAATCCGATTTCCTGGCCGCCCAGCAAGGCCGCCGGCAGCGGCCGCATCCCTTCTTCCAGATGCCGGTTCACATTTTCGATCACCACGATGGCGTCGTCCACCACGAAGCCGGTGGCAATCGTCACGGCCATCAGCGACAGGTTGTCCACGCTGTAATGCAGCAGGTACATCACGCCGAAAGTGCCGATCAGCGAAACGGGAACCGCCAGCGTGGCAATCAGCGTCGCGCGAACGTTTCGAAGAAAAACGAACACCACCAGGATCACCAGGGCGATCGAGACACCCAACGAACCTTCCACATCCCGCACCGATTCGCGGATGATCGCCGTCCGATCGATGGTGTCGTTCACGTCGATCGCCGCGGGCATTTCCGCCTTCAGCGACGGCATCGCCTCATGGATGCGCTCCACGGTGTCGATCAGGTTGGCGCCGGGCTGGCGGAAAACCAGCACCAGCACCGAGCGCTTCTCGTTGGAGAAGCCGGTCACCCGCACGTTCTGCACGGAGTCCTGCACATCGGCCACGTCGGAGAGCCGAACCGCCGCGCCGTTGTGGTAGCCGACGGTCAGGTTCCGGTAATCGCTCGCCTGCATCAATTGATCGTTCGAGAGAATGTCCGCGGTAAAGCGCTCATCGGAAATCTGGCCCTTGGGGAGGTTGGCGTTCTGCTGGCGCAGCATGTTGCTCACGTCCTGCAAGCCGAGGCCGTAGCTGCTGAGCTGCGTGGGGTTCAGCTCGACGCGCACGGCAGGCAACGCGCCGCCGTTGACCATCACCTGCCCGACGCCCGGAATCTGCGAAAGCCGCTGCTGCAGGATCGTCGATGCCGCGTCGAAGATGAACGGCACGTCGTGGATCTCCGACGTCAGCGTTAAATCCATCACCGGAATGTCCGCCGGATTGATTTTCCGGTAGATCGGATTGGTCGGCATATTCGCGGGAAGAAAACTGCGGGCGGCGTTGATGGCGGCCTGCACGTCGCGCGCGGCGCCGTCGATGTTCCGGTCGATGTCGAACTGCATGGTGATGTTGGTCGATCCGAGATAGCTCGCCGAGGTCATTTCCGTGACGCCGGCGATGCGCCCGAACTGGCGTTCGAGCGGCGCGGCCACCGACGCCGCCATATTCTCGGGGCTGCCCCCCGGCAGATTGGCCTGCACCGAAATCGTCGGGAAATCCACCTGCGGCAAAGGCGCCACGGGAAGCTGGCTGAAGGCCACCGCCCCGGCAAGCGTGATCGCCGCCATCACCAGCGTCGTCGCCACCGGCCTATGAATGAAAATGCTTAAGAATCTCATCGAGGTGTGTACGAAAAGTTTAGCAGGCCCGTTCAAGCCCCCTCAAGCACGGCCTCCAGCCATCGCCCCAAAAAGCGCGTGTCGAAGCCGCAGCCGCATCCAAACAGGCATCTTCTATGGACGGACGATCCAGCGTCTTGGGTGCATGGAAAGCACTTCAGCGGTCGAACGAGGTTGAGCCCACCGGTGCCTAGCGGCCGACCAGGGAAAACCGACTTTTCACGTCGCATCAGCTACGTGCGTACCCGATTCTCTTCCAAAGGGAGCTTGTATACCTTGAGTTCTTCCGGCCAGTGTGGTCGCATGCTCGCGCCTGGAACTTCCGAATATATCGGCGTTCCACCGTTTTCGACGAGAGGCGAGAAAGAACCTCTCTTCGAGGCGTAAAGACCAACCATGAAGTTTACGCTGCCGTCGGGATCAAAACTCATGTTAATACTTGCGGCACCGCGCCTCGTGCGATTGTATTCGCCCACAGTTGTGTTCGGCCAGTACACGCGAAAGCCGGAAAGACGCTCCTCGTCAAAAACCAATTGAAGTATCCCTTTGTAATGGCCATCGTACGGGACGAAAGCGTTCTTGAAATCACCGAAGGACTTTCTGCAACGTTCGTACAAAGAGAAAAGCGCCGTATAGAAAGCAAACGTGTTCGTGAATAATTCAGACAACTCGTCCCACTCTATGACCGGTGAGCTATATCCCCTTTTCTTAGACGGGCGGAAATCACCCAATAATCGAAATTCGCCATCGGACAAAGTGTAATCCGAATGATAGACCGCGTTTCTGATCACCCTGTCGTAGATAGACTCAAAGGCGCGGGCAATTTCCGGGAGATGGGCCTCTTCAGCCAATTTCTTAATGAAACCGATCTTCGCTCCTACCGACGGTGGTCTCAGCTTTTGAATCGGACCAGAATGTTTGTTGGTTAAGGGTCTATATAAATGACGAAAAGGGGTCATATCGTATTTCTGGCCGAGCTGAAGCCGGAGGAGGTTAGCCACCAACGAGTATGGGAGGTCCATCTCCGTGAGATGACAGTACGAAAGAAGCGATAGGCGTACGCGAGTTCGGTCAGGATTTGGGAATAGAGTCGTAGGAAGCTCCATAGTGCTCAGATTGCCGAGGTCTTCCAGCGTATCCTGCGATTCATACCAGGGATCCCAGTCCGAATCTTGTATTCCAGACGCTCTAACGAGCGCGCATACAAACTCAAATAACCGGTCGCTCCTCATAAAGCGCGTGGAATCGAATAAAGGATTCAGAGCCTCAGCATAGTGTCGAAGTCGGAAATTGAAGACGGCCTTACCTTCTTCAGTCATCTTGAAATTATACAGCTTAAGTGCGTGACGATTCGCCGGGTGCGGCTTGCCTCAGTGAGGGACAGAATGAGACGAACGTAACCATCAGAACCCCTCGTTCCATCAGCGGGATTCATAGCTTGCATAAAAATAAAGAATCGTTTATTTATTCAAAACTTGTTGGCGGCACTCACCTCCTAATGTATCCTCTGCTCCCATGACCAAATACAAACTCGAATATATCTGGCTTGACGGCAGGAAGCCCGTACCGGAACTGCGCGGCAAGACCCAACTGAAATCCTTTGAAAAACCACCCACACTTGCCGAGCTGCCCCTTTGGGGATTTGACGGCAGTTCAACCATGCAGGCCGAGGGCAGCAAGTCGGACTGCGTGCTCAAGCCCGTAGCTTTATATCCTGACGGGGCGCGCAAGGACGGTTACGTCGTTCTCTGCGAAGTCATGCATCCGGACGGCACGCCGCATTCCACCAACATGCGCGCCACCATCGAGAACGATCCCGACTTGTGGGTTGGGCTCGAGCAGGAGTACTTCCTCTTCAAGGATGGGCGTCCTCTCGGCTTCCCGGAACACGGCCACCCGATCATTCCCCAGGGCCCGTACTATTGCGGCGTGGGCTACAAATACATGGGAGACATCGCCCGGCAAATCGTCGAGGAGCACCTGGACCTCTGCCTTACCGCCGGTATCAACCACGAAGGCATCAACGCGGAAGTCGCGAAAGGCCAGTGGGAATTCCAGATATTCGCCAAAGGCTCGGCCAAAGCCGCGGACGATACCTGGACCGCCCGCTATCTGATGATGCGTCTCTGTGAGAAATACCAGGTGGATGTCGTGTTGTATTGCAAGCCCATCAAGGGCGACTGGAACGGATCGGGCATGCACTGCAACTTCTCCACGAAATACATCCGCGAAGTCGGCGGCAAGGAATATCTGGAAGCCCTCATGAAGGCCTTCGAGAACAACATCGCCGCGCACATCGAGGTGTATGGCCCGGACAACCATCTGCGCTTGACAGGTCTGCACGAAACGCAGGCCATCGACAAGTTCAGCTACGGTTTGTCTGACCGCGGCGCGTCGATCCGGCTCCCGGTGAACTTCATCAAGAACGGTTACAAGGGCTATCTGGAAGATCGCCGCCCGAACTCCGAGGGCGATCCTTACCAGATCGTCTCGCGCATTCTGAAGACGATCAATACCGTCAAGAAGCCGTCGACCGTATCGGCCTAGCTCGAAAGCTCGTTGGCCGGGGTGGGAGGCAGTTCCCTACCCCGGCCATTTTTTTGATTTGAACGCACGTCGCTTTCTCTGGCGTTTGAAATTCCCCCCACCGCTACACCTTGCTCTCCGTATTGGCTCATGGGAACCTCCGCCTCTTCTCCCGGCACTTCCAGCACGTAAGCGGTATGCTTGAGCGGACGTTCGCCGCGGCTGAATATCGCCGGGTGGCGAGGCCCCGGAAAGCGCACTTTGACAGCGTTCCCGAAACCGAGAATCGTAATCAGCAAGTGCATCGGCTTCGATCCCTGCCGTTACAACGGCCAGATCGTGCAGGACAAATTCGTCGCCCGGATCGAGCCCCACGTGGAGTTCGTCTGCGTCTGCCCTGAAGTCGAAATCGGCCTGGGGACGCCGCGCGCCCCCGTCCGCGTCGTCGCATCGGGCGCGAGCTTCAAACTGATCCAGCCCGCCTCGGGCTTGGACGTTTCCGAGAAGATGCGGGACTTCACCTCCCACTTCCTCGACGATCTCGATGAGGTGGACGGGTTCATTCTGAAGAACCGCTCGCCCTCCTGCGGCTTCACCGACGTAAAGGTGTACGCAGGCCCGGAGAAGGGCGCGTCCATCGGCCGAACCGCCGGCTTTTTCGGAGGCGCCGTGCTGGAGCGGTTCGGCGACCGCGCCGTCGAAGACGAAGGCCGCCTCAAGAACATGAATATCCGCGAGCATTTCCTGACGCGCATCTTCGCGTCCGCCCGCTTCCGCCGCCTGCAGCAAAAGCCCTCGATGCACAGCCTGGTGCGCTTTCACGCAGCGAACAAACTGCTGCTGATGTCCTACAGCCAGACCAACCTGCGCGAACTGGGAAGAATTGTCGCCAATCCCGGCGGCAAGTCGATCCAGGCGCTTCTGGACTCCTACGGCGTAACTTTTCGAAAGGCGCTGCACAAAGCCCCGCGGCACGCGTCGCCGGTGAACGTCCTCATGCACGCCCTCGGCTACTTCAAGAAGGAGCTGTCCGCCCGCGAGAAGCGCCACTTCCTCGAAATCACGGAAACCTATCGCCAGGGAAAGACGCCCCTGAGCAGCGCGGTCAGCATACTCAGGTCCTGGGTGGAAAGGTTCGAATCCGAATACCTGCGCGACCAGACCTTCTTCCATCCCTTCCCCGAAGACCTCATGGCCCTGGATGATTCCGGCAAGGGCCGCACCTGACCGCCTCTCCTGCGCTTTTCTCAAAGCGCCAACCGCTTGCCATCGAACCACAAAGTCCCCATTTTCTTGACGAAACGTGGCGAAAACTGCTACAAAAGAATGTCTGGGAGTGTGTGGCTTCTGCATCGCGGGTTCCTGTTCAGGGAACCTTGTTCCGAAGGAGACAGAGTTCGCGAAGTTTATGGGTGTTAGCATGCCGGAAACCGCTTGCGCCTGCTGTTTTTGGCGGCCGGTGCTAACAAAGAGACGGGACGGTTGTGTGTAGCGGCCGCGATTCCTGCCCATCGAGTCACTCCCGGCCCATTCCAAGCCTTTCAAATTTCAACCGCTGGCGCGGGCAAGGCCAGTGGACGCGCGTCACAGAACGAAAATCGACGGTGGAGGAAACTGATGCAAGAAAGTTTCGCGGGCAATGGATGGCTCCGTTGCCGCCTTTCCAGGATATGCACGGCCGGCACGGCTCTGTTGTTGACGGCGCTGCTCGGAGCAGCAGCGGCTCGCGCCCAGGATAGCAGCGGTGGCAATAGCGTTGGCGGCGAGGCCAATCTCAAGCTCCCCGACCTCTCCTCGGTGCCCTTCTTCGGCATCGACGGCCACAAGCTGCTGACCTTCGGCCTCGTCTTCTGCGTCTTCGGGCTGATCTTCGGCATGTCGATTTACGTGGGCCTGAAGAATCTGCCGGTGCACCGCACCATGCGCGAGGTTTCCGAACTCATCTATGAGACCTGCAAGACCTACCTCATCACCCAGGGCAAGTTCCTCATGCTGCTGTGGTCGTTCATCGCGGCGATCATCGTGCTGTACTTCGGCGTGCTGCTGAAATACGAAGCCTCGCGCGTGATCATGATCCTCGCCTTCAGCGTGCTGGGAATCGCCGGCAGCTACGGCGTGGCCTGGTTCGGCATTCGCGTGAACACCTTCGCCAACTCACGCACCGCCTTCGCCGGCCTGCGCGGCAAGCCTTACCCGATCTACCAGATCCCGCTCAGCGCGGGCATGAGCATCGGCATGATGCTGATCAGCGTCGAACTGCTGATGATGTTGGTGATTCTCCTCTTCGTTCCCGGCGACTACGCCGGCCCCTGCTTCATCGGCTTCGCCATCGGCGAATCGCTCGGCGCGGCCGCGCTGCGCATCGCCGGCGGCATCTTCACCAAGATCGCCGACATCGGCTCCGACCTGATGAA
>CAZRKW010000148.1:0-10206 GCA_964600355.1 uncultured Acidobacteriaceae bacterium
TCAGCTGAAGCAGGCGCTCGAACACCAGAAAAAAAGTGGTGGGCGTCTGGGAACCTGCCTGGTCAAACTCGGCCTCGTCAGCGACGACGACATTACCGCGGTTCTCTCCCGCCAGTATGGCGTGCCTTCCATCAACCTGAAGTTCTACGAAGTCGACCCGGCGGTGATCAAGCTGGTTCCCCAGGAGACGGCGGTTCGTTACCAGATCGTGCCGCTCTCCCGCGTAGGCTCCACGCTGACGATCGCGATGACCGACCCCACCAACGTCTTCGCGATGGACGATATCAAGTTCATGACCGGCTTCAACGTCGAGCCGGTGGTGGCCTCGGAAACGGCCATCAGCGACGCTATCCACAAGTTCTACGGCGAAGCCGAAAGCGTCGAAGCGCTCGACAAGGTGATGAAGGACCTCACCGGCGACGAAGAAGCCCTGGAGCTTGCGGCCGAAGAATCCGAGATGGATCTGGCCAGCCTGGAACGCGCGGCCGAAGAAGCTCCGATCATCAAACTCTGCAACCTCGTGCTCACCGACGCCGTGAAGCGCGGCGCGAGCGACATCCACATCGAGCCTTACGAGAAGGAATACCGCGTCCGTTTCCGCATAGACGGCGTGCTCCAGAACGTAATGGCCCCGCCCATGAAATTGAAGGACGCCATCACCAGCCGCATCAAGATCATGGCCAAGCTCGATATCAGCGAGAAGCGGCTCCCGCAAGACGGCCGCATCATGATCAAGTATCTCAAGGACAAAAAGAAAAAAGAGCTCGATTTCCGCGTTTCCACCGTTCCGACGCTCTTCGGCGAGAAGATCGTTCTCCGGTTGCTCGACAAGGAGAATCTGCGCCTCGACATGACGAAGCTCGGATTCGAGCCGGAATCTCTCGCCAAGTTCGAACGGCAGATTCTGAAGCCTTACGGAATGGTGCTGGTCACCGGTCCGACCGGTTCCGGCAAGACGAACACTCTTTATTCCTCGGTCGCGCGCCTCAATACGGCCGATACCAACATCATGACCGCCGAAGATCCGGTCGAGTTCCAGCTGGCCGGCATCAACCAGGTTCAGATGAAGGAACAGATCGGGCTGAACTTTGCCTCGGCCCTCCGCGCCTTCCTGCGGCAGGACCCTAACATCATCCTCGTCGGCGAAATCCGCGACTTCGAAACGGCTGAAATCGCCGTCAAGGCCGCCCTCACCGGCCACTTGGTGCTCTCCACGCTGCATACGAATGATGCGCCGTCCACGATCAGCCGATTGATGAATATGGGTATTGAGCCGTTTCTGGTGGCCACCTCGGTGAACCTGATCTGCGCGCAGCGGCTGGTGCGCCGGATCTGCGTGCAATGCAAGGAAGCGCTCCAGGTGCAGCCCGAGGCGCTCATCGATGCGGGCTACACGCAGGAGGAAGCGACTAAAGTCACCATTCAGCACGGCCGCGGCTGCGCGACCTGCAACAACACCGGTTACAAGGGGCGGGTCGGCCTCTATGAAGTGATGGAAATCAACGACGAGCTGCGAGAACTCATTCTCGTGGGGGCCTCGGCGCTGGAGTTGAAAAAGAAAGCCCTGGAAATGGGAATGATCACGCTGCGCCGCAGCGGCCTCACAAAGGTTGCGCTGGGGCAAACCACCATGGAAGAAGTCTTGCGCGAAACGGTCCTGTAAGGGGGAAAAGATGGCAGGCATCACATTAAGCGAACTTCTGAAGAAGATGATCGAGCTGGGGGGCAGCGATCTGCACCTGTCCACCAACAGCGCGCCGCGCGTGCGCGTACACGGCAAACTGCGCCCGCTCGACATGCCGCCGCTCACGGCGGCGGATACCAAAGCCCTGGCGTACAGCGTGCTCACCGATGTGCAGAAGCACCGGCTGGAAGAAAACCTGGAGCTCGATTTCTCCTTCGGGTTGAAGAGTCTTGCGCGTTTCCGGGGCAACATCTTCCATCAGCGCGGCGCGGTGGCGGCTGTCTTCCGTACGATTCCCTGGGAGATCAAGGGGTTCGACGCTTTGGGGCTTCCTGCAATCGTTCGCACTCTCTGCGAGAAGCCTCGCGGCCTTGTGCTTGTAACCGGACCTACGGGATCCGGCAAGTCCACCACCCTCGCCGCCATGCTCGACAAAATCAACAACGAGCGCGACGAGCACATGATCACCATCGAGGATCCTATCGAGTTCCTCCACAACCACAAGAAGTGCCTGGTCAACCAGCGCGAGGTTCATTCCGATACGCACTCTTTTGCTAATTCGCTCCGCGCCGCACTCCGTGAAGACCCCGACGTGGTGCTGATCGGCGAAATGCGCGACCTGGAAACCATCGAGTCCGCGCTTCGCATTGCCGAAACAGGGCATTTGACCTTCGCCACCCTGCACACCAATTCCGCCATCTCCACCATCAACCGTATCGTCGACGTGTTTCCCGCGCACCAGCAACCCCAGGTGCGCGCGCAGCTTTCGATGGTGCTGGAAGGCATTCTTTGCCAATCGCTATTGCAGCGCATGGACGGGCGCGGCCGCGCCATGGTGATGGAAATCCTCATCCCGACGGCAGCCATTCGCAACCTCATCCGTGAAGACAAGATTCACCAGATCTATTCGGCCATGCAGACGGGAACGGGCGTCACCGGAATGCAGACGTTCAACCAGAGCCTCGCGAATGCCTATTTTCAGAAAGCCATCACCCTGGAAACGGCTCTCGCGCGCTCGTCCAATCCAGATGAACTGCAGGATTTGATCAACCGGGGAGTAACCTCGCCGGCGACGGGTGGCAGGATGCCCGTCCGGCGCTAGCGGTCATTTAAGAGGGTAAGAGGGAGGTAACAAGTTATGCCGGTATTTACATATCGCGGGACCAACCGGGCGGGCGCCACGGTCACCGGAGAACGCGCCGCGGCGAGCAAGAGCGAACTCGCGTCCATGCTGCGCCGCGAGAGCATCAATGTCAGCAAGCTCTCCGAGAAGGGGAAGGAGTTCAATATCCCCACGTTCGGCACGGGCGTCGAAGCGAAGGAGCTGGCCGTCTTTACGCGCCAGTTCTCCGTGATGATCGACGCGGGCTTGCCTCTCGTGCAGTGCCTGGAGATTCTCGCGGGCCAGCAGGATAACAAGACCTTTCAGAAGATCCTCACCGGGGTGCGTGGATCGGTCGAGGGCGGCGCCACGTTGTCCACTTCGATGAAGCAGTACGAGAAGGTTTTCGACCCGCTCTACTACAACATGGTGGAGGCGGGCGAGACGGGCGGTATTCTCGACACCATTCTGCAGCGCTTGGCGAGCTACATCGAAAAGAACGTCAAGCTGAAACGGGCCGTGAAGTCGGCCATGATTTACCCCGTTTCTGTACTTGGCATTGCGGCGGCGGTGATCACCCTGCTGCTTTGGAAGGTCGTTCCGATTTTCGTGACCCTGTTCAACGGCTTGGATGTCGATCTGCCGTTGCCAACGCGCATCGTAATCGCTCTCAGCAACTTCGTGGGAAGCATTTACGGACTGATGATTTTTGTATTCGCCATCGGCGCCGGAATTGCGACGAAGTTCTGGTACGGCACTCCGCAGGGCCGGATGATGATCGACGGCCTGCTGCTGAAGGTCCCGGTCGTCGGCGACGTCCTGCGCAAAATTGCCGTGGCGCGCTTCACACGAACCCTGGGAACCCTGATCTCGAGCGGCGTCCCCATTCTCGAGGGCCTCGATATTACCGCCCGCACATCGGGAAACGCCGTGGTGGAAAAAGCCATTTCCGAGACGCGGAAAGCGGTGGAGGCGGGCCGCTCGCTGGTCGATCCCCTGAAGGAAACGGATGTATTCCCCGGCATGGTTACGCAGATGATTGGCGTCGGCGAGCAGACCGGCGCGATGGACGCGATGCTCCAGAAGATCGCGGACTTCTACGAGGACGAAGTCGATGCGGCGGTGAAAGACATGCTGACCGCCATCGAGCCGATCATGATCGTGTTTCTCGGCGTGGTTGTCGGCGGCGTCGTAATTTCCATGTACTTGCCGCTGTTCTCGCTGATTAACAAACTCGCAGGTCACTAGAGCCTGGCTGCCTTCGCGTGCAGGCGGGGAATTTTCGCCGCGCCTGCCCGAAATCCGAAGCGCCGGCGGCATTTCGGGGTGCCGGCCGCAGGGTTGAGTGGGGCTAAGGAATCGTTATTTCGTTATGAAAAATACGCCGACTGCTAACGAGTGGCTGCCGTGGCTTGGCCGCGTGCGGTTTTTGATCATCACGTTTCTCGTGATGGTGGTCGTAGTCGTCCGGCAGTTGACGGTGGTTCGGCCGCCGCTCCACACGCTGATTCCCATTATCGTTTTGTGGTACACCCTGGCGGTTCTCTATTCGATTCTGCATCGCTGGGTTCCACGGGCGCGCTGGCACGCGCCACTCCAGATGATCCTGGATATCGTGATCATCACGGGCGTTGTGTACGCGACCGGCGCCCAGGACAGCGATTTCATTTCGCTCTACCTGCTGGCCATCCTGATGGGCAGCATTCTTTTCTCCGGCCGGGGCGCCTTTCTGGTCGCCAGCGGCAGTTTCGTGCTTCTCGGATGCGTGGTCGAACTGGCCTATTACGGCCTGATCCCGCCAACCGCCAACTCCATCACCGCGCCCCACTCGCTTGAATCGTGGCTGGCCATCAATCTTTTCGCATTCCTGGCGGTTGCTTACCTCGGGACTCTGCTTACCCGCACCATTCGCGCCAAGGGTGTGGAACTGGAGGAGAAACGCGAAGAGCTTAAAGACCTCCAGGCGTTTAACCAGAACATTATCGAATCCATGCGTGGCGGACTCCTTACCACCGATCTTGAGGGGCGTGTTCTTCTGCTGAATCGTGCTGGTGCGGAAATTACCGGACAGCCTTCGGGCTCGATTCATGGCGCCCACGTTCGGGACATGTTTCCCGGCTTCTGGCCGGTGGAACTGGATCCGAAAGGGAATCCGCGCGCGCTGCGCAAGGAACTTGAGTTCCGGACGCCGTCGGGCCAAAACCTTTTTCTGGGGATCTCGATATCGCTGCTGCGTTCGGCACAGAATCAAGCCAGCGGCTTTGTATTCAATTTCCAGGACCTTACGGAACTGAAGCGTTTGGAACGCGAGGTTGTCACCAAGGAGCGCATGGCTGCGCTCGGGCGTCTCTCCGCTGCCATCGCCCATGAAATTCGTCAACCGCTCACTGCGATGACCGGGGCGCTCAAAGAGCTCGCGCGACTCGCTCCCCTCGAAGACGACGACAAGAGGCTGGTACAGATCGTCAGCCGTGAATCACAGCGCTTGAATCAGATCATCACGGAGTTTCTCGATTATTCTCGCGAGAAAGTCTACAAGTTCACCGACGTGGATGTCTCCAGCCTCGTGGAAGAAACGCTCTTGCTCATGGAGCGGGATAAGAGCGCTGCCGGCAAACACCGGATCGAACGGCACTTTCCACCGCAGCGTCTCCGCGCTCATGCCGACCGCGACGCCCTGAAGCAGGTCTTCTGGAATCTTTGCAACAACGCCCTGCGCGCGATGCCGGAGGGTGGAGTTCTGTCCGTCGCTTTATCGTACGACGAAGAGGTGGTGCGTTTTTCCGTGCGCGATACCGGCATGGGTCTGGACCCGCGCGACGCCGCCCGTCTTTTCGAGCCGTTTCAATCACGTTTCGTCGGCGGAATCGGGCTCGGTCTCGCCATCGTGTATCAGATATTGCAGGCGCATCATGGCCTCATTCGCGTCGAAACCGAAAAAGGCACCGGGGCCGAATTCATCGTGGAGTTGCCGCGGTCTGTTTCCGCGCGACCGGCCTTGCGGCCTGCGGCGGTGCGGGAAGCCGAAGCGGTAGCCGTCGCCGAATTGGCGCGTCCAGCAGGGAAGGGGTAGCACTCGAATGGCTCAGCTGTTAATTGTCGACGACGAGCGATCCATCTGCGAATTGCTCGAAATCAGTTTCCGCAAGCAAGGCCACAAAGTGGAAGTGGCCACCAGCGGAGACGCCGCCAAGCGCCGCCTCGCTTCGCAGATGTTCGACATCGTGGTGTCTGATATCTGCATGCCCGACATGGATGGAGTCGAGCTGCTGCGCTATTCCAAGGAAGTGTCGCCCTCGACCACTTTTATTCTGGTAACGGGCGTCCCCACCATCGACACGGCCATCGACGCCGTCAATTTCGGCGCGGATCGCTACGTTGTCAAAGGCGACCGCCTCATCGACGAGCTTCGCCCCGCGGTTCAGCAGTGCGTCGATAGCCTCGCCCTGAAGAAGGAAGCGGGTTATCTCCGGCGCGAACTGCGCCGCCTCACCGGGCTCGATCACATCATCGGCACCAGCGCGAAGATGCGCGCGATCTTCGATCTGATCGAGAATATCGCGCCGCAGAACAGCCGCGTGCTGATCACCGGAGAAAGCGGCACCGGTAAGGAACTCGTTGCGCGCGCCATTCATGAAAACAGCGCCCGCGCCAAAAATCCTTTTATCACCATCAATTGCGGAGCCTTTCCGGAAACACTCCTGGAATCCGAGCTCTTCGGCTACATGAAGGGAGCCTTCACCGGGGCCAACGAAAATCGCCATGGACTCTTTCAGGCCGCGCACGGCGGCACTCTTTTCATGGACGAAGTCGGGAACATGAGCGTCACCATGCAGGTGAAGCTCTATCGCGTGCTGCAGGAAGGGAAGGTTCGCCCCATCGGCAGCACCGAGGAATCCGACGTGGACGTCCGCGTGATCACCGCCACCAACAAAGACCTGGAGAAAGAGATTGCCGAGGGCCGCTTCCGCGAGGACCTTTTCTATCGCTTGAGCGTCATCCCCATTCACCTTCCGCCACTGCGCGACCGCCGCGAGGACATTTCGCTCCTGGTCCGCGAATTCCTAGGGCGCTTCTCGAAATCCATGGGCAAGAAGATCGATGGCATCGAGCCCGAAGCGATGCGCCGGATGGAGGTTTACGACTGGCCGGGAAACGTCCGCGAACTCGAAAATACCATTGAGCGCGCCGTGGCTTTGGAAGCGCGCGACCGCATCACGGTGGAAGCGCTGCCCGATCGCATCCGGACGCATTTTCAGGAAGTCATGCCCTCGGCTTCTCCCAATGGAAACGGTTCCAATGGCACTGGCACGCTCGCGCTGCCCGATGAGGGCCTCGACCTCGAAACCTACATCCAGAAACTGGAGCGCTCTTACCTGCTGGCGGCGCTGGAGCGCTGCGGCGGAGTCCGCACGCACGCCGCCGATCTTCTCAAAATGTCCTACCGCTCCTTCCGCCACTACGCTAAAAAGTATGGCGTGTAGTTCGATTGCGTAGCTGGATAAAAAGAGATGCCTCCTTGGGAAATGCGTGCCGATAAGAACGATTCGCCGCCTTCCGTGGACTGGCTTCGCATATCCCTGGTTGCGATCGCTCTCGCCTACGCTTTTCTAGCGGGCCTGCGCACCGTTGCCGATTTTGACCTGGGCTGGCAGCTGGCCACCGGGCGTTACATCCTCCAGCATCACCTGATTCCCTCGACGGAAGTCTTCTCCTATACGGCGCATGGCAATCCCTGGCTGTATCCTCCGTTCTCGGGAGTGATCTTCTACCTGCTCTACCTTGCCGGTGGATACGCGGCGCTCTCCTGGCTCAGCGCTCTGGCATGCTGCGCAACGGTTGCAATCCTCGCCGGACAGGGAACAAGAACCAGCGCGGCTCTCGCTATCGTTGCCGTCCCGGCAATCGCTTTTCGCACGGTTCCGCGCGCGGAGCTCTTCACGACGATTCTTTTCGCCGCCTTCACGGCAATCCTCTGGAATCATTATCAAGGCCACAGGGCGCGCCTGTTCCTGCTGCCGTTGCTGATGCTCGCGTGGGTCAATCTACATACCGGCTTCGTTGCGGGATTGGCGCTTGTCGTTGCTTATTTCGTGCTGGAATTCTGCGATTTGCCGTTCGCCGCGCGGCGCGCTGCCGCACTCGATAGTATGCGCCGCGCTTTGCCCTGGCTGTTGGCATCGTTTGCGGCGACCCTGCTCAATCCCTGGGGATGGCGAATCTACCAGGCAATCGGGCGGCAGAATGCGATGTCTCAGCTGCACACGGACTTTATCGGCGAGTGGTCCGGTGTCCATTTTTCATCCGCCGTTTGGGGGCAAGTATTTTCGGTGCGTGATCCAGCGGGCGCCGACTGGTGGCTTCTCGCAGCGGCCGCTCTGGCCATTGTGGCGACAATTTCCCGCAAAGAAATCGGCCCGGCAATCATTTTGGCTCTGGGGGCTTACGCTTCTCTGACCCACATCCGCCTCCAGGCGCTATTCGCGATTTTGGTGTGCATCGTGGGAGGCACCATCCTTTCGCGAGAACTGCGTTTCTATACCGCTCCGGCTCCATCTGCTGACGGCGCCCCCGCTTCGATCGACCGCGCTCCGCGACGCCCGCTTGTCCCCTACCGCGCGAGCTGGGCGATTGCCGGCTTGCTGGCCTTGCTCGCCGGAATCCGCGTCACGGACCTGATCACCGACCGCTACTACCTCTGGTCCGGTCAGATAGCGCTATTCGGAGCGGGCGAGTCCTGGTGGTTTCCAGAAAGAGCGGCGGGCTTCCTTCTTGAGGAGCATCTGCCCGGGAATGTCTTCGGCGATTACAACCTGGGCGGGTATCTGACGTGGCGCCTCGGCCCCGAATATCCCGATTATTTCGACGGGCGTTTCATTCCCTTTGGGAGCGACTTATTCTTCCGCCATCGCGCGCTCGTAGGTCTGCCTCTCGATTCGCCCGAGTGGCGGCAGGAAGCCGCCGAACGAAATATTCAGACGGTGATCTTTTCGGCGGCGCGCTTTGGTGGACTGGGCAATTTCCCGCTTCAGGCGGATTGCGAAAGCCGCGATTGGTCGCCGGTTTACCTGGACGGCGTGGCGGTTATCTTTGTGCGTAACATTCCGGGGAACGCTTCGCTGGTTCACCGCTTGGCAATCGATTGCAAGAAAGGGCCGATCCCTGTCCCCACCGCTTCCGCCGATGCCACATCCGATCCCATATCTTGGCGCGCCTCCGCCGAGCGGTTCCAATCCCTTATGAATCGGGCTTCCATCGACTATTTGCTCTCGGGCGATGCCGAGGCCGCAGACGATTTGTCCCACGCACAAGCCATCTTCGCGGATGACCCCAATTTGCATCTTCTTCACGGACAACTGGCGCAAGCCCACAATCAACGGGCCGAGGCCGAGCAGGAATATCAGGCCTCGGTGCGCCTGCGGCCAACCGATGTCGCGTGGTATGCCCTCGCCAGTCTTTACGCGGCCGGGGGCCGCTATTCCGATGCCGTCCACGCTCTTCGCGAATCCGCCGCCCTCTCGCAGGTCGATTACGATCGCTACCGCGCTTTAGGAAAAGTCTACCTATTGATGGACGACCCTCAGAACGCCCTGTCGGCCTTTGAGGAAGCCGCGAGGAGAAGTCCCGTTCAGGGACTTGGTAAAGACCCCGATCCGGAATTCAGCGCACGCATCGCAGAGGGGACTGCGGCAGCCTACCGGAAGCTCGGCAAGCTCGATCTGGCTATCGCCGCCCAGCAGAAGGCCGTCGACCTGACGCCGGGCGCAGCAGGCCGCTGGCAGGTTCTCGCTGAGCTTTATCAATCGCAGGGACGCTCGTCCCAGGCTGCTGAAGCCCATCGTCACTCCGCGGTGCTCGCTACGCCGGCACGGAACAACCCGTGAACTTAGTTGGACTTACCGACCGTTGCTGGTCCGTAAGGAAACACTTAGGACGGCTTTCTCATCTATGTTTGTCAATGCAGACGGCCAAAAAACGTCAACCTTTCGGGCGAACCTTGGTGCCGTTTTCGAACTCCGAAAACGGGCCGCCGTGGCCGCCGTGCATCTCCTTGATAGCGTGCTATATACTTCAGTGTGTCTAACTGTTAACCCATGCCCGCGGGCTTGGTAGTGGGCTTGCATCTTACCGGGCATCCCCCGCCGGGGATTACAAGAGATTCGGAGCAAATCGCTCCCAGGAGAGAGAGAAGAACATGAAGATGAATCTGAGAAAGAAGCAGAAGGGTTTTTCGCTTATCGAATTGCTGATCGTCGTGGCGATCATCCTGATCATCGCGGCTATCGCTATTCCGAACCTGCTCCGCTCGCGCATGGCGGCCAACGAAGCGTCTGCTGTCGGGACGATCCGCACTCTGAACACCGCATCGATTACATATAACTCGACGTATGGCAATGGCTTCCCCCCGTCACTGACTGCT
>CAZRKW010000149.1:0-10058 GCA_964600355.1 uncultured Acidobacteriaceae bacterium
GTGGTCACGGTGAGGTAGACGGTGCCCTGCGGCCCTTCGGGGTAAAACACGTTGTAATACTCGCTGATCACAGCGTTCTCGCTATAAGGAACGCCGTTCTTGCGCAGGTAGCCGGAGCGCATGTGCGTGGTGATCACTTCCAGGTCACCCCCCTTGCCCGGGCTGGGACCGCCGTAAGCGGCATCGCCGCCGAACTGAACCTGCTTCTCCCATCGCGCCACGGAATCTCCCTGCCATTGCAGCGGCCCGCCTTGCCACTTCGGCCCGTTGAAATGGAAGAGCCGCTTCTGCATACCGGCGTCGGTGTCCATTTCCAGCGTGCTGTCGTCTGCCCAGAAAATGCGCAGGCGTTCCGGGATGCGCATGATGTTCCCGGCGCCGTAGGCCCGGCATTCGTTCCCTTCGGCCTTGTCCTTGGCGGGATCCCACAGGTCCGCCACGCGGTGGCCTTCGGAATTCAGCGGAAGGCTGGCGTAATCGCCCTTCCCCGGCGTCAGCATGCGCCAGCGCCAGTCCTCGTTGACGATAGCGACCCAGTAGCCGGTCATATCGATCACCGCGGCAGCCTTGGCCGTGGCCGGAGGCTTCGCGCCCCGCCCTTCCTGGGCGCTCGCAAGTCCCGCGCCCGGCACTCGCAGCCCGAGCAACAGCGCCCCCGCGGCGGCCAGATACAAAATCGAGCGACTCTTCAAAATCCGATAACGCGCCATGCTCTTCCGCTCCTTACTCCAGACTTACTTGCCAGCTTACTTGCCAGCTACTTGCCGGTTCCGCTCTTGGGCTGAGCTTTCTCCTTGGTCAGGTCGCGATACACGGCCTCGACGAACATGTCGGTGGTCCAGGGACCGCTCTTCGCGCCGTAGACAGGGTCGTAGTCAAAGGTGGGCTTCGCGGCCTTCACCTGCTCGAGCGTCATGTCCTTCTTGATCATGTCCTGAATGCGCCCGCGAATGATGGTGACCATGTCACGATAGTTCACCACGTCGTTGCGGTCGCAGAGGTGGCCATGCCCCGGAACCACGTACGTGCCGCCCTCCTCGTTTTCGCGCGGAACCAGGAGCGAAATGATCTGGTTGAGCGCGTCGACAAATCCGTCGATGCTGCCGCCCTTGTCCGACTCGATCACCGGGTAGCCGGTAGTCGAAAAAAGATCGCCCACGCTGACGACTTCCGACCCGCGGAAAAACACCACCGTATCTCCGTCGGTGTGCGCCGCCGGCATGTAGTAGAAGAGCACCGGCTCGTCGTTGAAAAGCTGGAAACCTTCGCTCCCGTAGGTCACCGAAGCCGACACCAGGCTCGGTACGCTGTTTCGATCCACCGTGTTCTTGTGCCCGACAATCGGCGCCCCTTGTCCCAGGCTGACCTTGGTGACAATCGCCTTCGACACGGAGGAATCCACGCCCGTGCTTCCGGCGTTGGGCAGCGCCCACCCCGCCTGCGAAATTTGGAGGTCGCCGCCGGTGTGGTCGGCGTCGGAGGTGGTATTCACGATAAACATGATCGGCAAGCTCGAAAGCGAACGGATCGCGGCGATCACTTCATCGCTCAGCTCCGGAACACCCGTGTCCACGACGATGACGAACTTATCGCCGATCTGCACGGTGATGTTGTTGGTCGGCTCAACGAGCATGTACACGTTGCCCTGCGCATGAAACACGTGGACGTGCGAATCGGGCTTCGACTGGCCGTCCTGCGCTGCGGGAGTCTGCGCCGGGCGAGGCTGCTCCGCAGCGGCGCCTCCTGCGCAAACGAACATCGCCAGCGCACAAGCGCAAGCGCACGCGCACGCGGCCATCGAACGCAACATGCTTACGGGGCCGGCGGGACCAGCGGGCCTCGACGAGCTTGCACTCATCGTCCCCCCTTCTCCGGCGATTGCGATTGCGTTGGCTTGGGGGCGCCCATCTGCGCCAGCTTTTTCTGGTATTCGGGATACATCGTTTCCGCACCGCCTCGCGAAGCCTCATAGGGGATGCCGGTCTTCTCCGCGTATTCGCTCAGCCACGGATTCTGCCCCGGCAGGTGGTAGGCCACCCAGCCCTTGTCATGCTCGATTTCCACGCCCTGAATGCACAGGTTGGGATACGTCTCGTTGCCTTCGGCTTCCACCCAGTCCGAGGTGCGAATGAACGGCTCGGTGAGATACAGGGGATCCTTCACGATGGTGACCATCGTAAGGAACCGGTGGTGCCGAACCAAATATTCAATCATGGTGGCCTTTTCGCTGCGCGCCAGGCCGTTGCGCCGTACCCATCCCTCTCGCAGATGCGTGGTGGTGATTTTCAACGCGTCCCCTTCCCATTCGCCGGTTGAAAATCCCTGCCACGTATGGGGAGCCCACTCCGGCGGATGCGGACGTCCATCCATATAAATCACGCGGTGCGCCAGCATCCAGCTGGTCGTCAGGTGCCACTCCTTGATTCCCTGCGTCAGGCGGTCCGTGTCCGACCAGATGCGCAGGTTGGCGGGTCCGCGGGGCGCGTAGTCCGACGGATGCGGCTGGCATTGATGCTCCACCATCACCCATTTCTCGGCGTCCCAGGTGTCGCCCCTCATGCGATCTTCGTCATTGATGGGCATACCGGTGTAATCGCCGATATGCGGCCCCGGACTCCGCTCGGGCCAGTCCTCCTGCATCTTCTGCCGCCATTGCCCCGACAATTCCACCTGGGCGCGCACAGGCCACGGTGCAAGCGCCGCAAAACACATCAGCATGAATGGCAGACAAAGAAACCGGCAATTCCGTATCATCGCGGATCTCCCTTCAAACAGGGGCGGTGCACCGATGTGATTTTAGACGTAAGCGCAGCACCAGATGGGTAAATAAGATTTATCCCCACCCGGAAATCGACACACCCAGAGCCCACACCTCCACCGGCGGAGAGCTTACATCGAAGATAAACGGGTTGCAAATCGCAGAATCAGGGCCGCCCGAACGCTGGCACCCTGCTGCAGTTTGTCGGGTGTCGACACCGCAAGCCTCGCCAGCCGAAACCCCTTTGGCCCAGCATTAGCCCCGGCTCGAACCGCCGCGAGCCTTCCTAATCCGGGCTAGAAAGAGTATTTCAGCGCAAATTGAACCAGCCGCGGATTCACCGACATGCTGGTGATCTGGCCGAAGGCCGCGTTGGATACGTCCGTCTGCGAACCCGACGGTCCCGGGCCTCCTGTGGGAGCGTTGAACTGCGCGTGGTTGAACAAATTGAAGAATTCCGCGCGGAACACGAGAGTCGCTGCCTCGTTGATGCCGCCAACTCGGGTTGTCTTCTCCAGAGTTGTGTCGAAGTTAAACTGGCCAGGGCCGAGAATCACGCCTAAGCCGGCATTGCCGTAACCGGTTCCGTTGCCGATCACCGGTGTCGTGGCAAATGCCGCCTTGTTGAACCAGCCAGGGCCCCCAGTGGTACCGCCTAGCCGCTGCTTGTCGCCGCCGGGAGTGGCGATATTGCCATTTCCCATTCCCGTCGCAAACTCAGCCGTCGAGCTTACCGGAGTGCCAGGCCCAAAACCGTAGATCGTCCCACCTCGTGTATCGAGAACCGTCAGCGGCAACCCGTCCTGAATCACAGTGACCCCGGCGATGGTCCAGCCGTTTGTTACCTTCCCAACGAATCCATCGTGGTTGCCAAAGGGTAGATCCCATCCGTAGTTGATGGTGAACCGTTGCGGACGATATGCGGCTGCCAGCCCATATTTCGGAACGTTCGGGTCGTTTAAGGCAAAGTAGTCAGTTGTGCTGATGTCGCGGCTGTAGGTGTAGGCGGCCTGCATCTGGAAGCCGTGCGAGAACTGCTTGCGCAACGTGACCTGCAAGCTGTGGAACTTCGTGTCCCCCGCGCTGGCTGTGCCGGTCAATCCGTTCGGCGAGAATCCGAGGTACGGCACGCGTACCGATGCGTTGGCCACCGTGTTGGTGGTGATGCCGTTGTACGGGGCGCTGGGGCTCACCAACATGGCCTCATTGTATTGGCGATTGCCCGGAGTTCCGGTGAAGAGTTGGTGGATACTCCGCGAACCGACGTAAGCAACTTCCAGCAGCCACTGCGGCTTGAATTCGTACTGGGTATCCAGATTCCACTCGTAGGTGGTCGGAGTGGTGAATGTCGGATCCAGAAAGAGCGCCGCCAGATTGGAACTCGAACCCGTTTGCGTCCCGGTATTGATGCTTATCGTGCGAGGAGTCCAGGAAGGAGGCGTATTGGGATAGGGCTGCTGGAAAGTCGAGAAGTAGTTAGCCGTGCCCGACCTCCCGAGCGTAACGGTGTAAGGAATGGATTGCACGAGAGCCGTCGCATACCGCAACTGGCCTACGCGGTCGTAGAAATAACCGGCGCCGCCGCGAACAACAAACCGATCGGTGGCGAAAGGCTTCCACGCCAGGCCCAGGCGAGGGGCGAAGTTGTCCTTCGGTGTTCCTCCCTGTACCGCCACCTTCTCATTGTTCTGGACGACGCCCGACACCGGCGGCGCCGCGTTGAGCGCCGGGTTGTAGTTCGCGGGTTCCACAAATCCGGCAAGCGAACCCGTGGCAGCCGTCGATCCAGGCACCGGCACCTTATTGATCAGGCTGGGCCACACATCGACAGCCTGGCCATCGTTGTCGTACATCGTGCTGTCGTACTCCCAGCGCAGTCCGAGATTCACTGTGAGGCGGCTGGAGACCTTGAAATCATCCTGCACGAATATCTCCGCAGCCGGATTTCGGAAATGATGTATCAGCCCGCCGGGATACGTGGCGCCCGGCGTGCTCCCGGAACTGGAAATGTTGCTCGTGAAAAGACCGTTGGTCTGCCCGGGTAAAACAGGAGATCCCAAACTGCTGGCCTGCAGGTTTGTACACTGCGTCGCACTCAGAGTAGGATCGCAGCCCGGCAGCCCAAGTAGAAAGTCCTGGAAAGTCTGGAACGTCAGGTTCCCGAGGTTTACACCCGCCAGGTTCCAATTCGTCCGGTCGCGCTCGTATTCGGCACCGACCCGAATCGTGTGTCTCCCGAGCGACCAGGAGATCTGATCGGCCACCTCCCAGGCCCCTGCGTGCTTAACATTGGACAGGGAGAGATTCGAGCCAAACTGAAACAATCCGCTGACGCTTATAAAAGCGAGCAAGTCATTTCCGGGTGTGTAGACATATCCTGGATACATGGACGCCATTCCCACCTGCGAATTCCTGAAGGGCGTATCGTTGGATAGGTCCGCATTGCTTTGCTGGAACGAAACCCGCGCTTCGTTCACCAGGTTATTGGTAATGATTGTGGTAAGGCGCAAGGCGCCGTATTGGTTCTTGTACGCAATCGTGCCGGGATCGTCCGGCAGGCACGGGAGAATCGACGTTCCCACCACTCCCGTAACGCCGCAACCAAACTGGACTTTTTCCGGAATCTGACTGAAAAACCAGCGGGCCGCCAGAGTATTTTTTCCGTTGATCAGGTAATCCATGTTGCCTACTGCCTGGTGCTCCTTGTAGAGAGCGGGGCTGCTGTAGCTGACGTTCTGGTTCTGGCCGGTGGTCGAACTCGGAATGAAATAGCTGCCGTCCGGGTTCTTCAGCTGAAGAAGTTTAATGGCAACTGGATTGATATTAGCTCCGTTGCAGGCCACCTGCGTTCCGCCCAGTTTCGTCTTTCCACCGGAAGTCCCCGTGGGGCAGAACACCGCTCCCACGGCAGCTTGGAAAGCGGCGGTGTTTGAACGGTCGCCCAGCGGAATCCCCACGATGGTCGGATTGGCAGAGCCAAAGATGGTGACCCCGTTTTTCTGCTGCGTCTCCTGATAAGCAGCGAAAAAGAATAGCTTGTCCTTTTTCACGGGGCCGCCCAGCGCGCCCCCGAACTGGTTCTGGTTGAGCACTTGCCTGGTATTGTTCGGCGCCGGATTGAGCTTCCGGAAATAATCGTTGGCATTCAGCCAGGTGTTTCGGAAAAATTCGAAACCCGTGCCGTGAAATTGGTTCGTGCCCGATTTGGTGACCACGTTTACGCTCGCCCCCGGATTGCGCCCGTAACCCGCGTCAAACAGCGACGTCTGGATCTTGAACTCCTGAATCGCATCCGGATTCACCACGCCCATGCCGGTGCTTCCGCCAGCGTCCGCGGTGGTCCCGCTTCCGCTCGCATTGACGACCGACACTCCGTCCATGGAGTAGTTATTCTGTGTCACGGCGGCGCCGTTCACCGCAATTTCCTGCGTGCCTCGTCCCAGAGCCCCGGCGTTGCCCACACTTGTGTTGGCGCCCGCCGAAAGTCCCAGCAGGGCGGTATAGTTGCGCACGTTCAAAGGCAGGTCCGTTATGGTTTGATTGCTGAGGACCGTCCCCTGCGTAGCGCTGGAAGTTTGAATTGTTTCCGCTTCACCGCGGACTTCTACCTGCTGCGTCTGCGCGCCAACTTCAAGGACTTGGTCCAAAACAGCCGTCTCCGTCACGGTGATCGTCACCGACGGTCTCTGCGCGGTGCTGAATCCCGGCGCTTCGAATTTTACCCGGTACTCGCCCGGGCTTAAGAGCGTAAATTTGAAAGTGCCGTCTGCGCCGGTGGAGTCAGTGCGATTTTGACCGGTGCCGGTATCGGTGAGCGTGACGGTCGCGTTCGGCACCACGGCCCCTGAAGAATCCTTCACCGTGCCCGTCAACGCCCCCGTTGCCGCTGTCTGTCCCACGGCGGAAGGTGAGGAAATCAAGAGAAAAGCCAGGGTCAAATAGGCAATCGCGCAGACACACGTGTGCCGCGGGCTCAGCATGCTCATTTTGATTTGTCCCCTTTTTGGCGCCGACTCGGGTTCCCGCGTCCCCCACGCTCGCCTGGTCTCCACCACCAGACACCGCACGGCATTGAAACTTTCTTTAGTCGGCAATCACTCCGTAATGACGGGCCATATAGCGTAACGTTAAATTCATGTCAATATAAATTTCTAACTTTTATGACCGCCCAGCTATGAAACTTTTTTGAGGGTTTGGCCTCCCTGGCGAACTACACTCTCTGTAGGAGACACTGGACTGGACCACGGAAACCAAGGGAACCGATATGAAATGGACACCGGGAGGACAAAGCTCCGACATCGAAGATGACCGCGACTCCAGCGGAGGAGGCGGCGGAGGCTTTGGGTTTGGCGGCATACATCTGGGACTCGGCGGCACGATTATCCTGCTGATCCTGAGCTTTGTGTTTCGCACCAATCTCTTTGCCCTGCTCGGAGGAGGCGGCGTCGCCGATACCGGCTCCGCCGTCAGCCAGCCCAACCCGGCTCGCGACGAACAGGAAAAGCCGCTCGTACAATTTGTTTCCTTCGTTCTCGACGACGTGCAGAACACCTGGACGCAGGTCTTGCCGCAGCAGACCGGCACTCCCTATCACCACGCCAAGCTCGTGCTCTTTCGCGATGCGATCGATTCCGGCTGCGGCGGCGCGCAATCCGCCACCGGGCCTTTTTATTGCCCTGAAGACGAGAAGGTCTACATCGATCTGGGATTCTTCGACGAACTCAGCCAGCGATTCGGCGCGCCCGGCCAGTTTGCGCAGGCCTACGTGCTCGCCCACGAACTCGGCCATCACGTGCAGAAGTTGCTGGGCATCGAAGCCCGCGTGCAGCAACTGCAGGAGCGCGATAACAGCGAAGCGAATCCCCTCTCGGTCAAACTTGAACTCCAGGCCGATTGCTTCGCGGGCGTGTGGGCCCACACCACGCAGCAACGGGGACTGCTGGAGAAAGGCGACGTGGAATCGGCGCTCGGCGCAGCCTCTGCCGTGGGCGACGACCGGCTGCAAAAGATGGCCACAGGGCGCGTGAACCCGGAGTCGTTTACGCATGGAACGTCCCAGCAGCGAACGCACTGGTTTACGACGGGATTAGACGAGGGAACGGTGGCTGCGTGCAATACCTTCGGGGCGGGGCAATAACTCGGCTAGCTGTTCGCCGTCAGTTGGTCAGGTACGTCCAGGCCCATTCGATGGCCGAAAGCCCTGCAAAACCCACTCCCAGATAGAAGGCCATATAGGCGCACAGAAAGGCCGCCGCAATCACTGTATCCTTCGTGGCATGCTGAACGGGCATCGGTGTTTGATTTCGGGCCGTGTTCACCGCTCGCCAGGACGCGGCGGCCGGGAACGTAGGAACCTGGCAACCTGCAGTTTGAGAGTTAGCTAACATGCCAAAATTGTAGACATGGATCGCATAAGAATCCAATTCAAAGACGTGTTCCAAGGGATCACATTTAGCAATACGAGGTGCCGGAAACCCCCAGCACCCAGGTACTAGGACCAAATAGAGCTCCGCGCTAAAGCGGCCGGAAAAGGCACCTATAGAGGCTGTGTCGCAACGTCGGTTTTCCGTCAGGGCATGGATTTATCCGTGCCGCAAATGCCTCAAATTGATGCGGCTTCAGCCGCTGAGGGACGATTTAGCCAGTTGCCAAAATGACTCCGGGGAGAGATATCTCCGGCACATCCAGCTTCGAGAGAGCGTTCCCGTTTCAATAAAGAAAGTAATTCAGCCGATAAATTTAATAAGGTTGACGAAAACCTTGAGCCTCACTACTTTTAATGGCTAACGTAAAGGGGAATGACACTTGGGGCCAACCACGCACGCACCCGACTCGAATTATGTCCTAACGCTGGAAGAAATCAGCCATCTTGCAAATGAGGGAGGCAAGCCCGCCGAAACCCTCATGAACGTGGTGGCTCTCATCGCCAAGCGTTTTGAGACGGATGTTTGCTCCGCCTATTTGCTCGAGCCGGACCGCGCCAATCTCGTGATGGCGGCGACCGTAGGATTGCGCCCGCAATGTATCGGCACCCTGCGGCTTGCCCTGCATGAAGGTCTCGTGGGTCTGGTGGCAGAGGATGTTCGCCCAGTGGCTGTCGAGCAGGTGAAGA
Organism: uncultured Acidobacteriaceae bacterium; assembly: GCA_964600355.1. GTDB lineage: Bacteria > Acidobacteriota > Terriglobia > Acidiferrales > UBA7541 > Palsa-295. The sequence goes on from CAZRKW010000149.1 coordinate 8,871, forward strand.
ATCATTCCCGCTTCAAATATTTTCGCGAGGCCGGCGAAGACGACATGCAGTCATTTCTCGGAGTGCCGCTGATCGATCGCGGCGATCTCCAGGGCGTTCTCGTGGTGCAGACGCGGGAGCCGCGCCTGTTTCTCGAGAGCGAAATCCGCATGCTGGCGGAAGCCGCGGCGCAGGTGGCCCCGGTCGTCAGCGAAGCGCGCACGCTCGATCGATTTATCGCGCCGGCTCAGGAAAGGCTCTGGACGCTCGCGCGCAATCTGTGGTGGAGCTGGGATAACGACTCCACGAGCTTGTTCCTCGATCTCGATCCGCAGCGTTGGCGGCAGCTGAATCACAATCCCATCGCGCTGCTTTCCGAAATTCCCCTCGAGAAAATCGAGCGCCGCGCGGGTGAACTCGTGCTCCACGGCCGCATCAACTACGCCTACCGCCGCCAGCGCGAATATCTGGAGAAGGACCGCACGTGGGGTGCCAGGCACGCGGGGATTCTGCGGCCCCGCCCCGTGGCTTATTTCTCGGCGGAGTTCGGCTTGCACGAGTCCATTCCCATCTATTCCGGCGGCCTGGGGGTTCTCGCCGGAGATCATCTGAAGAGCGCGTCAGACCTCGGAATCCCGCTGGTCGCCATCGGGCTTTTTTATGGACAAGGATATTTCCGCCAGCATCTCGATAAAACCGGCTGGCAGCTGGAAGACTACCTTCCCACCGATGTGAACCAGCAGCCCATGGAACCGGCCATCGGGAAGAATGGCGAACCCGTGATGGTCCAGATCGAAACGCGGGGCTGCGCGATCGGAGCCAAAGTCTGGCGCGTAAAAGTGGGCCGCATCGAGCTGTTCCTTCTCGATTCCAACGTCGAGGGCAACGCCCCGGAAGACCGCGAACTCACCTCGCGCCTTTACGGCGGCGACCGCCGCATCCGCATCCGGCAGGAGCTGCTGCTGGGTGTCGGCGGCTTCCGCGCTCTCAAAGCTTTGGGAATCACGCCCGGTGTTCTCCATTTGAATGAGGGCCACAGCGGGTTCGCGGTGCTCGAAGCGATTCGCAGCCGCATGGAAGACGAAGGAATTTCTTTCGAAGCGGCAGTGCCGCGCGTTTCCCGGGAAGTCGTGTTCACCACGCACACGCCCGTCCCGGCCGGCCATGACCGCTTCGGCGCGGACCAGATCGAGGAGCATCTCGGTCCCC
>CAZRKW010000150.1:0-10025 GCA_964600355.1 uncultured Acidobacteriaceae bacterium
TTCCGGATAAAGGGCGCGTGCTGACGCAGCTTTCGCTCTTCTGGTTCGAGAAGCTGGCCGACGTGGTGCCGCATCATGTGATTTCCGCGGATCATTTCGGCGGCGAACTGGCGCCTTACGCCGATCTGCTCGAAGGGCGCGGAATGCTCGTGCGGCGGACCGAGCCGGCGCCGATCGAATGCGTGGTGCGCGGGTATATTTCGGGGTCGGGCTGGAAGGATTATCAGAAGACGGGCGGGATCTGCGGGATCGCGCTGCCGAAGGGGTTGCGCGAGTCCGACCGGCTGCCGGAGCCGATTTTTACCCCGTCCACCAAGGCCACCACCGGCCACGACGAGAACATTTCTTTCGACGAGACAGTGTCGCGCATCGGATTGCCCCTGGCGGAAAAGCTTCGCGATACGAGCCTGACGCTTTACCGGCGCGCGGTCGAACATGCGGCGGCGCGCGGCATCATCATCGCCGACACAAAATTCGAGTTCGGGCTACTCGGGGAAGAACTGATCTGGATCGACGAAGCGCTTACGCCCGACTCGTCGCGGTTCTGGCCCGCGGATGAATACGAGCCCGGCAAAGCCCAGCCTTCTTTCGACAAGCAGTACGTGCGGGATTATCTCGAGCGGATCGGGTGGAACAAGCTGCCTCCCGGGCCCGAGCTTCCCGCGGACGTTGTGACGGGAACGACCAACAAGTACCGAGAGTCCTACCAACGCATCACCGGCCACGCACTTAGCTAAACGCAGCGCCTTCCGCCACCCTGGGTTCCGGACGGCGTCGCGTTTTGCTGTTTATTTTTTCGGTTTTCGCGCGCTCGGGCCGCGCCGCTTCAAATTCCGGCTGCCGACAGCCTTGCCCGCGGAGCGTGCCAACGTGAAAGAGCAATTGGAAACGGTGATCGGGTTGATGGTCGAACGGGGAATTCTGCTGGAAGAGGCCGTAACGGACTTTGAGAAGAAATTCATCAAGCGGGCGCTGGAGCGGACCGCAGGGAATCAATGCCGGGCCGCCAAGGTGCTCGGGATTCATCGCAATACACTCAGTCGCAAAATTGGGGAATATAAGCTGAACTCCGTGGGGCGGCGGAAGGCCTGAGGGTTTTCGAGAATTTCCCCGAGCTGAAACACCTTTTTTTTCGGTTGTCTTTGTATCGCTAAGCCTTCCCCTGAGTCCCCGATCCATCCCCTGATGAGTCTGCGTGGCAACGTTTGTTTTTCGTCAGGGCACGGATTTATCCGTGCCGCAAAATGCCCGAAAATCACCGCGGCCGCTGAGGGACAAGTTAGCCAGTTGCCACACAGGCTCTCATGCATCCCTGATCCCTCCGAAGACACCGAAACAACCGCAGGGTAAGCGAATAAGCTACGGCAATTGACGCGGGCGTTGTTGTGGTCTCACGTACCCGCTAGAATATCGGCAGCACAGCGTTTGGCCCTAAGGACGCACCCGCATGAGCTTGCCTCTCTCCGCGAATACGATTGTGGTGGCCAGCACCGAGCAGGTTTCCTGCGCGGTGGGAGAAGAGTCGGTGATCCTGGGGCTCCAGAACAGCGTTTATTACGGCGTGAATCCGGTGGGCGCTTCGATCTGGAAGCTGCTGCAGCGGCAGAGAAGCGTGGCGGAACTGCGCGACGCCGTATTGGAAGAATACGACGTCGAAAAAGAAAGCTGCGAGCGGGACCTGCTCGACCTGCTGGAGAAAATGCAGGCAGAAGGGCTTATCGAGGTGGTGGCTTCGGCCGCGGAATAAGTGCGAGGCGCCCGCTTTGGCGGAATCAAGGCGCCCGCGTGAGAACGATGAAAGATTTGCGGCGATACTTACGGCTTACTTCCTTCGAGCGGCGGATCGTCGTTCAAAGTGTCGCCGGGCTGGTGTTGACGCGCGTCGGCTTGCGCGTGGTCGGGTTCGGCGCGTGGAAGAGAGTGGCAGCGGCGCTGGCGCGAGTTCGCAGGGGCGACGGCAGTAACACGGATTCTGTTTCGGCCGCCGTTGTGAGGATGCATGCCGCGGCGGAGCGGCGCCTTTTTTTCAAACCGAGCTGTCTGGAGCATGCGCTCGTGTTGTGGTGGCTGCTCCGCCGGCAGGGCGTTGCAGCGGAACTGCGGGTTGGCGGGCGCAAGGAGCAGGGGCGTTTCGAGGCCCATGCGTGGGTGGAAACCGGGGGCGCGCCTGTGGGCGATGCCGGCGAAACTCACCGGCACTTTGCTCCCTTCGATGGACCGGTACCTTTGATGGAGAGCCGGCTTCGTTGAGCGGCATCGTCGGAATCTTCCGGCGGCGTGGTGGCTGTGTAGAACGGGCAGTCCTTGAATCCCTCACCAGATATCTCCAGTTTCGCGGACCCGATGCGGCAGAGGTGTGGTCGGATGGCGGGGGAGTGGGATTCGGCCACACGATGCTCCGCGCGACGCGTGAGGCGAACGCAGAGCGCCAGCCTGCGAATCTCGGCGGCCGGCTCTGGATTACGGCGGATGCGCGCATCGACTGCCGCGCGGAATTGCTTGACGACCTCAGGCGCGCAGGACGGGGTGTCGGACTTGAAGCCTCCGATCCGGAGCTGATTCTGCACGCCTACGACGCCTGGGGCGAGCAGTGCGTGCTTCGGCTGCGGGGCGATTTCGCGTTCGCACTTTGGGACGCGCCGCGAAAGAGGCTTTTCTGTGCCCGCGACCATTTCGGCATCAAGCCGTTTTTTTATGCGGCGAAAGACGATCTGTTTCTCTTCAGCAATACCCTCAACTGCCTGCGGATTCATCCGGGAATTTCCGATGAACTGAATGAAGCGGCCATCGGGGATTTTCTCTTGTTCGGATTGAATTGTGATCTCGCCACCACGACCTTTCGCGACATCCAGCGACTGCCCCCTGCCCATTTTCTGAGCGTGTCGGCTCACGAGGTGCGAACGGAGCGCTACTGGTCTCCGCCCGTCGACGGGCGAATTCGCTACCGCCGTGCGGAAGATTACGTGGAACACTTTGGCTCGATCCTGAAGTCCGCGGTGGCGGACCGCCTCCGTACTAATACCGTGGGGATTCTACTGAGCGGGGGGCTCGATTCGGGAACGGTTGCGGCAACGGCGCGGGAACTACGGGGTGCGCCTGCGGGAGCTACGGAGTTGCATGCGTACACCGTGGTTCACGAATCGTTTGACGATCACGAGGATTTTTACGCGCGGCAAACGGCGGAGCGGCTGAAGATTCCAATTAAAGTGCTGCCAGCGCGCAAGTTGCAGCTATTTGACGGCTGGGAAGATGGCAAGGCAGCCTCCTCGGAGCCGTCGGATAATCCTTTCCGCTCGGAGCATCTTGCGACTTTGCAGGCGATTGGCGCGGATGGCCGCGTCGCGCTCTCGGGCGAGGGCGCGGACAATCTGATGGACTTCCAGATGTGGCCGTATGCGAAGGATTTATTTCGACGAGGCGATTGGGGCACGCTTGCGGGCGTGCTGAGCCGGTTTCTTTGGGTACGTAAGTTTCCGTGGCGAGGACTACGGACGCAGATCCGTAAAATTACCGGGTCGGACGAGAAAGATTCGTTGTACCCGCAATGGATTGCGCCGGATTTTGCGAAGCGAAATGGCCTGGCCGAGCGTTGGAAAAAGGCGCCGTTTCTGGGAGCGCTCGCGCACCCGTTGCTGCCCCGGGCCCACGCTTCATTGGCGCTTCCGGAGTGGGCGCATCTCTTTGAAAGCACGGATCCTGGAGAGACGCGGGTTCCGCTCGAGTTCCGGTATCCTTTTCTGGATCTGCGGGTTGTGAACTACCTCTTGGCGCTTCCTCCCTTTCCCTGGCTGTTCAAGAAGCGCCTGTTGCGCGATGCCATGGCAGGAAAACTGCCGGAGAGCGTCGTCCGGAGAGCGAAGGCGCCGCTTCCCCTGCATCCGTTGGCTGCAGCCCTGAGAAGCGCCGCACCGGCGCGGTGGAACGAGCTGGTTCTCGACAATGAAATGAAGCGGTTTGTAGCGCCGGAGAAAATTTTTCCGCTGCGTGCAGTGAAAAGTGCTGACGACGCCTACGTAATCATACGGCCTCTCTGCCTGAACTTTTGGTTGCAGTCCGCCCTGCCACTCCGATATAACTTGGACGCGGAGGTCCGCGATGTCCAAACCTGTTGAAAAGGGCCCCAAGAAGCCGTATACCCCGCCACAGATAACGGTATATGGGACTGTGCGCGACCTTACCAAGCAGGTGGGAACACACGGAGGCCCGGACGGCGGGCATATTCTCGGCCATACGAAGACCCACGTTTAGGTGACACCGGACCCGGCATTTTGGGGTGATTTGCAGTCTTCGATGTGAATGTCGCAAAATACGACGTGGCGGCCTTCCCTTATTCGCTTTTTGGTTTAACTCTCCGATCGAATCTTAAGCTTCCCCGACTGCCTATAGCTGAAGACCAACCGTCCGTTCCTGACTGTGAACTGAGCCTCGGTAGTTCTCCGGAAAGTGCGAAGAATCGCGCAGAGATTCTTAGTTATACGAGTGCCTTTACAGATCGGTGCGGAGAGCCCGCGCTTCGAATATGGAAGATCGATGACGGGGCTTATCTGCGCATGGATTACAGCGATGGGCATCGGTTCTGGCTGGACCGCGCGGGCAGGCGCGTCTGGGGCATTTGGCCCGAGGGATCGTCGCTTGCAGAGGTGACTTCTTATCTGCTGGGGCCGGTGATGGGAGTTCTGCTGCGACATCGCGGCATTATCTGCCTCCATGCGAGTGCGGTCTCGATCCACGGGCGGGCCGTTGCGTTTGTGGGGCCGCCGGGGGCGGGGAAATCGACGATGGCTGCGGCCCTGGCTCAGCGAGGGTGCGGGGTGCTGGCGGACGACATCGCGACCATCGAAGAGCGGGAGGGGGTGTTTTATGTGCATCCGGGGTACCCCGGAGTGTGTCTGTGGCCCAGTTCGATCGGGCTTTTATGTGGAGAAAACGGTCCTGCGGCGGCGCCGATTGCGAACGGGGACAAGAGTTGCCTGACGACGGAGGAGGGATTGCGATTCGAAGCGCGTCCTCTACCCCTCGATCGAATCTACCTTCTTGGATATCGCGAGGCGGGCGAACGAACTGCAAGTGTGGACGCATCGGCGCAAGGTTTGTTTCTTGCGCTGGTGGCCAATACATACGCCAGCAACATTCTCGATGCACAAATGCGCGCCAGCGAGTTCGCCATTCTGGGAAGAATGGCCTCGGCGGTAGGGCTTTGCGCCGCCGATTGCGAGCGAGGAGCGGACCACTTGAAAGAGTACTGCGACCGGCTCCTGCATGGCCGAGTACTAAAGTGAAAACCGTACGTGTCGATTTAGATTAGAGCGTGCGGACCCCGTGTTTTTGTGGACACGTGACTGAGTCTTGGACGATTCTGCAATTTTAAATCGTGCTACGATTCGGTTTCATTGGGGATCAGCGATTTTCCGCCGGACGCAGGGAGGCGGAAGCGACGATCTTCCCCGAGAGGTTCAACACAACCCGGCAGGTTCGAATCGCGCATGCCGGTTCAAATTTCCAGGCCAGCGGAAAAATTAAGAGGAGTTTTGCGATGAAAATGAGGGTTTCGTCGTCCAAGACCTTGCACGCCTTTGTTCTGGTTGCCATTCCTGTTCTGGCATTCTTCTTGACGCTCCTGCGCAGCGACGCCGATCCGGCACGCAAAGCTCCTGCCGACACGAAGCCCGCAGCAAAAAATCTTTCCGCAAAAACGACAGGCGGCGCACCGAGTGTCCTGGAATCCTACGCAAAATTGCCGCTGGCCTTCGAGCGAAATATGGGTCAAAGCGACGCCCAGGTGAAGTACATCAGCCGCGGAAACGGCTACGAAGTTTTTCTGACGCCGAAGGAAGCGGTGCTGGCCCTCTGGCAACTACCGCGGCAGAAAGGTTCTTCCGCACTGATCCGGCCCTCCGACAATCCCAAGGCCTCCGTTCTTCGCTTGCAGTTGGCGGGCGCGAATCCGTCGTCCGTTGTTGAAGGAATGTCCCAGCTCGATCGGAAGGTGAATTACTTTGTAGGGAACGACCCCAAGAACTGGATTGGCGGGGTGCCCTCCTACGAGCGGGTCGAATATAAGGGAGTTTATCCGGGAGTCGACCTGGCTTTTTACGGCCGGGAGCGGCGCCTCGAATACGACTTTGTAGTTTCGCCGGAAGCCGACCTGAAGGCGATCGCCTTGCAACTGGTGGGCAGCCAAAAAACTCACATCGATAGCCTGGGAAACCTGGTCGTGAACATCCCGGCGGGTGAGGTGAGCTTCCAGAAGCCTGTGATCTATCAAACGGGAGCGAACGGCGAGCGGCTGGAAATTGCCGGAGGCTACGAGATCGGGAAGAATGGCCGGGTGGAATTCGCGGTGGCCGAGTATGACCATTCTCGAACGCTGGTGATCGATCCGGTGCTGGATTATTCGACGTATGTTGGGGGAAGCTCTGTAGGCGACTCAGCGCAGAGTGTGGCAGTGGACGGGGCGGGCAACGCTTTTGTCACCGGCCAAACCTTCGACGCCTCATTTCCCCTCACGGGGAGTCCGGCAACAACCGTTGGCCTGGGAACGCCGGATGCGGGAATTGCGACCAACGGCGGGGCGTTCGTCTCTGAAATCGATCCGACCGGCACCAAAGAGCTCTATTTCAGCTACTTGAGTGGCGACGGAGGGGAAGTCGCATATTCGGTGGCAGTGGATCCCGCGGCGAACACAACCTGCATGAATGGAGTCAGTTCCGGGTATTGCGTCTACATTACGGGACAGACATTCTCGGACAATTTCCCGGTTGCATCGGTAGTGACGCCTTACAACGCAACCGCGCCCACAGGCGGAGCCCCTACCTCTGGAAACGCGTTTATCTCCAAGCTCAATCCTTACGTGAGCGGATCGAGTTCGCTTTTGTATTCCAGCTACCTGGCCAGCACGAATTTCTCAGACGTGGGCCATGGGATCACGGTGGATTCCAGCCAGGATGCATACATCACCGGATTCGCGGCTTCCACGCCCGGCGCAGTGCCCAACTTTCCGATACTGAACGGCGCCCAGCCGACTCTCCCGAACGCAGCCGGCAATGCCTTTCTTACGGTGCTCAATACCACGGCGTCTTCCGGCGCACTTCTCTATTCGACCTACCTCGGGGGTAATGACGCGCAGGCCAACCCGGTGAGTCCCGGAGGGGACATCGGGTGGGCGGTGGCGGTGGACGCAAGCAAGATTGCGTATATCGTGGGAACAACGGGCTCGACGAATTTTCCCAACATGGGTTCCACGGGGACCTTTCCCAATATCAAGGGGTGGCTCACGGCCGCTCCGAATGGCAATGCCACGGCGTTTGTCGCGGCCATCAACACCACCTTAAGTGGAGTGAACTCGCTCGTATATGCGACGTATGTGGGCGGCACGAACTCGGAACTTGGGAATGCGATCGCGCTGGCCGGAAGCGGCGTCGTGTATATAACGGGTCAGACGACCTCGACCACGGGTTTCCCCACTACGCAATCAGGAGTGTCCGGGCAGTTTCCGTCGGCTGCGAGCTCAGCCGGCGTGGCGTTCATCACCGCACTGAATACGACCGCAAACGGCGCTCCCACCTATTCGGCTCTGCTGGGGGGAAACAGCGCCGACCAGGGGAATGGAATCGCGATCGACACGCTGGGGAACCTGATCGTCGGCGGCCAGACCCAGTCATCCAATTTCCCGATTACCCCAGGGGCTTTCAAGACTGCGCTGTCCGGCGCAGGGCAGGGCGACGCCTTCATCGCCAAGGTGAATCCTTCGCTCAGCGGCACGGCCAGCCTGCTCTATTCGACGTATTTTGGCGGGAGCGGAGTCACCAACCTGCCGGATCAGGGTCTTGCGCTGGCACTCGATTCGTCGGGTAACGCGGTTATCGCGGGCCAGACCCATTCGCTGACGGATTTTCCGACATCCTCGGGTGCGTTCGAAACGTCCGGCTCTTTGCCGGTTGGAACGGTGCAGGCGGGATTCGTAGCGAAGTTAACGCTGCTGCCGGTGCTGGCGTTCGGTTCGCCCTGCGCGTTTAACCTGTCGGTGACGCCTGCGACGTCCTGCGCGCTGGCCTTCGGCAATCAACTCTTCCACGTGGCCAGCGCAGCGCAGCTTTTTACGCTGACTAATAACACCGGCTCTACACTTACGCTCACGATCCCATTGCCGTCCATTACCGGCACCAACGCGGCCGATTTCGCGGCCGCTGCGGCGGTTTCGGGAGGTACTCCTGCCTGCACCACGTCACTGGCGGCGGGGTCTTCCTGCGCGATTGGCGTCACGTTTACGCCGTCCACCTCGGGAACGCTGGAAACGGCGAGCTTGCCGGTCACTTATACGTATAACAACGGCACGAGCACGCCCGCGGCGGGAACCCAGACGGTGGCCCTTAGCGGCACCGGGACGTCGCCGACGGTGGTGCTGAGTCCGACAACCACTCTGAACTTTGCGACTTCGCAGCCGGTGGGCACGACGAGCGGCGCGCAGAGCGTAACGGTGACGAACAACGGAACGGGCAACCTGACGTTTACGTCCGCGCCCTCGACAGGCAGCGCGGAATTCGCCGTCGCCAGCGGGACCACCTGCACCACGGGCAGTCCGGTGACTCCGAGTTCGAGTTGCACCATCAACATCACGTTTACGCCCAGCGCTTCGGGCGCGCGGTCGGCAACGCTGACGATTGCAGACAACGCCACGGGCAGCCCACAGACGATCGGCCTTACGGGCACGGGCGTGGCCACCGCACCGGTGGCTACCGTAACTCCCTCGGCTCTCGTGTTCACGAGCCAAACCGTCAATACGACGAGCACTGCGCAAGCGGTGACCGTGAAGAACACGGGCAATGCCAACCTGAACATCACGGCGGCGGCAGCGATTTCTGGGACCAACGCGGCCGACTTTGCCGTGGCGGCCGGGACCACCTGCACGAACGGAGCGGCGGTAGCGCCGAACGCAACGTGCGTGATCAATATCACGTTTACTCCAACCGCAGCGGGCGCGCGATCGGCAACGCTCTCGATCACAGACAACGCAGCGGGCAGCCCGCAGACGCTCGGTCTCACAGGTACGGCCGTTGCCGCGGCACCGGTGGCCAGCGTAGCTCCCACGACAGTCGCCGTTGGCGGTCAACTCGTCACCACGACGAGCACTGCGCAGGTGGTGACCGTCACGAATACCGGCAACAGCAACCTGAACATCACGGCGGCGCCGTCGATTTCGGGGACGAACGCTGCCGACTTTGCCGTGGCTGCCGGAACGACCTGCACGAGCGGGGCGACCGTGGCGGCGAATGCGTCGTGCGTCATCAACATTACGTTTACCCCGCCAGCGGGAGCGAGCGGGAGCCAGGCCGCCACGTTGACCATTGCGGACAATGCCGCGGGCAGCCCGCAGACGATACCTCTGACCGGGACCGCGTGGGACTTCACGCTCAGTGGGTTGCCCGTAACCGTCAATCCCGGCGCTTCCGGCACGATTGCGGTGACGGTGACGGGAGTCGGAGGCTTTACGGGGGCCGTTACGCTGGCCTGCTCGGCGACAATTCCAGCGGGAAGCTGCTCGGCACCATCGAGCGCAGTGCCGGATCCGGGGACCGGAAATGTAACGATTGTTACGAAGGGATTGCTGGTTCCGCCAACGTCTAATCGGAGGCCGCCGATCTCGATGCAGCAAATCGCGCTCGCGGCTTTCGGCTTGTTGCTGTTGCTGACTCTTCCTGTCGCCCGGAGATTCCGGACACGGCTGGGGCTGGCAGGCGCGGCGGCACTGCTGATTGTGGCGGCGGGCTGTTCGAATGCACCTCCCACGGGAGCAGGCATCTATCCGGTGACAATCACGGGAACCTCAGGGGCTCTGAGCCACTCGATTACGGTGAATGTGACGGTCAACTAACCACAGTTAACGCTTTTGGAGTAAAGAGGCCGCACGCCCACCCGGGCGAGCGGCCTTTTTTCTTGGTGGCGGCATCCCATCCTTCCGGGCGGCGCATGGCCTATCAAGCCATTTAAGAATGTAACCCTAGCGAAGGTCGTCGAGACATTTGAGA
>CAZRKW010000151.1:0-9983 GCA_964600355.1 uncultured Acidobacteriaceae bacterium
TATCTATTCTTCTGCAACTCCGCCGCCACGCGATATACTCTCCGCCGATGCGAACACTAAAGGCTGGACTCATGTCGAAACCATTGCTTGCGATCACCCTCGCGATTCTCGTTACCGGCGCGATGTGCTGCGCATCTCCTGCTGTCATGACGCAGGACTCAGCCGCCGCGGCTCTGACCGGCATAGTCAGCTCGCCGCAGGAAGGCGCAATGGAGGGGGTCGTCGTCAACGCGCGGCGCGACGGCGCCAACTTCACCGTGTCCGTGGTAAGCGACGCGCAGGGGAAGTACAGCTTCCCCCGGACGCACCTGTCGCCAGGAAATTACGCGCTCTCGATCCGAGCCGTTGGCTACGACCTGATCGGCCCCAAGTCCGTGGAGATCGCCGGGGACAAAGCCGCCACCGCCGACCTCAAGCTCGATAAGACCAAAAATCTCGGGTCGCAGCTCAGTTCCATCGAGTGGGCCATGAGCATGCCCGGCACCACCGAGCAGAAGGACCGCTTCATCTACCAGACAGGGAACTGCGCCTACTGCCATGCCTGGGAACGCATCATGAAGTCGAAGCACACGCCCGACGAGTTCTTCGAGTTGATCACCCGCATGCAGAAGTACTACACGGACGGCACCGCCTCCAGCCGCGACAATCGCGGACGCGGACAGCTCGGTACGCCCGACCAGCTCGCCTCTGCCGACCAGAACCCCACGTGGGGTCGCGCGCCCACCGGATACCCCAAGAAGGACCTGGCCGAGTATCTCGCCACGCTGAACCTCAGCGGCGGCAGAACCACCTGGCCTTACGAGCTGAAGACGCTGCCGCGCCCGACGGGCAAGGCCACGCGCGTGATCATCACGCAGTACGACATGCCCCGGCCGGACACCGTGTCGCACGATCTCGATCTCGATTCCAAGGGCACCATCTGGTACACGGATGAAAGCCGCATGTTCTTCGGGAAGATGAATCCACAAACCGGCGCGTTCACCGAGTTCTCGCTACCGCCCGTGCCGCCAGGAGACCTGCCGGGCGCGCGGGACATTCAAGTGGACCGCGACGACAACCTCTGGTTCCCGCGGCGCGTCGCCAACGCCGCGATCGTGCTGACCAAGTTCAATCCCAAAACCGGAGAAATCAGCACGCTCGATGGAGTGGGCACACAATTCATGGCCATCGGCCCCGACGGCAAAATCTGGGCGGGCCTCACGCGCGTCGACCCGAAAACCATGAAAGTCGAGGCCACCTACAGCTGGGAGAAATCGCCGAACCTGCCGCCTGGCCCGCACCGCCAGTACGTCGATCTCATCGTGATCAATTCCAAAGGCAATCCCTACGCGCCGGATATCGCCGGCGGTTACATCATCGGCATAGACGCCATCTCCGGTGAGGCGAAGTTCTGGCAGGTGCCCACCCCCCACGCATCGCCCCGCCGCGGCCGGATGGACGCGCAGGACCGCTTCTGGTTTGCCGAGAACACCGGGGACAAGATCGGCATGTTCGACACGCGCACGGAAAAATTCCAGGAGTGGCCGCTCCCGCGCAATTACATGAACCCTTACTGCGTGTCGGCCCCGGACAAAAATGGCTACGTCTACGCGACCAGTAACATGGCCGAGCGCCTGCTTCGCCTCGATCCCAAAACCGGCGAAATCGTCGAGTATCAGATTCCCACGGAGTTCGATTCGAAGAAGATCGCCTACGATCCCACCACCAGCCGCACCACGCTGTGGATGGTCAACACCCGCACCGCGAGAATCATGAAGGTAGAACCGCTGGATTAAATCGCAACTTCACGCCCCGGCCGCCCGGCTCTCACCGGCGGCAGGGACGTACGGAAGCGTCTCCGACGTGACCGACCGAATCCTTGCCGACACGGCGACGAACCGATAAGCGAAAGTTGCTTGCTGCCGGGTCTACCGCTTTCGAAACACTGATACAGATGGCGCAGGGCTGGCGTTTGGCGCAAGATTCACGGCACTGATCGTCATCATTTTCCCGTCGCCGGACAAGGTCAGCGTGAGTTTGCCCGTAGTGACGCCTTGCCTGCTCTGGACGATCTCCAGCTTGTCGGAGCTGACTGCTTTGAGCGCCGCCATCGTTCCCGAAATTACGGCCGGTCCGGTTACACTCGCAGGCTTTCCATCGGTGGGGAGCATCAAGGTGACACCCGTCTCGTTGACCATCTTGAAGTGGTCCCCCACGGCCTCGTAGGTCCATTGCGTAGGTACCGTGCTGTGATAGGACTCGGCCTGCCAGATTCCTGCAAGGCCCGCCCCTTCACCTTTCGTCCGGCGAAATTTAACCGTGACCGATTGCTTCTTTCCATCGCCAAGGGTCCGCGAAGTCACTTCCGTGAGGGCCTTTCCGCCGCCGGAGATCTGAATTTCGCGCGTGTTCAGCAGCTTGCCGCTCTCGAAAATCTTTCGCTCGAAGTGAGTATCGTCGATCTGCTTCCACGCGATGCTGTCTTTTGACGCGTCGACGGTGTAGGGTTTCCCGTCGAAGCGAACCGACTGGACCAGCGGGCGGGCATCCGCGCCGCGCAGTTCTTCGAGGTTTCCTTTCGCGTCGGTACGGAATTTCAGTGTCTCGGCCGGGCCGAACGTGCGCTTGGATTCATCTTCCGTCCAGGTCCCGGCGAATTTCCCGAGGGAAGGCGTTTGCGCGAAGCATAGGAAAGAGGTGGCGAGTGTCAGGGCGAGCGCTGTCGCTCCGAAGTGTGAAAGCCGGATAAATTTCTGCATGTGCTGCCGCGTGTGCATGGGGGTCCCTCCTGGGAACTAGGAGCGTACTGCGCAGGTTACGTAGCCGTCAAGCAAGCATCTTTCGGCGGGGCGATCGGCGGAATAAATCGGCAAAAAACGCGCGGGGATTTGATCAGGGAGCGGCGGACAGCCGCGTCAAGAGTTTCCCATCGGATCCAAGAACCGACACGATGAGATGATTTGCGAGTGGAACGCCCTTACTGGCAACTGTCAGCTGGCACGTCAGCAGGGGAGCGGTGATGATGTCTCCATCTCCGCTGGGGTTAATCAGAACCGAAGACCCGGCGCAGCGGACAGTCACCGGAACGCGGCTCAATTCGAAACCGTTCTTCCAGTCCACTTCAAACGAGAGTGAATAAGCGTCGCCGTTGAAGATAGGAGAATGCGCGCCGGATGCCGCATTGCATTGGTTGCCGATGATCCGGATGGAGGCGGTCAACGATTCCGGGTACTCCGTCACAAGTTCGTTGCCTTTTCTATATTCCGGCTGGATGCCGCTGTCGCTTCGCTTCAGATTCTCGAAGAAACTCCCCGAAGCGATCGCGCCGTCCACCGAAAGACATCCCTCGTCCAGGTAGAGCAGTTGAGAGCCGAAATTCACCGCGCCGTCGTACGTTTGATTGTTCTTGGCGCGCGCCTGGGCGGGAACGGGAAGCAGCCCGGCAAGCAAAGCAGCCAGAATTCCCGGGAGGGCACGGCGTCGATTCATAAAGTTTGAACCCCCTGCTGCGTCTGGGCGCCTGTTCAATTCCGGCCGCCCTTATGCGATGCAGATAGAATACATATGTCACACGAATCTGTGCATATGCTTTCTTTATATCGGCCTGATCTGTCTTATGGATGAGGCGCAGCTGGCGGGTTTGTTCGTGTTTCCGGATTCTTTCGGTCTTACGAAGACCTTATGGCAAGTTTATGCCTTCCGTACGTTCCCAGCTTTACTATCGCAACCATGGAGGAAACACCCATGGTCCCCAATAACAAAATTCGAGGAACAGTTGTTCTGGCAAGCCTCGTAGCGTTGTCGTTCCTGGTCGCCGTTCCGTCCTTTGCACACCCGGTGAGCAATGTCACTTTCACCGGCTTGGTAACCTGCGCGCATTGCGTGGGCAACCAGCCGATGCACAAGGGCTTTACTCCCTGGACGTGGGCGCTGGAATCGGTAAAGCATCAGGGAGACGACATCGTCCTGGTAGTCGGCGACAAGACCTACAAGCTTCAGGGCAATCAGGATGTACTCCTGAAGTACATCGCCGACAAAGCGACGATCACCGGTCGCCTGGACGGAAACATTCTTTCGGTGGATACAATCGCGAAGCCAGTGAAGGGCGCGTGAAACTAGCTGAGCCCGGCTGTGAAGGGTTTGGCCGCCGCCTGAACCCGTGACAATGACAACCACTCACCCCAGGGCGGCCGGCTTCGCGATCATACCTGCGAGTCGGCCGCCACTTTTCTGGGCAGAGCGCAACAACGCCTCTGAGACTCTCCGCTGACCTGAACTTCTGTATTGTTGGCGTTAACGACCCGGCGCAAAATAGCCGTTCTTGGCCTCTACCCTAAGCGGCGGTAATCTCTGCGGAGGACGCAGCTTTACTTTAATCTTTCGCCATCTGCCGTCATGCGTGAGGTCCGCCGGGTGGTATCCGATCACATATTGGCTGCGCAGCAGCATACTGATCTTCGTCGCGATATCGGACAGTTCATCCGAGTTGTGCGCGGTGAATGCGCGGCCGCCCGTCATCTCGGTCAAATCGTTCAAAAGAAACGGACCGTTGAGTTCCTCGATTCTGTAGCCTCCGATATGGCCGAATAGTCCGATGGTGTAAAGCTGCACGTCCGCTTCCTGAACAAATCTTCGGACGTCGCCCTCGTTGTAGCGGCTATGATTGTCGCCTCCGTCCGAGATGAGCAGCAAAGCCTTCCTGGCGTGCTGTGCCGCGTTCATGTGACTCAGGCCGAGATAAACGCCATCGTAAAGCGCCGTCTCCCCGTGGGCCTGGGCATCCACCCCCAGGTAGTTTTGAAGCTCCTCCACGCTGCCGGTGAACTCCTTCACCAGCTGCGCGCGGTCGTTGAAGTCCACGAGGAAAAACTCGTCCCGCGGATTTGCGGTTACAAAGAACTTCAGGGCGGCCAGGCGCGACTCATAGACCTTATCGTCCATGCTCTCGCTGGTGTCTAGAATCACGCCGATCGAGACGGGAACGTCCTCGGTGCTAAATTTGACGATTCCCTGTTCCGTTCCATTTTCAAATATCCGGAAATTTTGCCGCTGCAGGCCAGTCACGGGGCTTCCGGAAGGATCGGTGACGCTGACATTGACGAGCGTCAGTTCCGTTTCCGTTCGTAAGGTTCGCCCGGCTTCTGTCCTATTCCCGCCGCGCGCATGCACCGCAACGGGAAGCATTCCCAAAAGTAAAGTAAGGAGAATTTCTCGGAGATAACGGCGTCGATTCATGGCGCTTGAACCCCCACAACACCAGGATCTGCCTTCGCCGCCCCGGACTAAGCAGCGCTCTCTCGGCGTTTATGAAATATATATGTCTGTACTGTAGTGTACAAATGATTTGTTTACATTTTCAGGCCCGGCTTTGTACAATCGGGCGCTTCTGGTGGAGCTTCCAGGCGGCTCCGCTGGACGAGCTATCTTGCAACCCGGAGTGCCCCGGCAACTCATGATCGCCTTGCGACGACGAAAGGGCTTCTTTGGGCCATTGCAGGGTGATATAAGGACTGCATAGGGCACCTTGGGACGCACCGCTCCACAGCCAAGGGGGAGCCTTGAGACTTGCAGTCGTATTTCCGATCGTCCTGTTGCTATTCGGCGGCCTAGCTCTGCTTCTTCCGGTAGTGCAAAAGCGGGTAAGGGAACGCACCACGCGGGGCGCTGCCGTGAGAACAGCGAAGGAAGTGTGGGATCATGGCTCAGACGAACAGCGCAGGGCGATACTCGATTTCGTCGATGTAATGGAAGGCCCGCATCGGGATTCGCTGCTCGCGAAAGTGTGGGACGAGCTTCCTGGACCTCTGCGTACTTGTGTCGCCGCGAACTTCCGTCGCTCCTGTTAGACTTGTGTGGCTTAAGAAGCCAATCTCAGAAAGCCCTACTCGGAAAAGTGAAGTATTAATTCAAAACGCCTCGGCGCGGAGATGCTCGGCGCGTTCCTCTAATTCCTGTACCCACGAATCCGCCAGTCCGGGCACAGCGGCCAACTCAAGAGTAAGGGGCAAGTCCTTCCGGTGGTAGTAGAGGATTTCGTTGGCGCGAGCGATCGTCCAATCCGGGTTGTGGCGCTCGATCAGCGTCACCGGCATCCCCGCCTCGATCCGTCCTTCTTCCAGAACCCGCAGATACCAGCCGCTGCGCCCGTTGCGGACAACCAAGCCGGTCAACTCATGCATGCGCCACCGCCGCGCCAGCTTCCAGCAGGGTTGGCGCGGCTGGCTCACCTCGAACGTAACCTCCCCGATCCGGAAGATGTCACCGATGCAGACCGATTTTTCGCTCAATCCGGCAATCGTAAGGTTCTCGCCGAACGCGCCGTAGGGCATGCCGGGCATGTTTAACTCTTCGCGCCATTTCGGATAGTGATCCGCGCTGTATGCCAGGACCGCCTTGTCTATGCCACCATGATTCACAAGATCGGCCTGGCCATCGCCTGTGAGATTCGTCGTGCCGGCGAAAACGGGGCCTTCGACCGGAGTCTTGAAAAAGCCGGTCGTCCAGGGTTGGTCGTGTACGTCCGCTGCGCCCTCGGAGCCGTAGCCTTGCGGAGCGCCGATTTGAATCGAGAGGAGAGTGCCGGAAGCGGCGGGCGAGCGGAGCATCAGAGAAATGTCAGTGTATCACCGATGCGAATCGTTCCGGTCTGAACGACGGAGGCGTAGGCGCCGACCCGGACGCCGTTGTGCTGCGCGGCGGTCTTCAGAATCCCGGAATCCTTGGGCAGATCCCCCTGGGCCAGCGTCGTCATCACGCAGCGCAGGCAAGGGCGGTCTACGTGAATGCGGACTTCTGATCCGATGGCGATGGTCTTGCCAACCCACTCGTTCTCGACGAAGCCCTTCTGATCGCCAGTGTCGACGATAAGATTCGGGCGAAAACGGCGCGGCTCGAACCGGCTGTGCGGATTCAATTCACGCAACCGGTCCAGTGTGGAGGTCGTCAGCACATGCAAGACGGCGAGGTCAAAAAACGTCCCGGGAGGCATGTCCTCATCGGTGACGGTGTCGCGATTCGAAAGTTCCTCCATGTCCGGCCAGTACTCTTCCAGCTGGGCGTTTTGCGGCGGCACCGCCAGCAGCGTGACGGGACGGCCGAGCGTTGCGGAGAGCGAGGGCGCGAAGTCGGAGCCGGAACTGACGGAGAAACCTCCGCCAGGAAGTTCCACCCGCACTGCCGGCATGGCCGCTCCTTCCACGGGCGGACTTGTGAATGCCGCGCGGTAGTGAAAAAAGCCTGGCCATTTCCGCGGGTTTTTGGCGCTCACCACCTTATGGGTCTCACTGTCGCACAGCGCGTAGAAGCGGTCGCCGAGAAGACCCCTCGGGGTGATGTGTGCTGCGTTGAGTTCCTCTCCCATCATCGACTTCACGGGATAGCGGTGGAGGCTCGCCAGAGTACCTAACGTGGCCGTCATCCGGCTGAAGCCGCGGACGAACGCAGCGGCTCCTCGGCAGTCAGGGGTAGCGAACCCATCGCCAACTCCGTTGGGATCGCGGTCTCTTCGAGCACTTTGCGAATGCCGGCCATTTCCGCGTGGCTGCGGCTGCGCATGGAAACCAGCACCACGCCGGCAAGAACGTACGCGAGGAAGATATACGGGAAATAGTTCAGCGGCGCCGAGGGCACCGGATAGACCGTACCCACAATCGGCACGATCAAGAGAGCCAGAGCGATCACGGCCACGGCCACGTGGTGGGCTTTCAACTCGCCGATTTTTTTCAGGTAGAACGGCGTGGCCAGCGAGATCAGAACGTAGGCGCCGCAGAAGCCCATCGCGCCGAAGAGGCCCGCGTCGTTGAATGCGTCCAGCGGGGCCATTTGCCAGCCGCCGACCGCGCCATACGACAAGAGCATGAAAGACGTCGGGATCAGGAACTGAATCACGGCGAAGGATGTGATAGCCACGTGCGGGGTGAGGTTCGTCTTGTGCGAGCTGCCGACTGAAATCGGGAAGATGCCGTACCGTCCCATGGTAAACAGCACGCGGGATCCGGCATTCAGGCACGAGAGCGCCAGAGCAAAAAAGCTGATCATCGCGCCGATGGAAATCAGCACTCCCATCCACTTCACGCCCAGGTTCTCGCTCAGAGTGGAAAGCGGCGCGTCCAGCTTATCGAGGGTTGGCACATTGTTCGCCAGCGCGTGAGTTTCCACATAGGTGATGAAGATGAAAAACGCACCGGTGAGCAGCAGGCTCGCGATCACGGCACGGGGGATGGTTTTCAGCGGCGTTCGCGCCTCTTCGCCGAATGCCGTGGCGCACTCGAAGCCAACCAGGCTGAAGATCGCGACCACGACGCCCAGCCCAATGTCTTTCAGTCCATGGCCCGCCGCGGGATGCCACTGCGAAGCGTCGGCCACTCCTGTTTTCGCCAGCGCCAGAAACGCCAGCATCAGAATCAGCGCCACGGAGATGCCTTCGAAGACGAGCATCAGAATCGTTGAGAATGTGATGTCCTTATAGGCTAGGAACCAGGCTGCCAGAACACAAAGGGCGAACAGCGTAATAGAAGGATGCGACAGGTAACCTGCGGCCCCCGTCATGTCCAACAGCTTTGTGGCGAAGTGCGTGAATCCGGTGACGCCCGCGATGCCGATGAACATGTACGCGAAGATCAGGCACCAGCCCGACAAGCCGCCGGCCTTTGGCCCGAGGCCTTTGGCGGTGTATTCGTACATGCTTCCCGCCGACGTATATCGCTGGCTGAACTGATTGAGGCTGAAGGCCACAAACAGCAGCATGATCGTGCCGAAGAGGTAGCAGAGCCATCCCGCCGACCCCGCCGTGCCGAACATCAGCGGCACGATCAGCGCGGCCGTCATGCTCGGAGAGATCAGCGCCACCGCCTGCGCGGAAACCTCCCAGAAATTCAGCGCGTTGGTCTTCAACCGGGTATGAGTCTTCTTAATGGACTGCTCGTAGCTCGTGTCGCTCATGGGGACTCCTGTGGAGATCGCAGTGAGAGCAGTAAGGGGAACAACCTGCGATCGTAAGGGGAACGTAAACGTTTCTTGCAAGCGACGCAAACTCATAATTTGCATCTGGCGGATCACAAATGCGAATTTTCATCGTAACTACGCAGGCAATTACACATGAGGCATGGAGCTGTATACGAGTGGCGTTCGAGCGAACTCCGAAGAAACGATTGGACCGACGGTCCGCGCGGCTAAGGCTTTTTCTGAATCATCGAAACGTGAGCGCCCGCGACTTTCCAGCTTCCGCGAATCTTTACCCACACCTCGGTGAAGCGCGCATCTTTTCCCCGTATCGCAGAAATCCAATTGAGGATGATCGTGTCCCCGGCTACGGTTGCCTTTTCATCTCGCGGCGGTCCCAACTGCTCTGGAGTTGCCGCCTTGGACATCGCGGCCATGCGATCGGATTTGGTCTGCACGCTCCCGTCCGGCATCACGACCGCGAAATTGTCCGCCGTGTAGCGGCCATATACCTTGGCGTCTCCACGGCTCATCGCAGCACTGCGTTCTTCCTGCGCTTTCTTGAAATCCGGAGGCAGAGTCTGAGCCCACGTCGTCGATCCGCAGATCAAGCCAACCAGCATGACTAAGGCTAAAACTCGATTGGAAGGTCTCACTTGTTCCTCCGTGCTTCGATCGGAAATCCCCGGTTTGACCGCAGCCGGCATTCCAGTCGCCGAAGCCTATTTCCCAGATGCGGGCGCATCCATGCCCAGTAAGTGGGCTGGATTCTCGCAGCTCATCATATGTATTTCAGCGTCGGTGATCCCCGCATTTTTCAGCGCCGCGATGTACATTTTCCACCCTGGAACGAAGTCCGGGTAGTTGGGTCCGCCAAAATCCCCCGACATGATGATGTGTTCGGCGCCAATCGCGCGGATATCCGCGGCCCACTCCTCAGGCTTGCGGCTGGGGGGATTAGGAATGATCGTCGGGCTGCCGTGCTGTCCAGCGGGAATGATGGGATTCGCGGTGAACTCCAGATAAGCCCCGTACCGCGCCTCCTCCTGCATTTGCGCTACGGT
>CAZRKW010000152.1:0-9886 GCA_964600355.1 uncultured Acidobacteriaceae bacterium
CGCGGCGTTGGGGTTGATGATCCCGAAGCGTAGCGGCCTCATCATTAACATCAGTTCCGGCGTCAGCAAGATTCTGCCGCCGAACACGTCGATCTACGCAGCCACCAAGGCCTCCGTCGATGCGATCACCAGCATCCTTTCCAAGGAATTGGGCGCGCGCAAAATTCGCGTCAACTCCATCAACCCCGGCTTGATCGAGACCGAGGGCGTTCACACGCAAGGCTTCGCCGAAGGCGATTTCCGCAAGTGGATCGAGACGCAGTCCTCGCTCGGGCGCATCGGCCAGACCGACGACATTTCCCCCACCGCCGTCTACCTGGCGTCCTCCGACTCGAAGTACATGACCGGCGAAACCGTGCGCGTCACCGGCGGCATTTGATCCGGTTTCCGCAAACCGCAGGGCCGGCTACCACGGGAGAAAATGGTGCGGGCCGGCCTTGGGTTTTATTCGCCCGATGACCAGCAGGATGAGTGCCAGCAGCGCGACCGCCGCCAGGCCGAAGTAGATGTCTATGTAGGAGAGCAGCCTGCTTTGGGTAATCACGTTGCCTTGAAAGATCTGCAACGCTCCCAGCGCAGGGTCGCTGCTTCCGCCGCCGTTGCGGTGAATCAACTCGGCATATTGCGCCAGCGTGGAGCGGACGGTGGGATCCAGCCGATGGGCCACATCCAAAATCCGCGAGGAGTGAAACGTCATCCGGTGATCGAACAGGATGGTTACCGCCGTCACTCCAAACGTGTTTCCCAGTTGCCGCACGAAGAAGTAGGTCGTCGAGATGTCGTTAAGGTCAGGCAGCGGCGTATTGGCTGTGGCCACGTTCGCGGCCGCGATCACCACCGGCGCGAGGGAAAAGCCTTGCAGGAAGATCGCGGGCGCGAGGACCGCGGTCGGGGTCGTGGGTGTAAAGAGATAGACGATCGTGCCGTACGTCGCGATCAGACCCGCCAGGCCGATGCCGATCGTTCGTACCCCGCCCAGCCGCGGAATCAGCACGCGCAGCGAGAGCAGCAGCCCCGCCCCAAGGCCAGCGTTATACAGCGAAATAAAACCGCCCGTTTGCGTCGCGCTGTAATCCTGGACGAAGCGAAGGTACTGCGGCGTGAGATAAAGCCCGGCTCCCAGAAACGCCCCCAGGATCAGAATTACGGAGAAAGAAGCTCGCAGCGAACCCTGCCGCCAGATTGCCCGCAGATGAAATACCGGTGAAGTGTTCTCGGGCCGTGCTTCCCACCACAGAAACGCAGCGAAACAGATTCCCGCCGCAACCAGGGCCAGCGCGATCCAGGAAGACTCGAGCCATAAGTCGCGCTCGCCGCGGCTCAAGGCGGTCTGCAGGCAGGCGAGCGACGCAATTAGCAGCATCGCCCCCCACGCATCGACATGGACCCCTGGCTTCCGCTGAAACAAATAGCCGGGTGGGATCGTTTTCCAGATGAGGAACGCGCCGATAGCCAGAAAGGGAAAATCTATCAGGAACGCGTAATTCCAGTGGAGCTGATCGGTGATCCATCCCATGGCCACGGGATAGGGGATCTCACAAACGAACAGAACAATGTAGAGCCAGGTCACCGCCCCGATCAACGCTTTCCCCGGAAACAACATTCTCGAAAGTATGATCGTTCGCACCAGAAACGCGCCGCCGCCGAATCCCATGATCAGGCGTGAAATCAGCAACCGCTCGAGGCTGTGCGCACTGAGCACGCAGCCCATCGCCCCTATGGAATAGAACCCGATGCTGATCAACAAATGCCGCCGGGTGCCGATCACCCGCGTCATCCAGGCCGCCAGGGCCAGGGAGCAAAGAAATCCCACGTTGTAGAGAATTATGACCCAGCTGATCTCATCGGAGTTCGCGCCCACGTTGCCCTGCATGTCCGGAAGCAAGGCGTTGATGGAAATCCGGTTGGAGACTTCGACGGCGGTCACCAGCCCCGCGCTCAGAAGGATGGCCATTCGGTGCCGGTATGTCAGGCTCGACAGGGCGCTGAGGCGCTGCGCCTCTTCGAGTTCCCATTGCTCAAAACTCTGCGGAACATTTCCAGCCAGATAGCTCATGCCATTACTTTCCAGTCAGCGAGTATAGATGGTGGCTTCCACGTTCATCCCCGGCCGCAGCACCAGGCGTGGATTGCTGGACGGTTTCACCAGGATTTTCACCGGTATGCGCTGCACCACTTTGATGAAATTCCCCGTCGCGTTTTGCGGCGGCAGCAAAGCTTGCCGCGAGCCGCTGGCGCCGGCGATGGAGTCGACCACGCCTTCGAACTCCTCGCTGTAAGTGTCGATGTAAAAGCGGACTCTCTGCCCGGGGGCCACATGGGCCATCTGCGTCTCCTTGAAGTTCGCCGTCACATACACCTGATCCAAAGGGACGATGGTAAACAGCAATTGCCCCGGCGATACGTATTGTCCCAGGTCCACCGACTTCTGCGCGATCTGGCCGGTGATCGGAGCGGTGATGTGCGTATACGCAAGGTTCAGTTCCGCCTGCTGCAGCGCGGCTTTCGCGCGCTCCACCGCGGCCAGCGCCGATTCGTAGGTTGCTTCGGCGATAGGCACCTGCTGCTCGCGGGCCTTCGTTTCAAGAAGCGCAGCCTGCGAGCGCAACAGCCGTGCCTGGGAAGAGCGCGCATTTGCGCGAGCAATCTCCACAGCCTGTTGTGCCGCGGAGCGTTGCTGCTCGGCTGCCTGCAGTTCGCTCTTCGCTACGCGCGCGGCGGCTTCCACCGAATCGAATTGGAATTTGGAGACGTCGTCGGTGGCAAGCAACGGGGTGTAGCGGGCCAGATCGGCCTGGGCGCGCTCGTTCGTGGCTTGTCTGGCGGCCACGTTGGCCTCGGCCAATTGCAGATTCGCGGTCGCCGACTGTTCGAGCTGCGCCTGGGAGCTCACGTAATCGGCTGCATCGGAGTCTTTTTGCGCGGAGGCCCCGGTGGTGCTGCTGGTGGTGGTCTGGCGCGTCAAGCCGATCTGTAGTTTCGCGGAATTTGCTTGCGCCTCCGCGAAATCGAGGTTGGCTTGAGCCTGATCCACTTCCGCCTGATAGGTGCGCGGATCGATCTGCACCAGCACGTCGCCTTCCTTCACGGGCGTGTTGTCGTTGATGAAGAGTTTGACCACATAACCCGGCACCTGCGGCGCAACCGCCGTGATGTGGCAATCCACCTGGGCATCGTCTGTCCTTACGCGCCCGTCGAGCACGTACCACGCTACGCCCAGCAAAATCAGCGCGGCGACGGCCGCTGCCTTCACGAAGGGATTCAGATCGCGAAGCCACTGGCGCCACGAAACGGAGGTCTGTGGCGATTGCGGAGCGGCGCCAACCTCAGCGGCAGTGCGGGGTTCCGGCGATGGCGTAACGGGAGTGGAGCTCACGATCGGGTTCGCCTTTCATTTCGCGTACGTAGTTTCGATATCGCCTTCCGCGCGGGCCAGGGCCGCGCGCGACACGTTGAATTGAAACAGTGCGCCGATCTGGTTATCGCTCGCGTGGGCCAGCGCGTCCTGCGCGGTAATCACTTCCACGTTCGTGGTGACGCCCGCTTGAAACCGGCGCTGCGCCTGGGCTACTTCCTCCTGGGCCAGGTTGTAGCCCAGATTAGCAACGTCCACTGAATTCCGCGCGGCAGTGAGTTCGTCCAGAGCGGACTTCACCTCCTTGACGATTTGCGCCTCCAGCTGAAGGCGGCTCTCTGCTACATGCTGTTCTTCCAGCTTTGCGCGTGCCTCTTCTGCGCGGATTCGGCCACCCGTGAATAGAGGGATTTGCAGAGAGACTGCATAGTTGTAAGCCGGAATGCCGTCGTCGAAGTGCTGTCCCTGATAGAACCAGAAACCCGAGAAATCCAATTGCGGAAGGCGTTGCTCGCGAGCCTCATTTACCGACAAGTGTGCGACGCGCTCCTGTGAATTCAACGATTGAATTTCCGGCCGGGTTGCCAGCGCCTGATTGAGCAGTTGCTCTTTTTCGACGATCGGCAGGTTGTAGAATTGCAGCCGGTCGGTCACTTCAATGTCCTCGTCGCGAGGCAGATCCAGGAGTTCCGCCAGGCCGTACTTGGTCGTGTGAGTCAACGTCTCCGCGTCGATCAGATTCTGGCGCTCATTCTGCAATTCAACGTTGGCTCGCACCGTGTCGATATTCAAGCCGATGCCCGTTTTCTGAAGTTCGCTGGCCTGGTCGTAAAGCCGCTGTGCCAGCGCGACGCGGGAGCTGGCGGCGTCGCGCGTTGCCAGGGCGCGGAGAATCTGCAGATACTGGTCCACTACCGCGGTGACCACATTTTCACGCGTGGTCTGTTCGTCGGAGCGCGCCTCGCGTGTTTCTTCACGGCCGATCTGATATCCCCGAATCAGCGGAAGGTTCAGGATGGTTTGCGAAAAGGCCGGGCCCGCCTGGATGTACTGATACGGTCCCGCCGCTTCTCGCTTCGGCGCGGCTTCAATGCTGACGATGTTGTACTGGTTGCGAGCCGCAAGCGCCGCGATACTTGCCTGGGGAAGCAGCGCCGACCGGGCGATCTGGCTGTTGCGATCGCTTTCGGAAACCAGCAGTTGAGCGATCACGCGCTGCGGATTCTGCTTCAGCGCCAGTTGCACAGCTTCTTTCAGCGAAAGGTGCAGCGGGCCGTTGGTAGCTGCCGGCGGCTGCTGAGCAAAAGAATCCACTGCCAACGACGCATGCAGAAATAACAGGAGCAGGAAGAATATTCGCCGAGACTCGCGGCCATGAATCGACCTCCCAATCGCGGAAAATAGCAGCGCCGAGCTTATATCCTCCCGGATTCTACCGCGACCGGATTCTACCGCGACGCGATGCTTCAGCGGTTGCCCTGGGCTAACTTCATCGTGAGGCTGCGCGCAGTTCGGTATCCCTCCCTGGCGATTTACATTCCAGGCCGGACAATCCCGAGCCTGTTCATGCGGAAATAAAGAGTCGAGCGGTTCAATCCCAAACGCGTGGCCGCGCCATTGGGACCGGAGAGCACCCATCGTGTCTCTTTCAGCGTGCTCAAAATGTGCCGTCGCTCCACCTCCTCCATAGTTTGGGACCGGCCGCTGTCGGGTTCCGGCGTGGCACGCGTGTTGAGATCCCGCACCGGCACACGCAGCACCGGTCCCGGAGACAGGATCACGGCACGTTCAATCACGTTCTCCAGTTCGCGAATGTTTCCCGGCCAGTGATGTTGCGCGAGCTGATGCATCGTCTCGCACGGGATCGTATCGATCGCTTTGTTCATGCGCCGGCTGGCCTGTTGCACAAACCGACGCACGAGCAGCGGTATATCTCCCCGGCGTTCGCGCAGAGGCGGAATCGAGATTGGGAAAACATTCAGCCGGTAGTAAAGGTCGCTGCGAAACTGCTTCTCCGCAATCATCTCCTCCAGGTTGCAATGAGTCGCAGCCACCACGCGGACATCGGCCCTCTGCGTGCGAGTGCTGCCCAATCGCTCGAATTCCCGCTCCTGCAGCACGCGCAGAAGCTTCGGTTGCAACTCCAGGGGAATATCGCCGATTTCATCCAAAAACAGGGAACCGCGGTCCGCCAACTCCAGCCGGCCGATTTTCTGGGCAATCGCCCCGGTGAAGGCTCCTCGCTCGTGCCCGAATAGTTCGCTCTCCAGAAGGCCCGTCGGTATCGCCGCGCAGTTGAGTTTCACAAAAGTCCGCTCCCGGCGGCGGCTTCCCTGGTGGATCGCACGCGCGATAAGCTCCTTCCCGGTGCCCGTCTCTCCCAGCAGCAACACCGTCGAATCGCTCGGGGCGACGGTTCTAACCAGTTGCAACACCCTCCGGAGCGCCGCGCTCTGACCCACGATTTCTTCAAACCCGCTCTCGGCGGACTCTCCGCCGGAAATCGCTTCCATCTCTTCCGGGAACGGCTGGTCAGTATCCTTCAAGGAAGTCCTTTCGATTTCGATCGGGGGATCACAGGGCGAGTACGAATGTCCGCGGTCCGAGTGCGAAAAGGCAAAAGCAGTTGAAACCATGGCAATCCTCCTGTAAAAACCGAGCTTGACGGCCACCGACCGCCAATCATTGTGAAGTGATGTCGGGTTCAGCGTTTTCGCAGGTTCCGCGCGCCACTTTCTCTTTCGATCCACTCCCGTATATAAGCCGGGCAATTCTGAAGGGCGATGCCGTCCGTCTCGCACAACGCCAGAAACTTCACGGCCTCCCGATCCACCAGCGTTACATCCTTTAGATCCAGCACCAGTCGGCTGCCTTCCGCCTCGAGCTCGAAAAGTCTTTTCAACTCCGCCGGATCTCCGGCTTCGATGCGGCCGCTCAGCTTGAATACAATCCGCTCGTTCGCCGTTCTCTGAATCTTGAGCATTTGAATTCTTTCAGAAGAATCTTTGCCTCGCTGCAGTTTCAAATGTGCTCGGACACGGATGTGATCGC
Organism: uncultured Acidobacteriaceae bacterium; assembly: GCA_964600355.1. GTDB lineage: Bacteria > Acidobacteriota > Terriglobia > Acidiferrales > UBA7541 > Palsa-295. The sequence goes on from CAZRKW010000152.1 coordinate 6,407, forward strand.
AATCACAATGCCAAGCCATTCGATTGAAATACAAGGAGTTGCCGGCCGCGTCAGTGGCGAGTGTTCGCCAATTGGTTAAAAGCCGCACAAAATATCCGCGAAGGCTGGCGAGCGGGTGCGAGGGCTACGTCTTGAAGCGATTCTTGTTGATCTTGAATGCTCGAATTTTTGATTCCAGCGTGGAGCGGGGCATTCCCAGCTTGGCCGCCGCGCCCGAGGCTCCAAACACACGTCCCCCGCTTTCACGCAAGGCCGCTTCGATCATCTCCTTCTCCTGTGCCGCAAGTTTTTCGGAGAGCTCAAACCGGCTCTTCAATTCGGCGGCAGCCGGCTGGCGCGAAAGCCAGCTCTCATCGACGGAGAAGATCTCTGTCTCGCAGACGATCACGGAGCGTTCAATCACGTTCTGCAACTCGCGAATGTTTCCCGGCCAGGGATAGGAGGCAAGCAAGCTCAGGCTTTTCTTGTCTGCCCTCCGTATGTTCTTTCCCGCCTTCCGCGCGTAACGATCGACGAAGTACTCAACCAGGAGGGGAATGTCTTCCCGCCGTTCCCGCAGGGAAGGAATCTCGATGGGAAACACGTTGAGGCGGTAGAAAAGGTCGCGACGAAAGGCGCCCGCCGCGATGGCGGCCTGCAAATCGCGGTTCGTCGCGGCGATCACGCGGACATCGCTTCGGATGGGCCGGCTTCCTCCCACGCGGTCAAACTCGTGTTCCTGGAGCACACGGAGGAGGGCGATCTGAGTCTCAGCAGGAAGATCCCCGACTTCATCGAGGAAGATCGTCCCGCCTTCAGCCAGTTCAAAACGGCCCAAACGCCGCTGGATCGCCCCCGTAAAGGCGCCCTTTTCATGGCCAAACAATTCTGACGCGATCAAATCGCGCGGGATCGCCGCGCAGTTGACGCTTACAAAAGGGCGTGAAGAGCGACGGGACCGCCTGTGGATCGCCCGGGCCACCAGCTCCTTCCCCGTCCCGGTTTCGCCGGTGATCAGAACGATGGAGTCGGTCGGAGCGACCTTCGACACGCGCGAAAGCACTCGTTGCAGCGCGGGCGACGCTCCAACAATCTCTTCGAACATGGATGTCTTGTCGATTTCTTCCCGCAGGGCGACGTTCTCGTGCTGCAGCCGTTCTTCGGCCCGTTTGCGGTCCTCGATGTCGGTCGCCGCCACATACCAACGCGTGATACGGCCCTGTTCATCCCTTAGCGGATTGCGGCGGAAAAGAAACCAGCGATACACCCCGTCTTTTCGCCGTGTCCGCGCTTCTCCCTCGTGCGGAACACCGCTCAGAAATTGACTTTGAACTTCGCTCGTAATCCGTTCCCAATCCCCCAGAAGGAAAACGCCGGGAGGGTCGGCGAGCCGCCATTCCTCCAGAGTCTGGCCGTAGTAGTCGAGTGCGGCCTGGTTGGCATAAAGGCGGTCGCCATCGGGCCCTTGTACAAACACGTGCTGCGGAGCAAGATCGAGCATCTGGCGCAGTTCTATTTCCTGCTCCCGGATTCTCTCTTCGGCATGCTTGCGCTCGGTAATGTCCTCGCAGGCAACCAGGACCACCGGTTCGTTTTCCCGCAGAACGGCTCTGGCCGTCTCGCGAACCCACAGCATCGAGCCGTCCTTGCGCGCTTTGCGAATTTCCCAGCTCATGGATTGGCCGGGTTGTTCCAGGCACTGCGCGATATATCGTTGAGCCGCTTCGCGATCGGGCTCATAAAAAACGTCGAGCACTGTCTGGCCGGCCAACTCAGCGGCGGTGTACCCAAGCTGTTCCGCCCCAAAAGTATTGACAGCCAGGACGGTCCCGGCAGCGTCCACCATGAAGTACATCGTCGGGTTGTTCTCGAAGGCGTGCCGCCATTGCTCCTCAATCTTCCGCAGCGATTCCCCGGCCAGCTTTGTCGCGGTGACGTCCATCACTGCCCCGGCAAACTCGATATCGCCCGTTCCCCTTCTCAGGGTCTGAGCGACCACATGCAGATACTTCACAGCGCCATCCGGCATGAGCAATCGATGCTCAAAATCGAAATCTTTTCCCTCGCGTGACGCGCGCTCCACGGTCTCGCGCACCAGGCTCGCATCTTCCGGATGAACGCGCGCGAGAACGAGCTCCAGCGTGGCTTTAACACCTGTGTCGTATTGGAAGATTCGAAAGGTCTCCTCCGACCAAAAGAGTTCTCCGGTAGAAACTCTCCAGCCGAAGCTACCGGTGTGGCTGAGCCTTTGGGCCTTGGCCAAATATGCTTCCCGGCGCCGCAGTTCCTCCGTCAGATGCTCCTGCTCGGTGACATCGATCGCAGTACCCACGATATGTTTCAGCACTCCGTCGCCGAGAATGGGGACGCCCACGCAGCGAATGTGCCGAATCTCGCCATCCGGTCGCACAATGCGTTTCGTTTCGTCACATCCCAAACCTTCCGCCAGCATTTTTTCGATCGTCTGGGCCATGGACTCGCGGTCTTGCGCGTGGACGGTTCCCAGATATCGCTCGAGTGTGGGAGGTGCCCCGGCCGGATCGAGACCGTAGATCTGAAAAAGCTCGGGCGACCAATAGTCAAAAAATCCCGAGGGGTTGAACGCCCAGCATCCCATGTGGGCGAGCCTTTGCCCCTCGGCAAGATAGAACTCGTTCCGCCGCAGGTGTTCTTGCGCCCTTTTCAGATCCTCGATATCTATGCTCGATCCGTACCAGCGAACGATGTTTCCGCGGTCGTCCCGCAAGGGTGCCTTGTGGTGCAGCATCCAGCGATAAGCTCCGTCCGCACGGCGCACGCGCGCTTCATATTCGAAGGTCGCCCCGGTAGCCAGGCACGCGCGCCACTTCGCAACGATTCCGTCGACATCCTTCGGATGAATCGAGGCCGTCCAGTTCCAGCCCTCCAGATCCTCCAGCCGTCGCCCCACGTACTTCAGCCACGGCTCATTGAAGAAATCGAGATAGCCATCGGGCAAAGCGGTGTGGATCAGCGCGGGAGTCGAGTCGATAACGAGCCGAGGGTCCGGCGTCTGCCCTGGCCGGTCGGAAGCATGCCCGGTGGATTCCATGGCGCCGATTATATATTCGTTTTATATCGGATTGCTGAATTGACTCTGTGAGTCGCATCGCAACCGGCGTGCAAGTGCGAATATTCGACGAACTTACCCGACCGCGCTGAGGGCGCTGTCAGCATCTGCGCATTTGCCAGCATGTTGACACGAGTCCGTTCGCTTCACAGGGAGCGATTCTTAATAAGCCGCTTATTTTGAGAGAAATCGGGACAAACCATTTTGGGGCCTTCAATTGCCCAGTTGCCTCACCTTAGCCTTGTCAAGCAGGCATGGAACGGAAAGATTGACGCGGTGATCAAGACATCTGATCAGAACGTCCGTTTGGTCTGACTAGCGCTGGAATCGCCCTCCTGTACGCGGTCGGGGATTCACAGTAGAGTTCATCTTTCAATCAGGGAGGCGGGTAGACTATGGCGGCTGCAAGTACA
>CAZRKW010000153.1:0-7973 GCA_964600355.1 uncultured Acidobacteriaceae bacterium
CAGAGGCGGCTTGGCTTAAGGGCAAAGACTCCCTTTAGGTAAAAACAAAACCACCCTGACTGTTACCGGCCTTCTCATGGAAGGAGTTGACGCGATTCTGGTGGCTTGGACAAGCAGATATTCTATCCAACTGCTCCTGCAGACTTCATTCTGGTGGTGAGAGGAACGCGAACCTGAATCGTTGTTCCGTGTTGCGGTTGCGAGTCGATGGAAAGATTCCCGTTCACCAGTTTCAGGCGTTCCCTGATGCTGGTCAGACCGAGCCCCCGCCCTTTCATAGCCTCTTCAGGATCAAATCCAATACCCGAATCACGCACCGTCAGCGCCATCTCACTCGGTCCACCGCTGAGCGACACCTCGAAGTGCCGCGAACCGCTGTGCTTGATCGCATTCTGAATGGCTTCTTGCAAGACGCGAAACAGGCAAAGCGAGGCCTCCTTCGGTAGATCCTTTGGAATGTTCTCGGAGTGAAAATCGATCTCCACCCCTTGCCGACCGGAAACTTCTCTGCAAAAACCAGCCGCTGCCGCTGGTAGGCCCAGATATTCCAGTTTTGAGGAATGTAGGTGGTGCGAAAGAGCTTGGACATCACTTGCGAGATCTTGCACCTGTTTGCCTGCCTCCGCGATGTCGTTTATGATTTTAGCTTTCGGGGACGGAAGATTATGCTGCAATTCTTCTAGCCTTATCGCCAGTAATACGAGTCGCTGATTGATGTCGTCGTGAAGCTCTCGAGCAATCCGCGTGCGTTCCTCCTCCTGCGCTTGGATCAGTTTCTGATTCACCGTGGAAAGAGCCTCTTCGGCCTGCTTGCGTTCGGTAACGTCGATGCCTGAGCCGATGTAACCGGCAAAAGAACCCTCTGCATTGAATCTAGGCACACCGGAATCAAAGATCCAGCGATATTCTCCGTCATGCCGCCGGAGCCGATATTCCATCTGGAAAGGCTCGTGCCGATCGAATGCCTCCGTGTAGGTATCCAAGCATCGCTTTAAGTCTTCGGCGTGGACACCTTCCGACCAACCATTTCCCAGCTCCTCCTCGAGAGACCGCCCGGTAAAGTCAAGCCAGGATTGATTGAAGTAGGTGCAAAGCTTGTCGAGGCCAGCCATCCAGATCAACACGGGAGCTGTGTTTGCGACAAGACGGAAGCGTCGTTCGCTTTCGCGCAGCTCGGTCCCAATCTTCCGAAGTCGGTTCCGCTGCCATATCAGCCCGAGTACTAACAGCGTTTCCGCTACAATTAAACAAGCGCCGCCAATGATGTACCACTTATAAGATTCCCACGCCGTTGGCTGCCGGTTAAGCACGACACTACCCAGTGGAAGGTCCCTTTCCCTAAACCCCCAACGCCGCAGTGCTCGCCAATCAAATATGTAGACATCGGTCTCCTTCTGGACAGGAATATCCTTTGGTTTTTCTCCACTGAGAACCCTCACAGCCATCGTGGCAGCAGTTTGGCCGGTCGCGGCCCAGCTCAGCAAATCCCCACCCACCGCGCCGCTATTAAGATCTACATCGTCCACGACAAAAACAGGGGCATTCGCAGCACTAACAACCAACGGAACTGACTGACTAGCGTCAATGAAGTGTGTTCCTGCCGCATCCTGCATGATTGACGTGTGAAAAACGATAGTTTCGCTCGGTAGATGTTTCAGTCGCTCGAGTAACGTCGGCATGTCCAAGTCGGTCAAATACGTGAACTCGAACTCCGACTCATAGCCGCGCAAACTCTGTTTGACGATTGATTCCTCGCCCCGGTCAAACTCCCCTACGCCACCCACCACGACTACGTGCTTCGTGCCAGGTTGTAGTCGCAGCGCTGCATTCAGGGTCTTGTCCGGCTGTGCAACTGCCCAGACACCCGTAAAATCGGGGGCGGATCTCAGGCTGTCTAGCAACTCTTCGGTAGTACCGCAGAAGATAACTGGGATGCCTGGGAAAGACTTTTCGTGCGATTCCACCATGAATTTGAGGGACGCGCGACCAGCCGCAATAATCACGTCAGGCTTGCGATCACGATATTTACGAATGTACCATCCGCGAAATCGTTGTTGGTGCGTATCATCAGGAAACGAGGTCGTCTCAAGATCCTCCCGATAGATCTCAATCTGGTAAGGGGCTTTCTTCAGAACACTGAGAATTGCTTGATCGATAAGAGCAAAGCCCGGCGATGAGAGTGGATTAAGGTCATTGAAAATGAGCACCCGCCTGACTTCCTTTATGGGTGTCGCGGCACTCACTTGTACCGGGACAAGGGTCGTAACCCCAACAACCAGAATCCCGACGAATCGTGCCGCTCCTTTGCGCAGGCGCCAAACGGTCTCGCGGAGGCAAGGCGAGCGCCCCGACCGCAACCTACAATTGCTCCTACCGGACAGCACACGGACTCCTAACTGGAACACTTGGTCCTTCGCAGGTACGAACGAAAACCTTCAAGGCGTCCCTCTTTTCTGATCGACCCTCGAGAGATAAATGTGGTTAGCAACAATGCGATCAACCCAGATAAATTCAATTGCCATCTTGAGTACCGCAATTGCCGGGAACAGTTCGGACATGTGATGGGTCCCGAAAGCCTCAGTTGACGATTCGGAACACTCCCCTTACAGAACGGGCATGTGAATCTGGCTCTTATTCTCAATGCGGCACGCTGCGTCGCATCGTAGCATGGCTTATGTTCGCCTTTTCGGTCTAATCGAAATGGCAATCCCGGTAAGGCGGCGGTCTCAATGGGTCGTCGCAACACCAGGACGGAGTTCTAAGTCGAGGAATTCCAAAGGCTAAGAACCATCCGCGAGCCAAAAGCAAAGAAAAGGCCTCCTGTTTAGGTAAAAGCGAACTGCAACCCCAAAGCTCGTGCCACTTGAAACGTATTGCCAGATCAAAATGACCAGCGGGTGTTGCATCGACCGTCTGAACCGGCAGCCCTTACCGGACAAGTGAACCGTTGCTCCAAGTTTCAGCCGGCCGCATGCGCCGGGTCACCCCTGGCCAGTCCGCTCACCTTCCGCCCCCTTCCTCCATCTAACCCATAGCTGCCCTCATTTCTGGCAGACTATAATGGAAGACCGCCCTCGGCGGTTCTGTCGGACTTGGGGGAAGTGATGAATCGGCGATGTGCGCGAGCTACTGCAGTCTCTGCTGTCTGCCTGGGCCTCCTGGCGCTGCTGCTCGTGGGCGCCGCGGCCCGCGCCGACGAGCCCTACGCGCGCAGCAAAGATTACGACCTGCAGAACATCCGCACCCATCTCTGGTTTGATCTCGACCAGCGCAGCATCCGCGGCGAAGCCGACGAAAGCATCGCCGCCTCTCGCGACGACGTCGCCCAGATCAAGCTCGATTCCGTAGGCCTAACCATCGAAGCCGTTACCGTAGACGGCAAGCCCGCCAAATTCTCCACCACTGCCGATCAGCTCCTCGTCTCGCTCGACCATCCCGCCCCCCGCGGCGAGCGCCACGAGATTTTCATCCGTTACGAAGGCCGCCCCAAAAAGGGCCTCTATTTCATCCTTCCCGACGCCAACTATCCCCGCCAGCCCCAGGAAATCTGGACCCAGGGCGAAGCCGAAGACACCCGCAACTACATCCCGATCTACGATTATCCCAACGACCGCATGACCTCCGAGATGATCCTCACCGTCCCCGGCAGCTGGCTCACCATCTCCAACGGCAAGCTCGTCAGCGTGAAGGACGAGCCCGACGGCACCAAAACCTGGGACTGGAAGCAGTCCGAGCCGCTCTCGAGCTACCTGATCTCCGCCATAGCCGGCGACTTCGTCCAGAAAAATGACCAGTGGCGCGGCCTCCCCCTGCGCTACGTAGTCCCGCGCGGCCAGGAAGACAAAATCGACGCCTCTTTCTCCGGCACCAAGGAAATGCTCGATCTGTTCTCCTCCAAGCTCGACGTCCCCTACCCCTGGGCCCAATACGCGCAAACCTTCGTAGACGATTTCGTCGAAGGCGGCATGGAAAACACCAGCGCCACCACCCTAACTGTGCGCGAGCTAGTGAATCCCGCCCTCGAATCCGAGAATCGCCGCGGCGCCGATTTCGTCGAGTCCCACGAGCTAGCCCACCAGTGGTTCGGCGATCTCGTCACCTGCAAGGACTGGGCCGACCTCTGGCTCAACGAAGGCTTCGCCACCTATTTCGAGCATTTCTGGACCGAGCACCACAACGGCGTCGACGACGCCACCTACGAATTCTGGCGCGAGCAGAATCAGTGGTTCCGCGAGAAGCGCCTCTACCCCGTCCCCATCGTCGATCACAATTTCAAGGATTCCGACGAATACGCCGGCAACATCTACACCAAAGCCGGCTGGGTACTCAAAATGCTACGCGAGCAACTGGGCGACGCCGATTTCTTCAGCGGCCTGCATTACTACCTGCAAACCAACCGCGGCCAGAACGTAGTCACCGCCGACCTGGAAAAATCCATCGAGCAGGCCACCTCCATCAACACCGACAAATTCATGCACCAGTGGATTTATCGCGCCGGCGCCCCGCAATTCCAGGTCAGCTATTCCTACGATGACGCCGCGCACCAGGTAAAGCTAGACGTGAGCCAGACGCAGAAAGTAGAAGGCCTGGTAGGCCTCTTCGAAGTGCCCATCGACGTCGAAATCACCACCGCGACGCAGCGCAAGACGTTCCCCATCGAAGTAAGCCAGGCCGCCCAGAGTTTCACCTTCCCGGTGGACACCGCCCCGCGCATGGTCCTCTTCGACAAGGGCGACAAAATCCTAAAGCAGCTCGACTTCAAAAAAACGCCCGTAGAGCTGATCTATCAGCTAGCCAAAGCCGAAAGCGTAGCCGATCGCGCCGACGCCGCCGTAGCCCTCGGAAACGTAAAGGACAATTCCGCCGTAGTCCAAGCCCTGGGCGACGCCGCGCAGCACGATCCCTTCTGGGGCGTCCGCATCGAATCGCTTCGCTCGCTGGGAAAAATCGGCGGCGCCGAATCAGAACAATCCGTCTTGCACGCGCTCAACGACAACCTGAACACCGACAAGCCATGGGTACGCGAAGCCGCCGTTCAGCAGCTAGGAAATTTCAAAGAAGACGCCGCGCTACCCTCGAAGCTAACAGCCATAGCCGCAAGCGACAAAGCCTACCGCGTTCGCGCAGCCGCGCTAAGTTCGCTAGCCGACCTGAAAGCCCCCGGCGCCTACGACACATTAGTAACCGCCGCCAATACTGACTCGCCCGACAACGTAATCCGCAACGCTGCAATCACCGGCCTGGGCCATCTAGGCGACGACCGCGCCGTCCCCCTCCTCCTCGACTGGTCATCGCCAGGTAAAGACCAGCGCACCCGCCAGGTAGCCATGATGGCGGTCGGCCGCCTCGACAAAAAAAACAAAGACATAACCAAAGCCCTGGTCGCCTACCTGCATGAGCCCTACTTCGACGTAAGCTTCTGGGGACTCTTCGCCGTAGGCGAGCGCGGTGACCCCGACGCCATCCCACCCCTCGAAGACCTGCTAAAAAGCGAAGACGTAACCGCCAACCAAAAAACCATGATCGAAACCCAGATCGAAGTCCTAAAAGTCCACGCCCCCGACAAGCCCGAAAAAAAGTAGCCCCGAAGTAATCTCGCCTCCCGCAAGCCCTTGCCGTGCAGGTCGCGGCTTTCAGCCGCGACAAAAAGACCCCGGCGCGCAGCGCCCACCTCTCGCGGCAACTTTCCCGCAAGCTTTCCGTTCTCTCCAGGATCAGGCCCCTTCTGCTGCGATCTCATCCTGAGCGAAGTGAAGGATCTGCTTTTGCTTTATTCCCGACCGACACACAGGCTTCCGCCACTTCCGCCAAAGCAAAGAAGTCGCTTCCAGGAGAAACACTCCGTCCCGCCGCTCGCGGCGTCTCTTCCGCGAGCCTTGGTTTTGCCTTGTTTGCGCGCCGCCGAAATTCCGGGCTCAGTACGTACAGTACGTGTTTTTCAGCGTTTTTAGCGTTGACGCAAACTATTTTCGCATGGCAAACTCGCTGCTCACTGAGGAAGAAACGCCCACGAGTTGACCGCTCAGTGCGCCTGGCTCTCGACTGTTGTTTGAGCGGATGAGCTTGGAAGATCTGAAGTAGTGGAGGATGAGATGCGAAAGATTGCCGTGATCCTGCCTCTAATTCTCGGGACTGCCGCGGTTGCAATGGCTGGTGCTGGTGCACAAGTTCCCGAGATCGATCCCACAAGCGGGGCGGCTGCATTGGCGTTAGTGGCAGGAGCGGTGCTGATCATTCGAGGACACCGCAAGGCGTAGGCTGTTAGCCCTGGAGGAGTTCGATGCGCAAGTTTTTGATGGTCGTGCCATTTGTTCTGGGATTTGCGGCGGTGGCGATGGCGGGCACCCCGCCCGTTTGTACCCCCGCTGTTCCGGAGATTGACGCTGCGGGCGGAGCGGCTGCGCTGGCGCTGGTAGCGAGTGCGGTGCTGGTAATTCGAGGACGCCGCCGCAAGGAATAAGCTGTTGACGTAGCCTGTCTGGTGCTGCTTGGTCGGGGCTAGTCTTAATCCATGAACCTCTGTTCCGCGCTGCTATCGATCCTGAGTTCCGAGAACTGGTTCGTCGCCCCGCAGTTTTGCGCGGAGTCTGCTTTGGTAACTCACGCGAGAGGTTCAGCGAAGGTGGATCAATGACGGTCAACTGGGGAGTCCTCTGGTGGTTCGTCCTGGTGCTGGCCTTTGCGGTGACCGCGCTGGCCGAGACTTTCCTGCCTTTTCGCTCCTTGCCGACTTCCACCGCGCATCGATGGTTTTCCAACACAGTGCTGATCGTCGCATCGAACGTGGCGCTGATTTGCGTCTACCGGCTCAGCGGCATCTCGCTGGCGTTCAAGATGCGGGGAGATTCTCACGGCGTCCTGAACCGCGTGGCGCTGCCTTACTGGGCAAAGTTCGCGATCGGGTTTGCGGCGCTTGACCTTGTCGCCTACGTGTCGCACCGCTTGCAGCACGCCATCGGCCCGATGTGGCGCATGCACCAGGTGCATCACTCGGAAACCGATCTCGATTTGACCACCGGGTTTCGCTTCCATCCGCTGGAGACGCTGTTTGCGGAAGGCCTGGCGCTGGCCGGGGTCGCGCTGCTGGGTACGCCGCCCGCCGCGGTGGGTTTCTCCGGGCTGGCGATTATTGTGCTGGACTTCTTTGAGCATGGGAATTTTCGCATTCCCGATCGCGCCGATGGCATCCTCCGCAGGCTGATCATTACCCCGTCCATGCATCGCTTCCATCATTCCGACGCCGTGGCGGAGCAGAACGCCAACTTCGGCACCGTGTTTTCGTTCTGGGACAGAATGTTCGGAACCTATCGCGCCGGGCATCCGTCGGCCTCCGTTCGTTACGGTCTGGCAGATCTGGCCGACGGAAGCGAAGCGAACGCCGCTCGATTGCTGCTACTCCCCTTCCGGCGTGCATCGGGAGCCACGCTGGCATCTGGGCCGTCGCTCGACCACCCAGGGCTTCAGACAGCTAAGACACTGCGCACAAAAGAGTCCGCTCAGTAGACCTCCATTCTCCCCGGCACAATCAGCGCATTTCTGTTCGTTTCAATGGTCAAACCCGTTCGCGGATTCTTCCTCCACTTCCGCAGTCACACTGAGGAGCGCAGCCACGAAGTGTCCCTCGTCGCCTCTCCGCCGTAGTGTCATCCTGAACGAAGTAAGGATCCCCAGTGCTTTTTGCAGTTGCAGTTGCAGTTGCAGTTGCAGTTGCCTTCGTTGTTGCTGTTGTCGGTGCGGGTGCCCGACCCTTCGGCTTTAAGGGTCGGTCTTTGCCGTACCTCCCGCTGCCTTTTCTTTTCGTCGTCATCCTGAGGCCGTACGCGCGAAGCGCGGATGGGTGAGGGACCTGCTTCTTCTTTCTTTCGCCGTTGCGTGTGTCAAGGTGCTGCCTTTCCCGCCGCTGCCTTTTCTTTTCGTTGTCATCCTGAGGCCGTACGCGCGAAGCGCGGATGGGTGAGGGACCTGCTTCTTCT
>CAZRKW010000153.1:8073-9872 GCA_964600355.1 uncultured Acidobacteriaceae bacterium
TTCTTTCGCCGTTGCGTGTGTCAAGGTCTGTGTTCTGCCTTTCCTGCCGCTGTTTGCTTTTGTCATTCTGAAAGGTTGCGACTTTCCTGATTCCTTGCGAAAAGTGACGCTGAAAACAATTTGCCGCGCGAGAAAACCGCCTTTTCGCAATTGCGTCACGCCCTCCCTGTTCGCCGTCTTCGCCCCCAAATACCAGCACCGCCACCGCAGCCGCCGCCGCCAACCCCCTTCAGAACGTCGCGGCTTTCAGCCCCGACAAAAAGCAGAGCGCGCAGCGCCTACCGCTCGTGGCGCCGTTCCCGCGAGCCTTCTGCTCGTCGCAGCCACTAGCCACTAACCACCAGCCCCTGCCTCAAGCCTTTCGCTGTCATCTCGACAAAGCGCAGCGACGAGGGACCTCTCTTCACGCGCCAATTCGAGCGACACCCAGCAACCCGCCACGCCTTCCAGGGGGTCGGCCCTCCAGACCCCGACAAAAAGCCCCGCGCGCAGCGCCCACCGCTCGCGGCGCCGTTCCCGCGAGCTGTTGCTCGTCGTAGCCATTAGCCACCAACCCGCCGCGCTCGGGGCTTCCAGCCCCGACAAAAGGCCGGCGCGCAGCGCCTTCCTCTCGCGGCGCATTTCCCGCGAGCCGTTGCCGTTCGCTTTTCGCCGTCCCCCCTGGGATCGCCATTCTCCTGAATGGCGCTTTTGAAACCGCCCACCGGCAGATTGGCGTTCCCGGGCCATCCCTCTGCGCCTTTCGGCCTCCGTCTCTCCCGCTGGTCATCGCACCCCGAACCGTTTACAATCTCGCCGTATCGAACTGCTGAATGACCGAGGGGTAAAGCAGGATGGCGCGCGGGCGAGGCAAGGGCAGCAACAGCGGCGACGGGCACGCCAATAAGCGCCCCATCGAGCGGTACGAGCACAAGGACAAGAAGCGCGTCAACAATCCACCGGTCGGCCTGGTCACGCCGCAAACCGATCCGCCGCTGCCGACGCACAAAGTCTACGATTACATCGACCCCGTCCCCAGCGTAAAGCCCGGCAAGCAGCTGGACTACGACCCGCACCTCGACCCGCAGCTCGTCTGGGCCGGCAAGAAAGAGCACGCCTCGTTCGAAGTCCCCACCGTTTCGCTCCACGTCCACGAAACCATCGACCCGCGCACCATCATCGAAGCCGTCCGCAAGCGCAACGGCAGCGGCCTGCCCGTCCAGCCGTCGCTCTTCGAGCGGCCCGAAGAGCATCTCCCCTTCCGCGACGCGATTGACTTCTACAAGCACTCCCACGGCTGGTCCAACCGCCTGATCGCCGGCGATTCCCTGCTCGTAATGAACTCGCTCCTCGAAAAAGAAGGAATGGCCGGGCAGGTCCAGATGGTTTATATCGACCTGCCCTATGGCATCAAGTACGGCTCGAATTTCCAGCCGTTCGTGAACAAGCGCGACGTGAAGGACGGCAAAGACGAAGATCTGACGCAAGACCCCGAAATGATCCGAGCCTTCCGGGACACGTGGGAGCTCGGAGTTAATTTTTATCTGACGCCTTTTGGCGGGTCGGGGCTTTCAGCCCCGACAAAAAGCCAAAGCGCGCGGCGCCCCCCGCTCGCGGCGCCGTTCCCGCGAGCCTCCTGCTCTTGATGAGACCGCGCCTTCCCCCGCGCCGTCATTTAGCCTTTTCTTTTGTCGCCGCATTTGCAGTCGTCATCCTGAGAAGCGCAGCAACGAAGAACGGTTCTCCATCGCTCGCTTTTCGAGCGATGAATCTCCCAGCGTCAGCGGCACAGGCCCTCATGCCTCGCAGCACTTAAACTT
>CAZRKW010000154.1:0-9862 GCA_964600355.1 uncultured Acidobacteriaceae bacterium
CCGTTGGACTGTACCCGATGACATATTGATTGCGCAGCTCCATGCTGATTTTGGTCGCAATGTCCGGAAGATCGTTCAGGTTCTGAACGGTGAACGAGCGGCCCCCCGTCATCTCCGTCAAATCGTTGAGAAGGGACGGGCCCGACCGTTCCTCCGGCGTGGGGCCTCCATCGGCTTCGAAGAGTCCGATGGAATAAATCTGCACATCCGCTTCCTGCACGAATTTGCGGACGTCCGTTTCGCTGTACCGACTATGATTATCTCCCCCATCCGATATGATGAGCAAAGCTTTCTTGGTGTTGTGTGCTCCCTTCATCTGGCTGAGTCCGAGATAAACGCCGTCGAACAGAGCGGTAAGCCCGTGGGCCGCGGTGTACATCAGGCGATTCTGCAATTCGTCGACGCTGGCGGTGAACTGGCTCACCAGCTGCGCGCGATCGTTGAAGTTCACCAGGAAAAATTCGTCCTGCGGATTCGCGGTGCGAAAAAACTGCACGGCGGCCAGGCGGGATTTGTCGATCTTGTCGGTCATGCTGCCGCTCATGTCGAAAATCACGCCGATGGAGACGGGAGCGTCTTCGCTCGTGAACTTGACGATTTCCTGCTCGGCGCCGTTTTCAAAAACGCGGAAATTTTCGCGGTCGAGGCCGGTGACAAGGCGCCCGATGGGGTCGGTTACGGTGACGTTGACCAGCGTCATTTCCGTTGACGTCTTTAGGACACGCCCTTTTTCGATCTTTTGGGTGTCGGGCGGCGGCTCGGCGGGTCCGGTTGAATTGTCCTGGGCTTTTGCGACAGGGCCGCAAAGGTGAGCGAGAAGAGCGATCAATCCGAGGAACGCCCAGCGCCTCGCTGAGCTCTCAGAGCGGTGATTCACGGGTACCTCCGGACGCCCTCTCGTCTTCCTCATCTTAGCACTCGCCGCAACCAAATCAAGGCCGGCAAATTCCGGGTGTTGTGGTGGTAATTCCTGTATTTCATGTTGCCGCCGGCGAACGAAAGGTTGCACCATGCTACTATCCGGATGGATGCGATAAAGAAAAGCGATAAGGAATTCCGATGGCGAACTCCGGCAGCACGAAAGTTCTCGCAGTGATTCCTGCACGCCAGGCGTCGGTCCGCTTTCCGGGAAAGCCGCTGGCGAAGATTGCGGGCAAGCCCATGATCCAGCACGTGGTCGAGCGCGTGCGGCAGGCAGGCTCGGTAGACCGGATTGTTGTCGCCACAGATGAAGATGCGATCAAGAAAGCGGTGGAAGCCTTCGGCGGGGAAGCGATTCTGACGCGCCATGACCACCGCACCGGAACCGACCGCGTAGCCGAAGTGGCCGCGCATGTGCCAGCCGAAATTTACGTGAACGTGCAGGGGGACGAGCCTCTGGTCGATCCGGGCACTATCGACGGGCTGGTCTCGGCGATGACCGAGGATTCCGCGGCGCAAATGGCGACTCCCTGTTGCGCCATTCTGCATCCGAACGACATCATGGATCCCAACGTGGTGAAGGTCGTCCGCGACTTCGACGGCAACGCCTTGTATTTCTCCCGCGCGCCCATTCCCTGGGTTCGCGAGACCAGTGAAACGGCGGCGACGCGCCACTGGAAGCACCTTGGCCTGTATGCCTTTCGCCGCGATGCGCTGCTGGAGTTCCCAACGCTACCGCCCGGCGAACTCGAACGCATCGAGCAACTCGAGCAGTTGCGCTGGCTGGAAAACGGGTTTCACATTGCGGTGGTCGAAACCGATTACGACGCCGTCAGCGTCGACGTTCCGGCCGACGTGGAGCGCGTCGAAAAGCTCCTAGCCGCCCGCGCGAGATCGTAGCCTCTTCCTCTTTCTGCGAGGAAGTCCCCAAATATCTGCAATTTGAAAACGTGATTTGACACTCGCTGGGTTTCTGCCCATAATGCAACGTACGCCGACTCTCCCGGAGGATTTCTAGCGCTTTGCGGACCGGCCCGAAGTATATATTCGTCACGGGCGGCGTGGTTTCTTCACTGGGCAAGGGCGTGGCAGCCGCTTCGATAGGCTGCCTGCTCGAAAGCCGGGGCCTCCGAGTCACCCTCCAGAAGTGCGATCCCTACTTGAACGTCGATCCGGGGACAATGTCGCCTTATCAGCACGGCGAAGTGTTCGTCACCGACGACGGCGCCGAGACCGATCTTGACCTGGGCCATTACGAACGGTTCACCTCCGCGCATCTGACGCGCGATCATAACTGGACCACCGGTCGCATCTACGAATCCATCATCGCCAAAGAGCGCCGCGGCGACTATCTTGGCAAGACCGTCCAGGTGATCCCGCACGTTACCGACGAAATCAAATCCGCGTTCCGCAAAGTCGCCGACGGCGTTGACGTTGTCTTGGTGGAGATCGGCGGCACGGCCGGCGACATCGAATCGCTTCCGTTTCTCGAAGCCATTCGCCAGATGCGCCTGGAGCTTGGCGCCGAAAACGTCGTTTTCGTCCATCTGACTCTGGTGCCCTATATCGCGACCGCCGGCGAGCTGAAGACCAAGCCCACGCAGCACAGCGTGAAGGAGATGCTGAGCATCGGAATCCAGCCGGACATTCTGATTTGCCGCAGCGACCGCCAGCTTTCCGGCGATCTGAAGGCGAAGATCGCCCTGTTCTGCAACGTTGCCGAAGCGTGCGTGATTTCGGCTCCGGATGTGAGCAACATTTACGAAGTGCCGATGTCGCTCGCTTCCGAAGGTCTGGACGAGCAGATTCTCCGCCTGCTGCATCTGGAAGCGCCGCCGCGCGACCTGAGCCCCTGGCTCGCCATGCTCGAGACGCTGGAAAATCCGCAGGGAGAAGTGCGCATCGGGGTAGTCGGCAAGTATGTACAGCTTGAAGATGCGTACAAGAGCCTGCGCGAGTCTCTTTCGCACGGCGGGTTGGCGAATCGCCAGCGCGTGGTGGTCGAATGGGTGGAAGCAGAGGATTTGGATTCTCCCGCCACCGCTGAACGACGGCTGCGCCACGTGGACGGGATTCTCGTGCCCGGCGGTTTTGGCAAGCGCGGTATTGCCGGCATGGTGCATGCCATCACCTACGCCCGGGAAAAGAAGATTCCTTTCTTCGGCATTTGCCTGGGAATGCAGTGCGCGACGATCGAATACGCGCGCCAGGTCTCCAAGCTCGAACGCGCGGACAGCACCGAGTTCGACCCTTCGACTCCCAATCGGGTGATTTACAAGCTGCGGGAACTTCTCGGCGTGGAAGAAATGGGCGGCACCATGCGACTGGGCGCGTGGAACTGCAAGATCGAGCCCGGCTCTTTTGCGCACAAGGCCTACGGCCAGACCGAAATTTCCGAGCGCCATCGCCACCGCTACGAGTTCAATTGCGAATACGACGAGACCCTTACCCGTGCCGGCTTCCGCATCACCGGCCGCACTCCCGATGGCGTGTACGTGGAGATCGTCGAGGTTCCTGACCACCCGTGGTTCGTCGGCTGCCAGTTCCACCCGGAATTCAAATCCAAGCCGCTTGCTCCGCACCCGCTTTTCGCCGCGTTCATTCGCGCCAGCGTGGAGAATCGGCGCAAGCGCCTCGGCATGTCCACGGAAGCCCACTCCACCGAAACGCGCGTCCGCGCGGCCGACTCCGCAGCCACCGATTAGCATGGGTTAAATGAGGCAATAGCGCACCGAAAGGTTGGCGTTCCATCCAGGCACACCAATTTCAGCGCAAGAAATCCCACGAGGTTGGAAAGGAACCTGTTGCGGGCGAGCTTCGATCCTGCCTAAGCGCCTTTGGCCCGGGCAAGAACGATATCCACGACGCGTGCGTGCTTGACATCGAACAAATAGAAATCGCCGGAGGATCGGGCGCGGTAATCGGAGAGGCGCCTCTTGCCTTTTTCCAGGCCTTCGACGGTTTCTACCCAGACAGGACCGCTCGGTGTGGGGCTCTTCTTGAAGATGATAAAAGTCGCATCCATGGGATGCTCCTTTAAGCCTTCCCTGATAATCCAAAGCTAGAACGTCGTTCCGCGCATGTCAAGGGTACATTTAAGCATGATCCCGGCGTCGCTCCATCAAATCGATCCGTGTCATTGACCCGCGTCGAACGTCACTGAAAATTCGAGTTGTCCATCTCAGCCTCTCGGGCGAATTCAAAGTTGAAAACGTGGCGGAACACGCATACGCTGTTTGCTCGCGTCGGAAAGGCGCGCTCATTTTGACGAATTCCTTGCAAAGCTTTGCCATCGGCAGCGTTCGAACCGGAGCGCAGGCGCCGCTTTTTCTGATCGCGGGACCCTGCGTGATCGAGAGCGAGGCGCACGCGATGGATATGGCCGAGCGGCTGGCCGCCATCGCCTCCGATCTTGGCGTGCCGTTCATCTTCAAAGCCTCCTATGACAAGGCCAACCGTTCTTCAGTTTCCTCCTACCGTGGACCAGGTCTGCAGGAAGGCCTGCGCATCCTCGGGAATATCAAGAAGCGCACGGGACTTCCGATCCTGACCGATGTCCATGACGTTTCGCAGGTGGGGCCCGTCGCCGAAGTCTGCGACGTGCTGCAAATCCCGGCATTTCTTTCGCGCCAGACCGACCTGCTGGTAGCCGCGGGCCGCTCGGGGCGCGTGGTCAATATCAAGAAGGGCCAGTTTCTCTCGCCGCAGGAGATTGGCAACGCGGCGGAAAAGGTGGCCGGAACGGGAAACACGAAGATCATCCTGACCGAGCGCGGCGCGTCCTTCGGCTATCAGAACCTGGTGGTCGATATGCGCTCGTTTCCGATCATGCGCAGGTTCGGCTACCCGGTTGTGTTCGATGTAACGCACTCGGTGCAGCTTCCTGGCGGAGAAGGGAAGTCCAGCGGAGGCCAGCCGGAGTTCATCGAGCCTCTGGCGCGCGCCGGCACAGCCGTGGGCGTGGACGGGATTTTCCTCGAGGTTCACGACAACCCCGCGAAAGCCCTCTCCGACGGAACGAATGCGCTGCCCCTTAGCCAATTGAAGCCGCTGCTGGAAAAACTCGTGCGCTTGAGCGCGCTTGTGCGCGAATGGGATACGCCGAAGGAAGTCGCGCCGGCTGGTAACGGAAGGAAAGACGCGCGATGAGTTCAGCGAAATCTGTTGGCGGCGCGAAATCGGCCAGGCGGCTGAGGGCCAAGCCGGTGGCCGCTGCGCCGTGCGTTGCTGTGCGTGCCGTGAAAGCGAAGTCTCCCGCGAAGTTATCGCTAGCAACGGCCAAGCGCGTCCTGCGGATCGAGGCGGAGGCGATTGCCGGCCTGATTGACCGGCTCGATGAGCGTTTTGAGCGCGCCGTCGAGCTTCTGCATGGGTGC
The DNA here is from genome assembly GCA_964600355.1 of uncultured Acidobacteriaceae bacterium. GTDB lineage: Bacteria > Acidobacteriota > Terriglobia > Acidiferrales > UBA7541 > Palsa-295. The sequence continues at coordinate 5,298 of CAZRKW010000154.1, forward strand.
AGCGGGCGAGTAGTTGTCACCGGGCTCGGCAAGTCCGGACTGATCGGCCGGAAAATTGCCGCCACTTTTGCCAGCACGGGCTCACCTTCGTTTTTTCTTCACGCGGCGGAAGCGCTGCACGGCGATCTCGGCATGCTGACGGCAACCGACGTCCTGCTCGCAATTTCATCGAGCGGCGAGACCGAAGAACTCGTCGAGCTGCTCGAAGCCGTGAAGCGCCTCGGAGTCCGCCTGATCACCTTGACGGCGGCTCCTTCATCCACGCTGGCCTCGGCGAGCGATATCGTGCTCGACATCGCCGTGAAGGAAGAGGCGTGTTCGCTCAACCTTGCGCCCACTGCCTCGACCGCCGCGGCGCTCGCCATGGGCGACGCGCTCGCGATTGCGCTGCTTGAGCGGCGCGGGTTCAACGAAGAAGATTTCGCCGCACTTCATCCCGGCGGGAAACTCGGCAAAAAGCTTCGTCGCGTCGAAGCGTTAATGCACACGGGGGAAAACTTGCCCCGCGTGTCACCCGATACGAAAATGCCGGATGTGATCTACGAAATGAGCCGCAAGGGCCTGGGCCTTGCAGCCGTAACGGAATCGGATGGCCGCCTGCTGGGCATCATCACCGACGGCGATCTTCGCCGTGTGATGCAGAAGCGCCGTGAAAACGTTCTCGATTTATCGGCCGCGGATTGCCTGACGAAGAACCCCGTCACACTGCCGCGGTCCGAACTTGCCGCCGCGGCCCTGCGCGTGATGGAAGAGAAGAAAATCACGTCGGTGCTGATTGTCGACGATCAAAAACGCCTCGAAGGCGTCGTCCACATCCATGACCTCTGGACGCTTCAGCTTTTCTAGCCAAATGATCTTGCCCGTAGCGAGGCCCGATGCCCATTCGCGAAATTAAATTTCCGCCCAAGGCGATGCGCCGGGCCCGCAAGATCAAGGTGCTGCTGATGGATGTCGACGGAACGATGACCTCCGGCGCGGTCTGCCTGCAATCTTTTCCGGATGGCAGCGTGGCCGAGATGAAAATTTTCAATGCGCACGACGGGGCAGGGATCAAACTCGCCGGCATCATGGGCATCCGCACCGGCTTGATCACGGGGCGGGATTCGACGGCCACTGCCCGGCGAGCCCGCGAAAGCTCAATGGAATTCGTGGTCCAGGGCCAGCCGAAAAAGCTCGAATCCTACAAGGCAATCCTCGCGCGAGCGGGCGTTACGGATGAAGAAGTCGCCTACGTCGGCGACGACCTTCCCGATCTGCCGATCCTCGAACGCGCCGGGCTTGCGGTCGCCGTGGCCGATGCCGTAGTGGAAGTGAAGCGCGCGGCCCACTACATCACCACAGTCGATGGCGGAAAAGGAGCCATTCGCGAAGTCGTCGAGCTGATCCTCAAATCGCAGGGCCGCTGGAAGAAGGCAGTCCCGCAAGCCGTCGCGTAAGCGGCGTTCGCCCCGCAAAATTCCGCCGTTCGAACGTCTCATTCTGAGACGATTTCGCCCCGATTTTCTTTGCAAAACTGTACTTTGGACCAGTCGTTTTTTGGCTCACCTGCGGTATATTCTTGCGCCTCAGCCAGCTTGTTGGCTTCCCAGCGCCATGAGCCGCACGAACGATCGCCGAGCCTCATTTGTGTCCACCGCTGTCCAGGGAGGAATTTTCCTGGCGATGGTGGTGGTTCTGTGCGCCGCGACTCTTTTCGCTTCGGCATCTTCCACTTCGTCGCCTTCTTCATCCCCATCTTCCGCGTCGGCCGTGCCGAGTTCGCGCGATCAGATCTGCGCCGCCCGGGGCGAGGCGATTTCCTGCGTTCCGGTTCCGCCGACAGGTGTTCAGCCGGAGGAGCTCGTGATGTGGCAGCTGATCAATCAGGACCGTACCGCGACATCCTGCACCGAGGAGACCAAAGGCCGCGCCCGCCCTCTTCAGTGGGACGCGCGGCTTGCCGTCGTCGCCCGCACGCATTCCGAGGAAATGGCAGCTCGAGGTTTTTTCGGTCACCAGGGAGCGGATGGAAGCATGCCGGACGCGCGCATCTCGCGGGTGGGAATCCACTGGCGCGCTAGCGGTGAAAACATCGCAAAGTACCCCGATATCGCGCAAGCCGAAGCGGCGTTCATGAACGAGCCGAGGTTCCAGCCCAACCATCGCGCGAACATTCTGAATCCCGACTACACGCACGTGGGCGTGGGAATCGCGAAGGGCGCCGACGGGATGTTCTACATCACGCAGGAATTCGCTCAGCTGCGATAGTCGCTGCGGCGCCTTGCGGCTCTATCCGGGTTCGTCCCCGGATCTCTCGACCAGCGGTCTGATTCGGACGCCCAACTTACCGTGTTGTCTTAGGCCCTGCTAGGAGAAGAGGGGTTGACGATGCTGCTCGATGCATGAGGCAGCGGAGCTTTGCGAGGCCGCTCCACATCGTGGGACTCACTGGCCTCTGAGAGATTCTGTTTCAAGAGCGGGCAGACCAGAAGGGCAACGAAGCCTCCCAGCACGAGCCACAGTAAAAATACCGCCACAACAATTATGATTTCCATCGCTCCACCTGATCCAAGTGTGCGGATGGGGGCGGTTTGGCGGTATGGCCGGAAGCTCCCAATTTGCTGGGTCTATGGTCCTGGAACCCCCTTACCCGGGTATGCCCTACCGGCCACTTTCCAAAGGGGATAACCGAAGCGGCCCCTGCGACTTAAGGGTTTACGGGACCGCTCCCTTGTCTATTTGCTTCCGCTGGGCCGTCCCTCGTCTGGACTACTCTGGCGAAATTTCATATCCTCGATTCCGGTACATGCCGCAGCCTCTCAAGCCACCCGCCCTGCGTCCCGGAGATGCCGTCCGCATTCTTTCTCTCGCGAGCCCTGTGGATGGGGATTTACTAAAAAAGGGGTGCGAGGAACTGCAACGCCTGGGATTCACTCCGAAGGTTGACTGTCCAAGCGCTCTTGCGCATGAGGGCTTTTTTGCCGGGGCGGCCTCGGCGCGAGTCTCCGCTTTTAAGGAAGCGCTGGCCGAACACGCATCGCGCGCGATTGTTTGCTCGCGAGGCGGCTACGGTTCGAATTATCTGCTCGATGGCCTGAGCGTCGCGCTAGCCCCGCCGAAGATTCTGCTGGGACACAGCGACATCACTTCGCTGCAAATTTGCCTCTGGGAGAAGTTCAAGTGGGTCACGCTGTACGGTCCCATGGTTGCCTCCGGCATTGCCGCCGGCGCGGGAGTTGCGAAAGGCTACGATCGCGATAGCCTGTTGCATGCGCTGACGGAAACCAGGAATGGATGGCACGTCGATCTTATGGGTGAGCCGCTCGTTCCGGGTTCCGCGGAAGGTGTGATCCTGGGCGGGTGTCTGACGCTGGTTCAGACCACCCTTGGCACGCCCTGGGAACTGGATGCGCACGGCGCCATCCTCGTGCTGGAAGACCGCGGGATGAAGCCGTATCAGGTGGATCGCGCTCTCATGCATCTGAAGCAGGCGGGAAAATTCAAAGCCGTCGCGGGTATCATTCTGGGTGATTTCCCGGAGTGCGATGCGCCTGCCGGCACCGAATCGGTGAGAGACGTCGCCCACCGCGTGCTTTCGCCTCTCGGCGTTCCGGTGGTGTGGGGAGCCGGGGTAGGCCACACGCAGCGGCCGATGCTTACACTGCCGCTGGGAGTTCGGGCGCATCTTACCGTTTCAGGAACCACGAGCGGCGAAACGCAGCTGGAAATTCTGGAGCCCGCGTGCGCCGCGTGACGCAATCGTCGTTATCGCTGGAGGAAGATTTTGACTCTGCCTTCAAATCGTAGAACGGAACACATCCACCTGCTCGGCATCGGCGGGTCCGCGATGGCTCCCGTGGCGGGGATGCTCAAGGAGCGGGGCTTTCGGGTCACAGGCTCGGACGTGAACGTGTATCCGCCCGCGTCCACGCTGCTCGGCTCGCTCGGCATTCCGTGGAACGAAGGCTTCCGCGAAGAAAATCTGAAGCCGGCGCCCGATCTGGCCGTAATCGGCAACGCGAATTCGCGCGGCAATCCCGAGGTGGAGTACATCCTCGACCAGAAAATCCCTTACTGCTCCATGCCGCAGCTGATCGAGGATTATTTCATCCCCGGCCATACTTCCATCGTCGTTTCCGGCACACACGGTAAGACGACGACTACCGCCATGCTAGCGTGGATTTTTCAGGTGGCCGGGCGGCGCCCCAACTTTCTGGTCGGCGGCGTGGCCCCCAATTTCGGCGAGCGCAGCTACGGACTGGGCGGCGGCGAAGAGTTCATCATCGAAGGCGACGAATATGACTCCGCCTTCTTCGACAAAGGGCCGAAGTTCCTCCATTACCACCCGGACGAACTGATCATCACTTCGCTCGAATACGATCACGCGGATATCTACCCGGATATTGCTTCCATTGAACTGCAATTTCGCCGCTTGGTGAACTTAGTGCCGCGGCGGGGCCGCATTGTCGCGTGGGGAGAAAGCCCGCAGGTGAAAGCGGCAACCGCAAAGGCCTTCTGCCCCGTGGAGACATTTGGATTGACCGCTGACTGCGACTGGTATGCAGGCGATATTCTCTGGCAGGACG
>CAZRKW010000155.1:0-9806 GCA_964600355.1 uncultured Acidobacteriaceae bacterium
TGGGCTCGTTATCTCGTGTTCTTCGCGTTGCTCTTCGCCATGCCCGCCGAATCGCACGCGCAGATTGGCGTGGGCGTGGCGATTACGGTGGCACCGCCGGCGCTGCCGGTGTATGAGCAGCCACCATGCCCCACCGAAGGATTTCTTTGGACGCCCGGCTACTGGGCCTACGGCCCCCGGGGCTACTTCTGGACTCCCGGATTGTGGCTTGCGCCTCCGCATCCGGGTCTGCTTTGGACGCCTGGCTACTGGGGATTCGCGGGCGGCGGCTACGGTTGGCATGGGGGCTATTGGGGACCTCACGTCGGCTTCTACGGCGGAATTAATTACGGCTTCGGCTACGGAGGTGTCGGCTTCTGGGGCGGACGTTGGGAGGGCGGCCACTTCCTCTACAACACGGCAGCGTGGCACGTGGGCGTCGGATTCCACGGTGTGTACGCGGATCGCAGTTTTATCCAAGCCGGGGCGTACAACCACGCCAGCTTCAACGGCGAGGGTGGCATCCGCGCCTTTCCGAACGCCGGGGAACGCGCCGCGATGAACGAGCAGCATGTCGGGCGGACGCCGGGTCAGATCTCACATCAGAATTATGCCCGGGTCGACCGCGGCAATTATGCGGCGGTTAACCATGGGACTCCGGCTCACCCCGAGGGGATGGGTGTGAACGCCCGCCAGGATCGCCAGCAGAATCGCATCAATCAGGGAGTTCATTCCGGGCAATTGACGCGGGGTGAAACTTCGCACATCGAAAACAACGAAACCGCCATCCACAACGAGGCGCGCAGCGATCGCGCGGCGAATGGCGGCCATCTGACCGGTGCAGAGCACAACCAGATCGAGCATCAGCAGAATGGGGAAAGCCGCCAGATTTACCGCGACAAGCACAACGCCAGAACCGATGCGCACCCGGGAGGCGGAGAAAGGGGCGGAGGAAAGAAATAGCTGCGGCATACGGACAACCAGAAAAAGCTATGAGCCGTGAGTCTCAGATATCTTCCTGGGAAGCACCATTCTTGCAGAAAACGCGTAAGTTATTGACGATAGCTGCGTGCCTGGGCGGCTTTGTAAGCTGCTGATTTTAAAGTTGGATTTTTGGTGCCGGCGGAGAGAATCGAACTCTCGGCCTAGGGATTATGAGACCCTCGCTCTACCACTGAGCTACGCCGGCGTGGACACAATCGTTGATGCTAAGGGCTGAGTCGGCAGAGTGTCAAGCGGGGCGCCGGAATGCGTGCCAGCGCTGTGTCCACGGCACGGCGGACAGTAGCCCGTAAACGCTGAGGATTGCCAGGACTGGGTCGAGCGGGAAGCGATAACGAACCAGGGCGTGCGTCACGTAATAGGGGAGGGGAAATACGAGTAGGGCGAAGACGAAAAGCATCGCTCCCGGACGGCTCCCGCGCAGGGCCGTGGCCGCTCCAAACCAGGCGAACAGGATCATCAGCAGGTTCGGGAAAAACAGGGCTTTTACGTAGAACGGAGCGGCGCCCCAGTCGAATCGCGGGCGGTCGCTGACGGCAAACCAGTACAGCTCCACCCGGCGGGCAATCAAGTTCACAGTGGTTCCGGGATTAGCGCGCATGAAAGCGATGGCCTCGTATTGTTTTTCCCTCATGTATTCGATTTCGCCGAGGCTTTTGAATCGGGACGCTTCCAACGGGTTCTGAAACGGGTGCAGCGCGAAAGAATTCACGTCGCCGCCCGCCGGATTGTTCCCCAGCCACAACTCAAGGCCCAAGTTCGAGCGCAATGGCATCCATTCACCGAGAGCGCGATGGTTGCGAATGGTCCACGGCACCAAAAGCAGGGCCAGCACAAACACAGATAAAGCGGCGCGCGCAAGCCTGCCATCGGAGTTTTCCGGTCTGCTCCAAACGAGCCAGCCAATAAAAAACGGGAGGACTGAGAGCACCGAGGCATTCGTCAGCGCTGCCAGGGCCCAAAGAGCTCCGTAGGAGGCCCATCTGAGCGCGCTCTGCTCCTCGTGCATCGCTAGGGTGGCCCAGAAGATCAGCGCGAAGAGAAGGCCGGTCAAGGAAGTGTCCCAGATGTCTGCCACCGGCGTGTGTAGCGCGGAGGGAAGGGCAACCCAGAGCCAGGAAGCAAGCAACGGGACATTACTTTGGTAGGGAACTCCGAAGGACCTCCTGGCGATGGCATGGATCGGGAAAACCGTGAGCGAAACAAACCCGCAGTTCAAAATTTGAATCACCAGCAGCGATGTGAGGGTGAAGATTCCGCAAACCCGGAAGACAGCTGCCATCAGGTACGGAAATATCGGGCAGAGCCAGGCCGTAGCGCCGGTCTGCACCGATCCCAGGGGAGAGCTGAATCCGCGCCCCGAGGCGATGGATTCGGCGATCCGCCCGGCTTCGTAGCCATATGGTCCAGTCACGGATTCATGGCGCCCGATAAAACAGAGCATCACAAGGCGGACTCCGAAAGCGAACGAGGCGATGAAGGCCGGTGAACAGAACAAGTCGCGCAGGGGCGCGCTTCCGGGCTGAGCTTGTTCGTTAAGAGTCATGGAATTAGCGGGTCACAAAGGCGTTGAGTGTAGCGGCGAATGATCCGAGCCGCAATCAGCGGTTTCGTCAATGGAAGGCGTGCGTACTTTACCGTCCGTAGTTCCACGGATTCGAACCGTAGATAGCCGCAACAACTACTTAGATCGCACATTGCTAAAAACACCGAGATAATCCTTAAGTCACTCCGAAATCATGCGATTGACAGCGCCCCTTGCGCTGCGCGATAGTTGCACGGGGTTATCCTATCGATGGATTTGACGGTCCGCGTGAATTGGGACTGGAAAAAGCCGAGCCTTGTTCTTCTTCTCGTTGCGTATTGCTGCCTTTCCACATCGGCGCAGCAGGCAACTCAAACCTCCCAGCAGACGAATCAAAAAATTCAGGAACTGGCGGCTTTTGCGCGAGCCAAGCCTGTTGACACACCGATTGGAGTAGGGGATTTAATCCACATCGATGTGTTCGACGTGCCGGAACTTTCGCGCGACGTTCGGGTTAGCGACACCGGCGATATCGGCTACCCGCTGCTGCCCGGAAAGATTGCAGTCGCGGGTTTAACGCCATTCCAACTGGAAGACAAGTTTCAGCAGCTTTTGGTGGCGAATGGCCTGGTGGCCCATCCCCAGGTTTCGGTGTTCGTGCGGGAGCAGAACAGCCAGCCAATCTCCGTGGTGGGTGCGGTGGGGCATCCGATCGTTTACCAGGTACTCCGTCCGACCACCTTGCTCGAATTGCTGGCTCAGGCCGGGGGAGTGGCCGACAATGCGGGCAGCGTGATTCTGGTCACGCGGAAGGCACGGCCTGAATCCGAATCTCCTGCGGTAAAACCTGCGAGCGCCACCGATGCGACGCCGGCGTCGAACGAACAAACCATTACCATTCGATTGCAGGACTTGCTCGAGTCCGGCAATCCCGCGTTCAACATCCAGGTATATGGCGGGGATGTGGTGAGCGTTCCGCAAGCCGGAGTCGTCTATGTGATGGGAGCAGGCATTGCGCAACCGGGGGGATACGTGCTGCAGGCGCATGGCGAGCAGATCACGGTGCTCAAGGCGATTGCGCTGGCCCACGGGCTGACGGGTTTTGCCAAAGCGAATGACGCGGTGATTATGAGGAACAACCCTGCGACGGGTCAACGGGACAGTATCCCGGTCCACATCAAGCAGATCGAGAATCGCAAAGCGAACGATGTGGCGATGAACGCCAACGATATCCTTTACATACCGGACAGCGCGAGCAAGAAGGTTCTCGCCCGGACGGGCGAGGCGGCCATAGGGATCGGAACGGGGGTTGCGGTTTACCGGTCGAATTAAGAACCCGCGGCTCGCTCCAATAAACGAGTTGGGTATTCCGAGGATCGTGACCTGATGGAAGATGTATCGAGATTAGCGATTCGCGACCGCAAGCCGGCGGAGCCTCTTGCCGTATTGCCCGCGCCCTCCGTGCTTCCGTGGGATCAGGTGCCGCACGAAGCGCACCTGCTCGATTACATCCTGATTCTCCGGAAGCATCAGTGGCTGATTCTCACGTTTCTCCTCACGGTTGTGACGGCGGTGACGATCGCGTCGTTCAAGATGAAGCCGGTCTATGAAGCGTCGGCTCGCGTGGAGGTGGACCGGGAATCGCAGAACAATCTGCCCTTCCAGGGCGGAAATTCCTACGATGAATACATGGATATGGAGAATTACATCGCCACCCAGGTGGAGATTCTCCAGAGCGAAACCCTCGCGTTTCAGACCATTAAGTCGCTCGATCTGGGCAGGTACCCGGAATTCGGCGGCGCGCCCGACGCAAAGATTGCGGCCGCTCCCGGAGAATCCGCTAGCCCGCGGCCCGCGATCCTGAGCGCTTTTCTCGGCAGACTTCGAGTGCGGCGCGTGCCGAACAGCCAGCTGGTGGAGGTGACTTTTGAAGGCGCCGATCCGAAGCTGACCGCGCAGATCGTGAATGCGCACCTGCAGAATTACATCGAACAGAATTTCAGAAGCAAATATGACGCCACGACCCAGGCGTCCACGTGGCTTTCGTCCGAGCTCGAAGAGCTGCGCGTAAAGGTGCAGAACTCGGAAGACGCGCGCATCGCCTACGAGCGCGAGAATCAGATCTGGCAGATCGACGAAAAGCAGGACATCACCACGCAGAAATTGGCCGATTTGAGCAGGGCGGTGACCGATGCCCAGACGGCGCTGTCGGAGAAAGAGGCTCTCTACCGGATGGCGGCTTCCGGGAACGTCGATGCGCTTCCAGCCGTCCGTGACAACGTAGTGATGCAGGATATTCTGCGGCGGAAAACGGACCTGGACGCGCAATATGCCGACGCCGAAAACCAGTATGGCCCCAACTTTCCGAAGGTGCAGCGGTTGGCGGCTCAACAGAAGGAATTGGAAACGAGCCTCGCTTCCGGCCGCAAGACAATGCTGGACGGCATCCGCCAGGATTACGCCACGGCCCAGAGCCATGTGCAACTGCTGCAAGAAGCCCTCGACAAGCAAAAGGCCGAGGCCAACGGCCAGGCAGAGAAGCTGGTGCAATACCACATCCTTCAGCATGATGCCGACGCGAACAAACAACTCTATGACGGGCTGCTGCAAAAGCTGAAAGAGGCGGGCATCACGGCGGGATTGAGATCGAGCAATATCCGCGTGGTTGATCCGGCGCTTGCGCCCACCACCCCGTCGCGTCCGCAGAAATCCCGCAACATCTTTCTTGGATTTCTGCTGGGTATCGTGGGTGGCATAGGCCTCGCAATATTCCGCGAGTATCTCGACAACACGATCAAGTCTCCCGATGACGTGGAAGCGCTGACCGGGCTGCCATCGCTGGCGGTCGTGCCGTCGCAGCCAGGGTTGAACGGCTACCAGGGGAGGCTCGCGAGGCTGGGGCGGCAACCGGAGGCTCCGAGTCCTACAGGTCCGCGCGTCGAGATGCTGTCCTACATCCAGCCGAAGTCGCAGATTTCGGAGGCTTTTCGGGCGTTACGCACCTCGCTGCTGCTTTCGCAGGCCGATCACCCTCCCCAGGTGATCCTGGTGACTAGCGCTTTGCCTCGCGAAGGAAAGACGACGGCGGCGGTGAACCTGAGCGTGACCCTGGCGCAACTGGGCGACCGTACGCTATTGGTGGATTCCGACCTGCGAAAACCCGGCGTCCGCCGCGCGCTGAACCTGACCGGCGGAAAGGAAGTGGGCGGCCTGAGTTCCTATCTTGCGGGCGTTGCCACCCTTGACGAAGCCATCGCGCCCCATCCGACGATCAATAATCTCTCCGCCCTGACGACGGGCCCCGTGCCGCCGAGCCCGGCTGATTTGCTCTCTTCGCACCGGATGCGCGAGGCTATCGCGGAGCTGCGGCGCCGCTTCAAGTTTATTGTGATTGACTCGCCGCCTGTGATGGCGGCGACCGATGCGGTGATTTTGTCCGCGCTTACCGATGGAGTGCTGCTGGTGGTCCGCAGCGGCGCGACGCCCAAGGAAGCTTTTACCCGGACGCGCAACCTTCTCGCCGCGGTCAAGTGCCGGCTTCTGGGCGTCGTGTTGAACGCGGTGGATGCGAGCGCTCCGGATTATTACTATTCGTATCGATACTATCCGTATGCGTATGGATACGGATACGGCGAGGACTCCGGCAAGCACGCGAAATTTCCGGCAGTGCCCGCAGCGCCGCCCGCAGCGGCGGAAGAAGAGCCGCTGAAGCCTGCGCTCTAGAGGCAAAGACGTCTACCGAACAGCGAACTATGCAAGGCCCGCCCGGCGAAAGCCAAGCTCCTCTTATAGGAATTTCTCGCGCCAAAAATCGAACTGCCGCACAACATTCCTATCTTTTCGCAGGAGCGGTGTCCGCCGGAGTTCTGCTGCGCGTGCTGGTGGCTGCCCTGCCGGGCAACGCCGCCAGAACTCCCTGGGGGGGCGGTGGCGACACCGCGACCTATCTGCTGCTGGCTCACAACCTTATCGAAGGGAAAGGGTACGCCTACGCAGGGATGCCGACGGCGCTACGAGCGCCGGTGTATCCCCTCCTGCTCGCTTCTTTCCTGAAGGTTTTTGGCGTTCACGCCCTAATGGCTGTGCGCTGGCTGCAGTTTCTGGAAGGCCTGGCGGTCGTGTTTCTTTGCGCGTTTCTGGCCAGGCGGCTCTTTGGCGAGACGGCAGGGAAGTTCGCGCTTTTGTTCGGGTTGTTCGCCCCCACGCTAGCGGACATGAACGGCGAGATTTTGACGGAAGCTCCCGCCACGCTATTTGCAGCGATTTTCCTCTGCCTGATCGCCGAGTATGTGCTACAGCCGCGCTGGAATGTATTGTTCGGCCTGGGGTGCGTCGTGGGATTGGGAGCGCTCACGCGGTTCAACATGGCGCTGCTTGGCGTGGTGGTCCTTTGCGTGGTATTTCTCGCGAGAGGCGGATTGCCCAGATGGCGAAGCGCCCTGGCCGCGATTGTCGTTCCGCTGATCGTAATTTCACCGTGGGTGATCCGTAATATTACGGTGTTCCACGGGACGGCCTTTTTTTCGACGCACTCCGGAATGGACGCGCTGCAAGGAGTCGTGGTGCCGCAAGCGCGGGCTTTGCCGGGAGACGCGGACAAGCTGCGCGCGGAGGTGGGCTGGGTGCCCCCCGTCGATATTGAGACAAATGACCCGAACCGGCTCGAACTGGCTGCCGAACCGGTGCTGGACCGGCAGTGCTGGGCGGCCACGAAGAGGGTCTGGCGCAGAATGGGATGGGGGCTCATTCCGATTGAAATGAAGAAGCTCTCTTATTTCTGGCTGAGCACTGACCAGCTGCTTTGGACCGGAGCGTTTCCTTTGCGAGATCGCATCGCGCGCTCCGCGGGCGTGGTGGTCTACTGGGCCATCCTGGGGATGGCGGTTTTTGGTTGGTTCCAGTTGCGCGGCCGAAACGCGCCGGTGGCACAGATTTTTTTGCTGTATGTAACGCTGGTAACGGCGATGCACCTGCCGTTTAATATGAATACGCGGTACCGGATGCCATTTATCGATCCGCTGCTCGCGGCGCTGGCGGGGATCGGAGCAGCAGCACTGCTGGCCAGAGTTGAGCTGAAGGACCGGGCGATATTGCCGAACGCAGTCGTCGAGTACTAACTGGATTGAGAGATTTTCTGGATAGAGCATGAGCACCACACCAACAGGCCGTTCCATAGGCAAGATTCGGTCCGCGCAAGACGTTGCGGAGACCGCTCGCCTGGACTTTGACAACCCGCGCAAGAAACGGATGGCAACAACACTCTCCGTCATCGTGCCGGCATACAACGAGCAGTATCTGATCGAGGCGAGCCTGGAGAGGCTGCGCGTTCTCGGGGAGTGCCCGCTACTGGATGCGATCAAAGTGATCGTTGTGGATGACGGGTCTTCGGATGGAACCGCCGCTGCCATCGAGCGATTCCGGACATCCCTGGAAGCGGGGCAGCCTGATGCAAAAATGTCGTGGATCTGGCTGCGCCATGAAAAGAACAGCGGAAAGGGAGCCGCGATCCGCACGGGATTGGGACGCGTGGATACGGAGCTGGTGGTAATCCATGATGCCGACCTTGAGTATCATCCGGCCGACCTTCCGAAAATGGTGGAGGTATTTCTGTTCGAGGATGCCGATGCGGTTTTCGGCTCTCGCTTTATGTCGGGAGGTTACAAACGCACGCTGTTCTTCCGCCACGCGATGGGAAACAAGCTGCTGACGTTTCTTTGCGACCTTGTCTGCGACCTGAATCTGACGGACATGGAAACCTGTTACAAAATGGTTCGCGCGGATCTGCTGAAAAGCATTCCTCTCGAAAGCTCCACATTCGACGTGGAACCTGAACTGGCCATCAAGCTCGCCAAAAGAGGAAGCCGCATCTTCGAGGTGCCGATCAGCTATTCGGGACGAACCTACCTGGAAGGCAAGAAGATCGGCTGGAAGGATGGAGCGCGCGCGTTATGGGCCATCGCGCGCTATGCGGTATCCGACCGCATTTATAACGAAGACGAATTCGGCGGGGAAATTCTCGGACGATTGAACCGCGCGCCGCGGTTTACGGGTTGGATGGCGGATGTAATCCGGCCTTATATCGGCGATCGCGTCCTGGAGATTGGGGCGGGGACCGGGAATATGTCGGTGCACCTGATGCCCCGCGCGATCTATTGGGCGACCGATGTGAATCCGAATTATTTGAATTATCTGGTTACGCTGCGGGCGGCGCGGCCCTACATGCGCGTGGCGTACACTAATGCCACAGAGCCGGAATCGTTTCCCAAGGGACAATCCTTCGACACGGTGGTGTGCCTGAACGTGGTGGAGCACATCGAAGAGGACGTGCTGGCTCTGCAAAACATCCTGCAAAGTCTTGAAGAGGGCGGCCGGGCCATTATTCTGGTGCCGTGCGGGCCGAAACTTTACGGGACGCTGGACGCCGTTCTGGGCCATATGCGGCGGTACACGGAACCGGGGCTGGTGACCGCGGCGGAACAATCCGGATTTCACGTGGAGCGCGTGCTGAAATTCAACAAGGCCGGCGTGCTGGGATGGTGGCTGAACGGAAGCGTGCTGCGGAAGAAGACCTTCGACCTGGGTCAAATCCGGATGCTCAATTTTCTGACGCCGGTATTCCGGATTCTCGAACCGGTGCTTCCGCTGCCGCCGCTTTCACTTATCGCCATTCTACGCAAGGAAACGACTCAGCCCGCGGATGCCCCGGCAGGCGGGATTCCGGCGGCCGCCCAAGTGAAGCCGTGAGGCAGCCGCGAGACGGCGCCGTCACGGGGTTCACGAAATACGACAAAATTCTCATTTCATTATTCGTGCTGACGCTGCCGCTGATCAATCCGTGGGTCCGCGGGGACGGCGTGGGATATTACGCGTTTGCGCGATCTCTTCTGATCGAACACCGCCTGGATTTCACGCAGGACTGGCTGCGGGCAAACGCCAGCTTTCGAATGGGCCGAGTGGATGCGGAAGGCCGCATCCGGCCTGAAGAGAGGACGGCGACGGGAAAGCTGGACAATCATTTCTCGATTGGCCCGGCAATCCTGTGGGCGCCGCTTCTGATCGTGGCGCACGGGGCCGTGCTTGTCTACGATCGCGCGGGAGGAGAAATCCCCGCGGATGGCTACTCCGCCCCTTACCGGACCGCCATGGCGGTCGAAACCGCGCTGTATGGATTTCTCGCGCTGTTGATTGGCTTTCGGGTGGCGCGGGCATACGTTCCCGAACACTGGGCTTTTCTTGCTACGCTCGGCATCTGGCTGGGGACCTCGCTTCCCGTTTACATGACTTTGAACCCTTCGTGGTC
>CAZRKW010000156.1:0-9558 GCA_964600355.1 uncultured Acidobacteriaceae bacterium
GTGCAGCGTGCCGCGCAGCTTGTTTACCACGAGGGTGGCAAGAGCTTCGCCCTCGATATCTTCGGCGATAATCAAGAGCGGCTTGTTCACCTTGGTGGTTTGCTCCAGCAGCGGAAGAATATCGCGCAACGAACTGACCTTCTTCTCGTTGATCAGGACGAAAACGTCTTCGAGCACGCACTCCATGCGGTCGGGATTGGTGACGAAGTAGGGCGAAAGGTAGCCGCGGTCGAACTGCATTCCTTCCACGACTTCGAGGTTAGTCTCCATCGTCTTTGATTCTTCGACGGTGATGACGCCATCCTTGCCTACTTTTTTCATGGCTTCGGCGATGATGGTGCCGATCTGCTTGTCGTTGTTGGCGCTGATCGTGCCGACTTGCGTGATCATGTCGCCCTTGACGTCCTTGTGGAGCTTCTTGATCTCCCCCACGGCAACTTCCACAGCCTTCTCGATGCCGCGCTTGAGCGCCATGGGATTCGCGCCGGCAGCCAATGTCCTTACGCCTTCACGGAAGATGGCCTGCGCGAGCAATGTGGCGGTGGTGGTACCGTCGCCGGCAACGTCGGAGGTCTTGGAGGCGACTTCCTTCACCATCTGCGCGCCCATGTTTTCTAGCGGATCGGGCAGGTCGATTTCCTTGGCGACGGTAACCCCGTCTTTCGTGATGATCGGCGCTCCAAACTTTTTCTCAATCACCGCATTGCGGCCCTTGGGCCCCAACGTGATTTTCACCGCGTCCGCCAGAATATTGACGCCGCGCAAGATGGCCTGCCGTGAACTCGTTCCGGTTACAATTTGCTTTGCCATAAGATTTCACCCTCCCCGGGTGCATGCAGACGAACGTCCGGTTCGCGTTGCGAACCGGAGAATTTACTTCTTGCCGCCGGCGGCTTTCGCCACGGGTCCAAATTTCGCGAGAATTTCCTCTTCGCGCAGGATGAGATATTCGCGGTCATCAACCGTGATTTCGTTGCCGGTGTACTTGCCAAAAAGAATCCGATCACCCACCTTCACGTCAATTGGGATGCGGGTTCCCTTCTCAATCTTCCCGAGGCCAACCGCAACCACTTCGCCTTCCTGCGGCTTCTCTTTGGCGGAGTCTGGAATGATAATTCCGGATTTTCCCGCCTCTTTTGCTTCGAGCCTCGTTACGAGAATTCGGTCGTGCAGTGGCGTTACGTTCGTTGCGTTCGCGGTCATTGCTTCCTTCCTTTCTTCGGTGTTGCTGCAAGCGGATATATCCGCGTTGCCTGTTTTGCTTTCAGTTGACTGGCGGCTCTTCTTTAGACAGACACGACGTGCGCGATCTTGTGGAAGGTGGAATTGATCACGTCGAAGGTATCGACGGCCGGCGTGCCTTCTATCAGTCCGGAAAGAATCTTTACAATCGCCGGGTAGACGCTGCGGCTGTAAGTCTCAGCGTTTTCCGCCTGGTCCCACAGGCTGATGGCGAGCGCCTCGGTGCCGCGATGATTCACGAAGGTGATTTCATCGTGGAAGCCTTTCAGCTTCCGGAGCATGGGGACGACTTCCTTCTCGAGCTTTTGCGTCAGTTCGGCGACGCTATTGGCCTTCAGGTGCATGGACACTTGGCGTGCAAACACTGGGTCCTCTCAGGTAACGGATGGCGAAGGGGGAAATCACATAACTGCCGGCCGTCAAGGCGTGGCAAAACATCCCTTGGTCGTTAACCATATTCAGTTAATTAACTTGCCGTGTCAAGTGGAATTGTGCAAACATACTCTCAGTTAACCACTCTTTGTAAACTACAGGAGCCTTCTTCCGTGGATATCCCTCGGGTGATCAGACAACGATTGGGCGAGCTGGGATTGGAACAAAAGGAGTTAGCCCGCATTGCAGGGGTTACGGACTCCTACGTGTCGCAGTTGTTGTCCGGCAAGAAATTGCCCCCTGCCCCGGACCGGACAGACATCTACGGCAAGATGGAGAAATTCCTGAAACTGCCGGAGGGAAGGCTTTCGGACCTCGCCGAGCAGCAGCGGAAGAATGAAATCAGGAAGAGCTTTGTCGATTCACCCTCGCCTTTATTCAAAGGAGTGCGGGAACTGATCCTCCGCAAGTGCGCGCCCGAAAAACAGAAAGAGGTGCGCGCGATCTTCGAAACACAGCCGTTCGGCGAGCTGGAACGCCTCGTCACGCAGAAGCTTCTGGACGTGGCCAAGAGAATCGCCAAGGAAGAATTGGACAGCGATAACTGGCTGCACCTGGTGGCCCGCATGAGCGGCCGCACATACGAGGAAATGCGCGTGACCATCCTGGAATTCCTGGATACGGACATTTTTAACATCTCCGTCGAGAACTGCGTCTCCTTCCTCGATCCCCTCATTGACTCTTGGGACATCGACCTCGCGACGTTCGGGATTGAAATCGTATTGAACAAGAGACTCGCTCCGGGAAATCCAAAAAAGTTTGCATTCGTCGAGACCGAAAGCGAGCTGCCTGCGGGAGAAGAGCCGGGATTTCGCGAGTTCCTCGAAAATGAAGCGCTGAAGGCGGGCGCCACTCCGGATGAAATTAATTTTCTAAGAAGCATGCGGTTCCGCGGAAAAAGGCCCGTGGCGCTCTACTACTATAGAGCCCTCCAGAACCTGAGGGATCCGCTGCATTTCCGGGAGGCTTCCAGCGCGCCCATGCACAAGTACGGGGAAGCGGACGGAGTCGAAAAGCAAATGCAGCTTCATGCCAGGCAAGGAGCGGTAAAGCGCTGGGGCGCGCAGAAGCGCGGGCGACCCCGCAAGTGAAAGCGCAGCCTCGCCACGAACAACGCGGCAATAAATAATTGATAGCCCTATGTACGTAGTCCTCTCGAACAACCGATGGGTCGCGATTCCCGCTCAAAAACTCAGCTGAAACCAGAAGCAGGAGATTTCATCTTATTGTTTGGGGCATAGCCGCTGATTTCAGCGCGGGACGGAAGGAGACCAAGCATGAAAGACAAAGAGTCAGCAGGGCATCAAGGCCAGGGACTTGCCGCGAAGGCAGGAGAATTCCTTATTGGCAACGATCTTCGTGTTACGCGACTGGGATTCGGTGCGATGCGAATCACCGGAAAAGGAATCTGGGGCGAGCCGGCGGACCGGGCGGAATCCATTCGGGTTTTGCGTCGCGCGGTCGAACTCGGCATCAACTTCATCGATACAGCAGATTCCTATGGCCCCTCCGTGAGCGAAGAAATCATAGCGGAGGCCCTGCATCCCTATCCGGCAAACCTGGTAATTGCCACCAAGGGCGGCTTCGACAGAACAGGCCCCGACAAATGGGTGGAAAACGGAAAGCCGGAGCACCTGAGATCGGCCTGCGAGGGAAGTTTGCGCCGGTTGCGATTAGATCGCATCGACCTTTACCAGCTGCATCGCATCGATCCGAAGGTTCCGGCCGAAGACCAGCTCGGAACGCTGAAAGACCTGCAAGCGCAAGGCAAGATAAAACACATCGGGCTGTCCGAAGTGAGCGTGCGGCAGATCGAACACGCGCAAACGATCGCTTCGATCGTAAGCGTTCAGAATCGATATAGCATCACGGACCGCGGGTCGGAAGACGTTCTGGAGTACTGCGAAAAAGAGGAGGTGGCCTTTATTCCCTGGTTCCCGCTGGCGGCTGGCCGGCTATCTGGAGAAAACAGCCCGATCAGCCGCCTGGCAGCCGAATTGAAGGCCACGCCATCGCAAATCGCCCTGGCATGGCTGCTGGCGCGATCGCCCGTCATGCTGCCGATTCCAGGAACCTCCAATGTTAAACATCTCGAGGAGAATGTGGCGGCAGCAGGTTTGAAAATCGCTCCGGAAGAGGTGCAGGAATTAGCCAAGGCGGCGCGCGCGCGATAGCGGATTTTGAGCGGACTGTTTGAGGCGTTATATCTACGGCAGCCCAACGTGGTTCGCGCTCACGCAGAAAAGACAAACTCCTCGTACTCCATTCCTTTGCCGGCAATTGTGGATAAAAGCATCTTGGTGGCCGCTTCCATGCCCATTCGCCAGTCGGCGTGGCGGCGCTCTTCGGCCAGCAGTTGCTGGTAGATGCCCGCGAACAGCTCGACCTGCGGGCGGTCAGGAACGCGGCGGTTCGAATGAAAGCCGATGATTCTTTCAGACGCGTCGAAGGTGGGCGTTACGTGGGCGAACACCCAATAATGGTCGCCGTTCTTCGCCATGTTCAGGACGTAGGCAAAAATTTCGCTCCGCGCCTTGATCGTGTCCCAGAGCAGCTTGAACACGCAGCGCGGCATATCGGGATGCCGGATGATGCTGTGCGGCTGCCCGAGGATTTCTTCTTCGGTGAAACCTGCAATGTTCAAAAAGGTTTCGTTGGCGTAGGTGATGCGGCCCTTAAAATCCGTCTTGCTGACGATCACTTCATCCTCCGGGAAGAAACGCTCCACTCCTGTGGGAGTAACGGTCGTCTCGCGCATGAGTTCTCCTCTTGCTTTTCCGGGTTCTCATCGAAAGTGAACCCGGAATTCGTTGGACTTGCCGGGCGGCGCGGAGCGCCAAACTAGTTGGGACGGATGCCGGCAGGATCTCCCTTTCCCTGGCCATTCGATCCGGTTTTGAATTGGGCGACCAGCTGGCGCAGTTCTTCGGAAGTGGCCACGAGCACCTGGGCCGCCTTTTGTGTGTCGCCCGCCCCCCTCGACGTGCTTCCGGCAGCCTGGGCGACTCCGGCGATATTGGAAGTGATCTCCCCGCTGCCGTGAGCCGCATCGCTTATGTTGCGCACCATCTCATTCGTGGTAGCGTTTTGTTCCTCGACCGCCGTGGCGATCGTACTGGAGATGTCATTCACCTGTTTGATCACCTCTTGAATCGATCCAATTGCCTGGACGGCCGCCAGCGTACTCTCCTGGATTGCGCCGATCTTGCGTCCGATATCCTCCGTTGCTACCGCCGTCTGCTTCGCCAGTTCCTTCACTTCGTTCGCGACGACGGCGAAACCCTTGCCCGCTTCGCCCGCCCGGGCCGCTTCGATTGTGGCATTCAGGGCCAGAAGGTTGGTCTGCTGCGCAATGCTGGTAATCACTTTTATTACCTGCCCGATTTCGGCGCTTGACTGGCCCAATTTGCCGACAACTGTGTTGGTTTCTTCGGCGATCCTCACGGCCGATGTGGCAATCCTTGCCGCTTCCGAGGCGTTCTTGGCGATTTCCTTGATGCTGGCGCCCATCTCTTCTGCTCCGGTGGCGACTGTCTGAAGGTTCTGGCTGACCTGCTGGGTCGCATTGGAAACCACGCTGGCCTGCGCCGAAGTCTCCTCGGAATTCGCGGTGATGTCCTGACTGGCCGTCGACACCAACTCGCTCGTCCGGGCTACCTCTTTTGCCGCGCCTCCGATGGATTTCACCATTTCGCGCAGCGTGTTCTTCATGGTATTCAGAGACTGCATGGCATTGCTTACTTCGTCTTCCGAAGTTACGGCCATGTCGTCCACGGCCAGATTTTTTGCCGAGATGGTCTCCGCAAATTCCGCGCAGGCGGTAATCGGCCGGATCACCAACTTGCGAATCACCAGGTAGATGACGATGGTCGCACCCGCCATGGTCACGAACGTCAGCAGAAACGTCGCAATCGAATTCATGCGCGCGTTCTGTACCAGCTGAGCCGCGGGCGCCTCGACGACGAAAGCGGCGCGCAAGTCCCCGATCTTGTAACCCTCCTTGGGATAATTGAATGGATCTTTTTCTCCCACGGGGTCGCCATGGCACTGCAGGCAATCCTGCGTGATCCTTACGGGTTCCGCGTAGCGCATTACCTCGATTCCGTTGACAGTGGCTCTTTCGGTGAACTCGCGCAACGAACCGTCCTTCACGAACGCATCGAGAGCTCTTTTCTCGAATTCCGTAGGCTCATTCTTTTTATCTCTGGGCCTGAGCGACGGCGTGCGAAATGTCATGCCCGCGGCTTGCGCGTATTGGTCCGCGACCTGCAACGCCGCCACCACCGGCACCTGTTCCAGGTGCTTGAATTTGCCGTCGGGTACCAGGATATTCAGGTTCGCGGCGAACCAGGTGCGTGTCGCCGTCGCCATGCCAGTGATTTGCCTCAACTTGTCCCGGAAGGCCTCTTCTTCTTCCTTTTGGATTCGCCGCTGCGTGACCCAGAAACTTACCAGGGCCATCACGGTGAATATCGCCACGATGGAGCCCAGAATTTTTGCGGAAAGTGAGGCTCTCTTGAACATTTGCGCTCCCGTTTTTCAGCTATTGTTCTTATCGTCTGGAAGGCATTCCCGCTTAAGGCTTGCGCGAAGAATAGAGCGGAAAGATCGCCATGCTGCCGCACCGCGATTAAAATAATCTAAGCAAAGCCGGTTCATCGACGCCGGTACTTTTGGGAGTCATTCAACCACCCGGCGTTAGCGTAGTACCGCTTCTATTGCGCGGTGAGACGCACCGGGGATCTTGATTTCGCAGCCTTTTTCAACGGCTGGTCCGCACAACTGGCCGCGCTGTCAGGCTCGCGATCGAACGCCATTTGTACGTCGGGGGGCAGTTCGCTCGCACGCGATAGCATGGCGCTGACGTCCCATTTTTCCTGATCGGACAAGAGGGATTGAAAGCTCGGCATCCCCGTCAGCCGGATTCCATTTTCGACTTCCCAATAAATCACTTCTACCGGCCGGCCGGTCGCGCCCTCCGGAGTCAGCAATTGCGGAGCCTCCGGGTACATTGCTTTTCCGATGCTTGAGGCGGATTGCCGGTCTTCGCCATGACATGCGGAGCAGTTTTTACTGTATACGGTCGCGCCGTCGATTAAATCGGTAACCGAGAAATCGCTGGGCTGACGTTTTGAGGTTTCGCGGCTAATGCGGCTGTTGAGCGCCGTTCCCGCGAGGAGCCGTTCCAAAGGCATGGGCGGAGCTGACGTGGCTGCCGGAGCCATGCCGAACACGAGGTAACAGGCGACAAGCAGCGGAGCCAGCAGGAATCCTGCCACAAACCCCATCCAGAATTTAGCCATGGAGAGCGACCCTTCCAACGATCAGATCCAGGAGGGCGACGAAGAGACAGATCGACAGTTTGCCGGCTACAGTTTAGCCTATTAGAAACGGCTTAAGACTGTCTCGCGCCGCGCATGGAAAAGGTGCAGGAATCGGCCAAGGCGGCGCTCGCGACAGCGGATTTTGAGCCGGAGAACAGAGCGGCCGCAACTTTTGCGGACGATGCTGCATAGGGGGTAAGGTATGCCCGCGCAATTCATGACTCGCGACTTCCAAGGTCTGCGTATCCAGGTGGAATCCGACCGTGGATTCGACGAAATTGTTCGCCGGCTTCACGAGCAAACGGGTCGCACCACGATCGGCGAGATCACCGGCCTTGCAGCAACGGCTTCCTCGTCCGAAGACTTCCACAATGACGTCACCCAGCGCTTTGTTGGCCTCAGCGGCTTCATGGTTTTCGCGGAGTTCGACCACGGCGGGTGGATTTCGCGTTACGGGATAAACCGCCGGGTGCTTCGCGTGATCCTGGGCAACCCGCTCATTGCGATTACTCTGATTCGCCACGACATCTCGGCCGGACTCTTCGCGCCAGTCGAAATTCTTCTCGCAGACCGTGAATCCGGTCCGGGATCGACGGTGCACTACGTGCGCCCGTCGACGCTGATGATGGTCGATGGCAATCCGGAATTCGCCTCTGCCGCATTGGAACTCGATCGCAAACTTGATTTGCTGATTTCGAATATAACGGGCCTCGGCAGTCGCGAATCCGCGCGAGCATGAAACAAGGGCGTACGCCTCACAATTTCAGCGTTCGCCCGCAAGCGGTTCTCCTTGTCATCAATCTTCCGCCAGCCTAACACCGAGCCCATGTCCCAATCGCTTAGCTCGGACCGAATAGAGTCCATTCCGTTTGGCATTGGGTGTCATTTAATCAACGACGCCACCGCCCACTCCTTTTTTTGTTGGCACGAAAAAGATGATCCTGTAAGGTGCCGCTTGATGAGATTCCTCCACCAGAAGACTGAATCGACGAATTGTTGTCTCGGCTCATTCGGGGTGTCTTCTGGCATTGGGAGGCTAGTCAGAGCCGTTTAAGCGCTGAATACTAGCTGCGAGTTGTGACGACCCACCGCCAGAAACGCTGGCCGGTGATTTTTTGTTTTTGGGCCAAACACACAAGGAGCCGGGGTGAATGAGCAGCACCGACACACAGAATTGGGGCCTGGAATTTTCGGAGAGCGAACGCGACCTGCTCAAGGAATTGGCCGCCATCCGGGGAATTCGATACGGTTCCGTTGTGCTCACAATTCATGATGGGCGCCTTGTGGAAGTGAGCAAGACCGAGCGAATCCGCCGGAATTCCACTTAACAGACGTTACCGCAATAAACCTACCCACTCCGTGGGAGGTAAGAAACAGAAGATCGCCGCCAACCAGTCTCCTGGAGGCCTCGGCCAAATCGTTACCAGGAGAGATGCATGTCAATCCGTACGCTTTTTGTGGGAGTCCTGCTGAGTTCCCTGTTTGCTCTGGCCGCGAACGTTCGGTCAGGAAGTCGACGCCGCAATTGTGGCGGGCACGGTTTTCGACGCGAGCCACGCGGCGGTCGTCGACGCAAAAGTCACATTCATTCACGTAGCCACAAACGCCGCAACAGAGGTCCGCACCAACGAACACGGCGAATACCGGACACCGCCGCTGCAAATCGGAGAATACGAAGTTGGCGTAGAGGCTTCCGGTTTCAAGCGTTTCGACCAGCGCGGTCGCTACGGCACACTCTCGTTCTAATCCACATGCCTGAGTAACGCTGCCGGTTCAGACGATCGATGCAACACCTCTGGTCATTTGATCTGGCAATACGATTCGATCAGGCCGATCCTTAGGGTTGCAGTTCGCTTTTACCTAAACAGGACGCCTTTTCTTTGCTTTTGTGCTCGCGAATGGTTCTTAGCCTTTAGAATTCTTGGACTTAGGACTTTTTCCTAGTGTTGCGTCGACCTATTGAGACCACCGCGGTAATCGGAAACTTGGAATACGGTGGCCTAAGGCACATCTTCATTCCACAGTAACGGCTGGGTAGTCTTCAATATACTCCTCGTTTTCGGAGTTGTAATAAGCGACCTTCCGCTTTGTGAAATCCACGTCGTAGCGAACCACCCCGGCACGCCATGACGCTGCCAGAAATTCCGGGAACGTACTGTTTCCAGCCTGGTCGGTTCGCAATGCCGCGATGAGCACCTCTCGGTTGAACGGTGGTACGTCTACCGTTCCGGTTACGAGTGGCGTACCCAGCGTAACGACCGGACCGCTCTCCGTTAGGTACAGACTCTGACAAGCGGGTAGGAACCACACATTTCGAGTCACGCCGGCTCGTCGCAATGTTTCGGCCAGATATGAGAATCCGCCGATCTTGGGACGACCCGCCATCGCTCGTTGCTGGGCTGCCAGCAAGTTCTCGATTGCTTTGCTCATGCGTGCCTCGGCATATCGTTTTTGATCGCTAAGGTTAACTTTGGAAGGGAAGCCTGGGAGTCCTCTGTAACGCGGTTACCGGAAGAGTGAAGCGACACTTTAACTGGACGGTTCAGTGCGACTGGTTTTT